>NZ_NSFW01000017.1:0-183006 GCF_002294905.1 Mesorhizobium sp. WSM4308 | reverse complement strand
AGCTCCTGTCTTCCCAGATGCGCTCGACATGCGAGATGAAGCCGGGAACGAGCACGATATCGGCCGGGCCGCTGCCCATCGTCTGGTAGGCGATATGGATGCCGTCCACGGCGACATAGCGGGTTCTGGGCCTCCGCGCCTTCCGACCTCACCGTTGCGATACGGAAGCTGCTGTCGGCCAGGAGCGGTGTTGCTGGCACCAGCCAGCAGACGTTCGTCAAAGCGGGCACAGCGGACCGAGGCCCCGGTCATTCGTCCGGCCGCGACCGGCGACGAGGATGGCACGTTCGGCAGCTTTGGCCAGGCCCCCGAGACCGACGTGCCGGCTGCAGCGGGAGGGATATATCAACGCACTGCTCGATGCCCCAGTGTTGCAGTCCATTCAATCTGGCCGGCGTGGTAATGCCCATATCGGTCTCCTTCGACCAATATGAATCATAAGCCGTCCATCAAAGGGATCCGCAATCCTTTAATTTGCGGACTGGCTTTGGCCCGGTGGCGGAGCAGCCACAGGGTGGACATTTCGGCCCACATGGAAAATGATCATGTTGCCATGCACAACACTGCAGTGCTCTGATCTCAACGAGAAAGCCTTAGCGTAGAAGCGGATCAACCGACCTCCGGGTCCAGCGAGCGGGGACGCAAATGGACACACCAGAGAATGCGCAATTGCATCGCGACGCGGGCGGGCGACCCGGTCGATCGGCCGGCTGGCTTGCCCGCGCCGCCGTGTCGGCGGCATTCCTGGTCGGCATGGCTTTCAGCAGCACTGCGTTTGCGCAGGACCAGCAGCTACCCGTGGTGACGGCGGCCAAGCCGGTGGTCCGTGACATCGTCGAAGACGACGAGTTCGTCGGGCGCTTCGAAGCCGTCGACCAGGTCGCCATCCGTTCGCGCGTCAGCGGCTATCTGGACAAGGTCAGCTTCCAGGACGGCGCACTGGTCAACAAGGGCGACCTGCTCTTCACCATCGACCAGCGTCCGTATCAGGCGGCTTATGATGCCGCCAAATCGCAAGTGGATGTCGCCAAGAGTCTGCTCGAATTCTCCAAGATGCAGCTGGATCGCGCCGACGAACTCGCCAAGACCGGCAATATATCAACCGCGACGGTTGACGACCGCCGGCGGGAATACCTTTCGGCGCAGGCGCAGATGCAGGGCGCGACGGCTGCGCTGACGACCGCCAGCCTGAACATGGAATTCACCGAGATCAAGGCGCCCTTGTCCGGCCGCATCGACCGCCGGCTGGTGTCGGTCGGCAACCTCGTGCAGCCGGATTCCACCTTGCTGACGACCATCGTTACGCGCGATCCGATCGACTTCTATTTCGACGTCGATGAGCGCCTGTATTTCAGCTACGCCCGCGACGCGAAGGCGCGTGGCGGCACCATGCAGGAAGGCGCTGGCGGGCTCGAGGTGGTGGTTCGTGTCGCCGACCGCGCGGAGGCGGTATTCAAAGGCAAGCTCGATTTTGCCGAGAACCGGATCGACAACGCGACCGGCACCATGCGGGTGCGTGCGACGTTTCCCAACGCCGACGGCATTCTCCAGCCAGGCATGTTCGGGCGCATCAACGTGCCGGGGTCGCTGCCGCATAGCGGCGTGCTGGTGCCCGACGAGGCGATCGGCGCCGATCAGGATCGCCGCATCGTGTTCCTGGTGGATGAGGCCGGGATGGTTTCGGCCAAGCCCGTGCGCACCGGACCGCTTCTCGACGGCTACCGCGTGATTCGCTCGGGCCTGGCCGGCGGCGAGACGATCATCGTCAACGGCCTGATGCACGCCAGGCCCGGCACCAAGGTGAAGGTCGAGATGGTAACGCTGCCGCCCAAGGCCGAGACCGCCGGGTTGCAGCAATGAGGTTCGCCCATTTCTTCGTCGACCGTCCGATCTTCGCATCGGTCGTTTCGATCGTCCTTTTGATCCTCGGCGGGATTGCCTATACCCAGCTGCCGGTCGCGCAATATCCCGAGATCGCGCCGCCAACCATTGTCGTTCGCGCGCAGTATCCGGGCGCCGACGCCGAGACGGTCGCAGCGACTGTGGCAACGCCGATCGAGCAGGAGATCAACGGCGTCGAGGGCATGCTCTACATGTCGTCCTATTCGTCGGGTGACGGAGCGATGGCGCTGACCATCACCTTCAAGCTGGGCACCGATCTCGACAAGGCGCAGGTGCTGGTGCAGAATCGCGTGTCGGTCGCCGAGCCGCGCCTGCCCGAAGAAGTCCGTCGCCTCGGCATCACCACCACCAAGAGCTCGCCCGACCTGATGATGGTCGTGCACATGCTGTCGCCCGACAATACCTACGACCAGCTCTACGTCTCGAACTACGCCCGCTCGCGGGTGCGCGACATACTGCTCAGGCTGGACGGCGTCGGCGACCTCATCATCTTTGGCGAACGCGAATATTCGCTGCGCATCTGGCTCGATCCAGAAAAACTGTCCGCCCTGGGGATGACCTCGGGCGATGTGGTGCAGGCGTTGCGCGACCAGAACGTCCAGGTGTCGGGCGGCTCGATCGGCGCGCCGCCGACCAACACCGGCTCGGCATTTGAGTACACGGTCACCACGCAGGGCCGCTTCAACGACGCACGCGACTTCCGATACGTGATCGTCAAATCGACCGACGACGGCCGCCTGATCTCGCTGCAGGACGTGGCGCGCATCGAGCTTGGCGCCAAGGATTACGTCACCAACTCCTATCTCAACGGCAAACCGGCGGTGGCGCTCGCCATCTTCCAGCGGCCGGGCACCAATGCGCTCGCCGCAGCCGCCGAGATCCAGGACAAGATGAAGGAGCTTTCCCGCGACTTCCCGAAGGGGTTGAGCTACGACATCGTCTACAATCCGACCGAGTTCGTCGCCCAGTCGATCCACGAGGTCTACAAGACGATCCTCGAGGCGATGCTGCTGGTCATCATCGTCATCATCGTCTTCCTGCAATCGTGGCGCATGGCGATCGTGCCGATCGTGGCGATCCCCGTGTCGCTGATCGGCACGCTGGCGGTGCTTTTCGCCGCCGGCTTCTCGCTCAACATGTTGACGCTGTTTGGCCTCGTTCTGGCCATCGGCATCGTCGTCGACGATGCGATCGTCGTGGTCGAGAATGTCGAGCGCAATATCGCCAGAGGGCTGGCGCCCAATCCGGCGTCGCACCTGACCATGGACGAAGTCGGAACGGCGGTCATCGCGATCTCGCTGGTGCTGATAGCCGTGTTCCTGCCGACAGCCTTCATCCCCGGCATTTCCGGGCAGTTCTACCTGCAGTTCGCGATCACCATCGCGGTATCGACGGCGATCTCGGCATTCAATTCGCTGACGCTCTCGCCGGCGCTGGCCGCACTGCTGTTCAAGCCGCATCACACTGCTTCGGCGCCGCCGCGCTTTTTCCTGGCGCGGTTCGGACGGGCGCTCGCCGACGGCTTCAATAATGGCTTTGACAGGCTCGCCCATTGGTATTCGAGCATCGTGCGCGTGCTGGTCGGCTCGTGGATAGCGATCGGCGCCATGCTGACCGTTTTCGTGGCCCTCATCTGCGCCACGGGCTACATGGTGCAGGCGGTGCCGCGCGGTTTCATTCCGTCGCTCGACCAGGGCTATGCGATCGTCGTCGTCCAGCTGCCGGACGGCGCCTCGCTGTCGAGGACCGATGCGGTCATCCAGCAGGCGTCGCAGATCATCCAGAAAACGCCAGGCGTCGACTACGCAGTCGCCTTCGCCGGCTTCTCCGGCGCGACCTTCACCAACGCCAGCAACGCGGGCGTAATCTTCGCTAGGTTCAAGCCGTTTGATGAGCGACTGAAAGCCGGCCAGTCGGCGACCCGGGTCATCGGCAATCTGTTCGGCAGCCTGCAAAGCATCAAGGAAGCCTTCATTATCGCACTGCCGCCGCCCCCGATCCGCGGCGTCGGCAATGCCGGCGGCTTCAAACTCCAGATCCAGGAGCGCAACAGCGCCGACATGCGGCAGATCCTGGCGTTTGCTTACGAAATCGCCGGTAAGGCCAACAAGACGCCGGGGCTGACGGGCGTGTTCACCACGTTCTCCGCGTCGAGCCCGCAATTCTTCCTGGCGATCGATCGCGACAAGGCGCGCATCCTGAACGTGCCGATCCCCAACATCTTCGAGACGCTGTCGATCAATTTGGGCACCGCCTACGTCAACGACTTCAACGCTTTCGGGCGCGTCTACCAGGTGCGGGCGCAGGCCGACCAGGCGTTCCGCCTCGATCGCGCCGACATCTTGAAACTAAAGGTGCGCTCGGCGACCGGCGCGCTGGTTCCGCTCGGCACGTTGATCGAGATCCGCGACGTCACCGGCCCGGCGCTGGTCCAGCACTACAACATGTACGTCTCGGTGCCGCTGCAGGGCAACGCCGCGCCCGGCGTTTCCACGGGCGACGCGCTGGCCTTGATGGAAGGGATCACGGCAAAGACGCTGCCGGCCGGTACCTCTTATGAATGGACCGAGCTCGCCTATCAGGAGCACAATACCGGCAATGCCGCTGTCTATATCTTTGGACTGTCGGTGCTGTTCGTGTTCCTGGCGCTGGCGGCGCAATATGAAAGCTGGGTGCTGCCGTTCGCCATTGTGCTGGTGGTGCCGCTCGGCGTGCTCGCGGCGTTGCTCGGCGTTTCTTTCCGAGGGCTGGACAACAACATCCTCGTGCAGATCGGCCTCATCGTGCTGATCGGGCTTGCCGCCAAGAACGCGATCCTGATCGTCGAATTCGCGCGGCAGGCGCAGGAACGCGGCCTGTCGGCGGCCGAGGCTGCCGTCGAAGCCTGCCGGCTCAGGCTGCGGCCGATCCTGATGACCGCCTTCTCGTTCATCCTCGGCGTCGTGCCGCTGATGATCGCAACGGGCCCGGGCGCGGAAATGCGCCAGTCGCTCGGCACCGCGGTGTTCTCCGGCATGCTCGGCGTTACCTTCGTCGGCCTGTTCCTGACGCCGGTGTTCTACGTCACGCTCAGGTCGCTGTTTTCACGGCGCAAGCCCCGTGCCGAGGCCGAGCCTTTGGGGCCGGCAGAGGCGCCATCGGAGACTGCCGCCGAGTAGGGTTACGAATTCGCCGAGTCGAGCCGGCTTGTCACTCCAGAAAATCGGCACGGCGCGGCAACGGCCACGACGGCATGGCTGAAGACCAAAAGCTCTGCCGTAAGCGACCTCGAATTGCTCGGCGTCGAGCGGGAGAGGGGCACGCCGGCCTTCGCCCTCGTGGGAGAGCCAGGCACCCGCAAATATGACATGGCCATTCAGGCCCGACCTGACCCACACCGTCGCCGGCTAAACGCGTCGTTCCAGGGATTGTTTTCGGGAGGTTCGAGCACTAGAGGTGCAAAGCTGACGTTGAACTAGCGTGAGCGCAACGTGTCGGTCCGCAACCGACTGATCCGCGCCCGAGCCTACAGCCTGTCTCCGCTGTTAAGCAAGCGTCGGTTGATGCCCTGCCTTGCCCCTTACCATTCCCGCAATCCCCTCCAGCAGCGCCCTCTGCTCGCCCACCCAGAACCAGTGATCCTCTCCCTCCACCTCGACAAACCGCGCCCCCGCTATCCGCGCCGCCAGATACCGCCCGGCCTCGACCCGCACCGCCCGGTCGCCGGTGCGGTGCAGCACCAGCGTCGGCGCCCTGACCTTTGACAGCAGCGGCCGCACGTCGGCGTCGCGCAGCGCCTGCAGCAGGCCGGCCACCGCGCCGGGGCTGGAGGCGGCCCGGAGCAGGCCGGCCCACCAGGCGCGTGCCTGGCGGTCGGAGGCGAGGCTGGGCGCGAAGGTTTCGATTTCCGCCGGGCCGCCCCAGCCGGCGAGCAGGCGCTGCTGCCACAGATCATATTGCGCCGATGTGAGCGCGGAGGGATAGTCGGGCGCGCGGCTGCCCTTGGCGAGCGAGCCCCACAGGACCAGGCCGGTCAGGCGGTCGGGGTGGTCGACGGCGAAGCGGATGCAGCCCGGCCCGCCCTCCGAGGCGCCGACCAGCACGGCTTTGCGGCTGCCGGCCGCGTCCATCACCGCCAATATGTCGCGCGCGGTCGCCTCGACGGTCGGGCGGGCGCCGACGCGGTCGGACAGGCCCATGCCGCGCCGGTCGAACAGGATCAGCCGTCCGAGCCGCGACACGGCACCGAGCCAGGCGCGGCAGCTCCTGTCTTCCCAGATGCGCTCGACATGCGAGATGAAGCCGGGAACGAGCACGATATCGGCCGGGCCGCTGCCCATCGTCTGGTAGGCGATATGGATGCCGTCCACGGCGACATAGCGGGTTCTCGGCATCTCCGCTTCGGCATCGCCGGCGCGCAGCAGAGCGAGCGTCGCCGGGTCGGGCGCCACGCCGAGTTCGTCGCGCAGCAGCCGCATACAGGCCTCGCCCTGGCGCTCGGCCGCCGCCCGGTCGCCGGCGGCCAGATGGGCGCGGATCAAATGGCGATGCGCGCTTTCGCTCAACGGGTCGAGGGCGGCAAGGCGCGTTGCGTGCATCACGGCGCCGCGCGCGTCGCCGCCGGCGATCCTGGCTTCCACCAGCCGCTCCAGCGCCTGCACCAGCCGGCTGCGCAAGGCCTCGCGGCGGAAGAACACCCATTCCTCGAATTCGGGACAATCGGGCAGCGCGAAGCCGGCGAGATAGTCGCCGGTGTAGAGGCCGGCGGCCTCGTCGAGCAGACCGGCATCGCAGGCATGGTCGAAGGCGATGGCGTCGGCCTCGACCAGGAGCCCCGGGCGCAGGCTGAGCGACGCCGCGCTGGCTGATATGATCTCCTCGCCGCAGGCGATGCGGATCTTGTAGAGCGTGCGCCGCAGGCGGGCGCGAGCGGCTTGCGCGTCGGCCTCGGGCCACAGCAGCGTGGCGGCGACCTCTCGCGCCACCGGTCCGCCGGCCTCGGCGAGGTAGATGACGAGCGCGGCCGCCTTGCGCAAGGCCAGCTCGACCCGTCGCCCGTTCAGCCGGAACTCCGGAAAGCCCAGAAGTCTGAGTTGTATCAGCTCCATCGATCCGCACGCGGCCGCGCAAGGAGAGGACGTTGAGGGGACGCCGGCCTTCTATCCATCCCCCGGTTTCGCGCCGATCCGGCCCGATCAACTCCCTTGGAGCGAGAAATGTCACCGGTCAATACATCAAGCCATCGCACTTCAGAACCGCTTGGCGGCTGCCGCGTCCCTGCCGCCGGGCATGGAGGCTGAACCATGTGCCAGACCTGCCTCTCCTGGTATGCGCGCTGCGTCGCCCCCTATTTCGTCCATGCCGGCTGTTCGGCCGGCACATTCACGCGGATGCGCAGTCGCGTCATCCCGAGGGCTGAAGGTGTCGTCGTCGAGGTCGGCTTCGGCTCGGGCCTCAACCTGCCCTATTACGACGCCGCCAGGGTGGAGCGGCTGGTCGGCGTCGACCCCGACGGCACCATGCTCGGCCTCGCCGCATCCAAGAGCCGCGCCATGCCGTTCGCCGTCGAATGCATCCGCGCCGGCGGCGAAAGCCTGCCTTTGGCCGATGGCATCGCCGACACGGTGGTCGTCACCTATGCCTTCTGCACCATTCCGGACCCCGAGGCCGCGCTCAGCGAAATCCGCCGCGTCCTGAAGCCGACAGGCCGGCTGATCTTCATCGAGCACGGCCAGGCCGAGGGACCGCGCTGCCGCCGCTGGCAGCAGCGGCTGAACCGGTTGTGGGGTTCGATCGCCGGCGGCTGCCACCTCAACCGCGATCCGCTGAGCCTGATCGGCGGGGCGGGTTTTCGCCTGCTCGAGGTGCAGCACGGCCGGTTTCCCCTGCCCCTATGGCAGTTGGGCAGCCACCACGCCGGCATCGCGGCCGCAGGCTGACCGGCCTGCGCCGGCCGCGCGTTCATTTGGCCGCTGGCCTTGCAGGGAACCCAGCCTGCAGCCTGCCCGGCCCAGGGTCATCTTGCCCCGTGCATCGATGTCGCGCCGCACTTGCATGCCGCCATGACCGCCCTCACAGCGCCAGGCTCCCCTGCTCCGCCTCCTCGGCATCGGGGTCGCCGGGGGCGGTGGCCCAGGCGAGTTCGACCAGCGTCACGGTGCGCTTTCCGGTGCCGTCGAGCTGGCAGACGATCAGCCCCTGCTCCTCGATATAGGTCAGCAGGCGCCGGGCGCGGCGCAGCGAGTGCGAGCCATAGGCGCGTGCGATCGCGGCGTCGCTCGGGCACGGCCAGCCTTCCTTCGCCGCCCGCGCGATCATCATGAACACGCCCTGCATGTCGTCGGGCAGCAGCGAGGCGCGCACGGAAACGTCCCGCCAGGCGTCGTCCTGCGTCGTTTCGGAGCCGAGGCCTGCGCGGGCGCGCGTCAGCATGCGGCGGAATTCGGCGAGGTCCGGCACCACCGAGGCGAGGCCCTCGATGCGGCAGCGCACCACGAATTCCTGGTAGAGCACGCCGATCACGCGAAAACCCGCATCGGGCTGCGCCAGTATGGCGCGCAGCACGCGGTCGACCCGCTCGCGCCGCTCCGCCAGGTCCTCGGCGCTGATTTGCGGTTCCGCCGGTTCGGGGCGGATTTCCAGCGCCGCCGATTTCGCCGCCATCAGCTGGTCGAGCAGGTCCGGCGACGCCACCCGGCGCGGCGTGCGCACCGTCTCGGGCGGCGGCGCCGCCAGGATGATCGCGCGGGCATCCTCCAGCGCTGCCTCCGGCATCGCCATCAGCCGCGGCGTGCCGTTGCGCGGGCTGGTGTCGGTCGGGCCGATGCGCAGGCCGAGCGGCCGGCGCGACAGCGCCGGCCCCAGCGCCATGAACTGCCCCCGCTCCAGGTCGCGAAAAGCTTCCGCCTGGCGCCGCTCCATGCCGAGCAGATCGGCGGCGCGCGCCATGTCGATGTCGAGGAAGGTGCGGCCCATGAGGAAATTGGAGGCTTCGGCCGCGACATTCTTGGCGAGCTTGGCCAGACGCTGCGTGGCGATGATGCCGGCCAGCCCCCGCTTGCGGCCACGGCACATCAGGTTGGTCATGGCGCCGAGCGAGAGTTTGCGCGCCTCGTCGGAAACCTCGCCGGCCACCGCCGGCGCGAACAGCTGCGCCTCGTCCACCACCACCAGCATCGGATACCAGTGGTCGCGCGCAACCTCGAACAGCCCGCCGAGGAAGGCGGCGGCGCGGCGCATCTGGTTTTCGGCGTCGAGCCCCTCGAGGTTGAGCACGGTGGAGACGCGGTGGATGCGCGCCCGCTCGCCGGCCGCCTGCAGGCCGCGCTCGGTGTGCTCCTCGGCATCGATCACCAGATGGCCGTAGCGCTCGCCGAGCGACACGAAGTCGCCTTCGGGATCGACAATGGTCTGCTGCACCCAGGGCGCGCTCTGCTCCAGCAGCCGGCGCAGAAGATGCGATTTGCCGGAGCCAGAATTGCCCTGCACCAGAAGGCGGGTCGCCAGCAGTTCCTCGAGATCGAGGTTCGCTGGGGCGCCCGCCGTGGTGTGTCCCATCTCGATCGCAACGGTCATGTCTCGACTCAAAAAGGTCTCCTGCTCGGAATGGGGCTTAGCAACCCAGGCGCGGCCCGTCGAGCACCGATGGCCGGCGGCCCGGTGTTGCGCACAGTTGTGAGGAAAGGGCCGCCAGGAACGGCCGCCGTCAGCCGCCCCTGTGGATAGTAACCACCCATTCACCATGGGCCGGCGTTGCGGTTGCGCAGGCCGGCCATCCGTTTAGCCTGACCTTGCATCGCGCCCCAACGAGATGCACCCCAACGCCCCAGACGGCGGCCGGCGTCTTCAAGTTTCGTTTCTGTATGCGCCGGTCGTCAGTTTTGTCAGCTACAGCGCCGCACCTTGCCGCGGCATCGGTGCCAGGGGCGGTGCATCCAGCCCCTCGAAAGGGTTGCGCCAGGCGTCGATGGCTTCGAGCCGGCGATACCAGCGGTCGAGCGCGGGATAGTCGCCGAGCGGCAGGCCGGCGGCATCGTTGAAAGGCAGGAAGGCCGCCATGCGGAAATCGGCATAGGAAAGCGACGTTCCGACCAGCCATTGCCGGCCGGCCAGTTCCGCCTCCAGGATCGCGGCCGCCTTGTGGAACTCTTCCAGCCCCTTGCTGACCTTGTCCTCGTCGATCGGCCCGATGCCATAGCGCTGCTTGGTGCCGCGCTCGAAATGCACGGTGTCGCAGGCGCGCATGAAATTCTCCTTGCCCCAGCTCAGCCAGCGGATCATGTCGGGTTCGTCCTCGCCGGTGCGCCAGAAATCGGAACGCGCCGCGCGCGACAACCGGCAGGCTATGGCGTCGGCCTCCCACAGACTGCCGCCGGGCCATGCCAGGATGGGAATGGAGAGGTTGGGATTGAGCGGCCGGAATCGCTCCGCTTGCTCCGGCGCAAAGGGTGACGCGAATTCGAAGGCCACCTGCGCCTTGAGATGGCGCGCCACCGCGACCGCCAGGCGCGGATTGGGATTGCGGCTGAAATACAGTGTCATTTCGCCCACGGCCGGCTCGACCTTGTCATTCATGAGTGTCTCTCCTCGTCCTGGCGAACATGCCAGACCAAGGACGCGTCTGGCATGCGCAATCCGACAAAGTGTGGGTTGACCACCATCGATGGCGAGGCGACACTTCATATCGCACCAAGGCAGGAGGAATTGCGATGGACGAGCCCGAACGGTGGCGCCACATGTCGACGGCACCCAAGGACGGCAGCCGGATCCTGGTCACGGTCCGTCCCTCCGAACAGGGGCCGGCGGAAGTCGACCTCGCCTACTGGTCGCGCGGCGACCAGTTCGCCGGTGAAGGCTGGCGGGCATCCGATTCCTCGCCCGGCCGCGTCGTCGAATATGCCGAACCGGAGCTGAAGTGCTGGATGCCCATGCCCTCGGCCAACCTCAGCCGCGGCGGCTCGATGCCCGCCCCCTGGGAAGGCGACGACGCACAACAGCTGGATGGGTCCGGGATTTAGCGAACGCGGCCGGCGAAGCCGCCAATCTCCCCCCCTCGTGGGTTGGATAGGTCCGGGATTTGAGAGCGCCGACGGTGAAGCCGCCGATCTCCCCCCTCGTGGGGGAGATCGGCAGCTTCCCTGCAGGCTCTTCAAAACAAAAATGCCGCCGTCGCCGGGTTCGGTCCGTCGCGGCCATCGGCCGAATCCATGCCCGCGATCGTCTTCAGGTCCTGCGCGTCCAGCTCGAAGTCGAAGACATCGAAATTGGCCGCGATGCGGTCCTGGCGGACCGATTTGGGGATGACGATCAGCCCTTGCTGGAGATGCCAGCGGATGATCGTCTGCGCGGCGGATTTGCCGTGCTTGCGGGCAATGCCCGCGATCGTCGGATCGCCGAGCAGCCGGCCGCTGCCGAGCGGGCTCCAGCTCTCCGTCTGGATGTCATGCCCGGCATGAAATTCCCTGAGCGCGCGCTGCTGGAAACGCGGATGCAGCTCGATCTGGTTGGCCACCGGGACCACGCCGGTCTCGCCGATGATGCGCTCCAGATGGTCCCTGTTGAAATTCGAAACGCCGATCGACTTGATGCGGCCGGCCTGCTTCAGCTCGACAAGGGTCTTCCAGGCCTCGACATATTTGTCCTGGCTGGGCACCGGCCAGTGGATCAGGAACAGGTCGATCTGCTCGATGCCGAGTTTTTCCATCGTGTCGTCGAAAGCGCGCAGGGCCGCGTCGCGCTCGTGCGCACCGTTGCGCAGCTTCGAGGTGATGTACAGCTCGCTCCTCGGCACATCAGCGGCGCGGATCGCCTCGCCGACGCCCTCCTCGTTCTGGTAGCCCTGCGCGGTGTCGATCAGCCGGTAGCCGGCCTTGATCGCCCAGCCCACCACGTCGGCGGTGATGCCGCGATCGACCTGCCACACGCCAAGGCCAAGCTGGGGAATGGCGGTGCCGTCGTTCAGCGTGATCGGTTCGGGCATGGTCGGATCCTTTGCGAAGAAATGTCCGGGTAAATTCGCCGGCGACTCACGGACTTGATGTCTTCGTCAGGAGAACCGGCTCATTTCGGCCGGCGCACCGCTCGCACCATCGGGGTGGAAGTGCTGCCGCAGAACAGGCGGTCGCCACCGTCGGATTCCAGCCCCGAGACGGTCATGCCGGCAGGCATGTCGAGCCTCTCCAGAAGCTTGCCGGTTTTCGGGTCGACTCGGCGCAGATCGCTCTCGTCGCCCTCCAAGGTGGCGTGCCACAATTCGCCATCCACCCAGGTCACACCGGTGACGAAGCGGCTGGATTCGATGCTGCGCAGGATTTTCCCGGTCTCGGGATCGATCTGGTGGATCTTGCGCTCGCGGTACTGCCCCACCCAGAGCGTGCCTTCGGCCCAGGTGAGCCCGGAATCGCGGCCGCCGCCGGGCGCCGGGATCGTGGCGAGCACCGCGCCGGTATCCGGGTCGATCTTCTGGATGCGATCATTGGCGAGCTGGAAGAAATGCCGGCCGTCAAAGGCGGTGCCGGCATGAGCGGCGACATCGATCGAACGCAGCGTCTGACCGCTTTGCGGATCGAAGGCGTTCAGCCTGTCGCCCGAGGCAAACCAGACGTTCTCGCCGTCATAGCTCACCCCATGTATCCGCTCCACACCCGGAAAGGGTCCGTATTCGCGCAGGATTTCGGCCGGTGAATGCTTCATGTCTTGATCCTCGATTGTGGTCGTCATCCGCTGATCTTCGGTACGGGATTTAGGTGGGTCGAGATTCCGGTCAGGCTGGCCTCACCTGAATCTCGCCACACCTTAGCCGTTCGGCAGCGGCGCCGGGAGTAACAAGGTGGTCGTGAATCCGGCCACCGGCGGCGTCATCCAGCGGCGCGCCCGGCCATGGCCGAAAGACTGCACCTTGCCGGTCTCGGCGAGCGGCTCGAGCGCCCGCTGCACGCTGCGCTGGCCGGTTCCGAGCGCCAGCGCCAGCGCCGAGCTCGACCAGGATTCGCCATCGGCGAGCAAGGCCAGCACGGCGGCGTGCCGTTCTTCGATCGGCCGCGCCAGCACCATCACCGCGCGCGCCAGGTGCGGCGCCAGCGTGAAACCGCGCTTGGTGGCGCTGATGTCGGCCAGCGCGGCAAGCTCGGCGCGCAGCCGGCCGATCTCGACGCGCAGCCGGGCGCGGTGCGATTCATCGGCATGCTTGCCGCCAAAGGCCCGCGCCACGAGTTCCTCGCGCGAGACATCTCCGGGCGAGGCTTCTGCGAGTGCGCGCGCCAGCGCGAACAGCACCGGCCGGCTCGCCAGCGAGACTGTTCGGTCCCCGGCGCGCACGGTGTAGCGAAAGGCATCGACGACCAGCGCCGGCGATGCCTGCAGCGCCTCGACCTCCTCGAGCAGCAACGGCCGCTCCGTGCCTTGGGTGATCAGCCGCGCCGCCGGCGTTTCCAGCGCCAGGGATGCGCTGTCGACTTCGGCCATGAGGCCTGGAATACCCGCCTGGCGGGCGGCGTTGCGCGCCCATTCCAGCGCCGCGCGCGCCGGCCGGGTCCGCAGGCGCCGCATGGCGATGCCGGCGACGGCGAGCTCATGCGCGGCCCGTGCGGCCGGCGGCAGCGGCGTCGGGTCGAGCCCGGCCAGCACATGCTCAGCCTCGTCGAGCCGGCCGATCAACAGTAGGCGCCGCACCTTGAGATGACCCGCATGCGCCGCGTTCAGCCGGTCGCCATGCTTTTCCAGCGTCGTGCGCGCCGCGTCGAGCGCCTTGGCCGGCCAGCCCAGGTCACGCGAGACCAGCGCGATCTCGGCCTCGGCGACGATGCATCTGGCGCGCGCGACGGCCTCTTTCGGGCTGAAGGCGCGCGCCGCCCGCCGCAACAGAAGCTTGGCGCGGTCGAAGTCGCCGAGCTGCGCCATGGCGATGCCGCGCAGCGCCAGCGCCGGCGCATCCTCGCGCAAGGCGACGCGGTCGAGCGCGCCGAGCGGATCGCCCGCCGCCAGCGCCAATGCCGCCGCGGTGATCAGCGAGTCCATGCAAATCCCGTCAAACTTGTAACTCCCACCGCGGCACGTTTGCGCCCTAGCTTAAATCACCACCGCCGGTCAGCAAGTCGCAACGGCGCGATGGAGACCTAGCCATGTGGCTGAGGCCGTCATCGGCACCGTTGACGCCAATTCCGGCACTCGCTAGCCTGAGCATCTCAGGTATTAACAGTAAGCATCTCATTAGGGATAGTTGAAAATGCCTGCAACCGACAATCTCGAACACACCGCACGGCCCCGCCACCCCTGCTGCGCCGGGCCGGACGATTCAAATCCCGTCGCGGATGTAACTCACCCCACCCCGCCTCATCGCTCTACCCTGGATCCCAACGCGATCGCAGGCCGCGACGGCGCCATGACTGACAAAGGAGAAGACCAATGACCAAGCACATGACGATGAAGACCCCGCCGGTCGTTTCGCGGCAGGAATGGGACGCCGCCCGCGAAAAGATGCTTGTGAAGGAGAAGGCGACGCTGCGCGCCAAGGACGCGCTCGCCGCCGAACGCCGGCGCATGCCGTGGATGGAAGTGGACAAGGCCTATGTGTTCGAGGGCCCCAACGGCAAGGCAAGCCTGCTCGACCTGTTCGAAGGCCGCCGCCAGCTGATCGTCTACCGCGCCTTCTACGAGCCGGGCGTCTATGGTTGGCCCGATCATGCCTGCCGCGGCTGCTCGCTCGGCGCCGACCAGGTCGGCCACCTCGCCCATCTCAACGCCCGCAACACCACGCTGGCCTACGCCTCGCGCGCGCCGCAGGCTGACATTGTCAGGCTGAAGGCGCGGATGGGCTGGGAGATGCCCTGGTACACGATCACCGACAGCTTCGACAAGGATTTCGGCGTCGACGAATGGCACGGCCACAACGTCTTCATCCATGACGGCGACCGCGTCTTCCGTACCTATTTCATCAGCAGCCGCGGCGACGAGCAGATGGGCACGGTCTGGAGCTATCTCGATGCCACCCCGCTCGGCCGCCAGGAGATCTGGGAGGATTCGCCCGAAGGCTATCCCCAGACGCCGCTCTACAGCTGGTGGAACTGGCACGACAATTACGAAGCTGGCGCCGACAAGAAATGGGCCGAAGTGGCCGCCGCCGGCGAAGCCGCCTTCAGGGACAAGGGTGAGTAGCAGGAACTGGCGAGAGCCAAGCCCCTGTCCAGCCTGGGTTCCTCGCTCGAGAGAGGTGGCTCGGCGAAGCCGAGACGGAGAGGCTGCGCCCGAAGGTCCCCTCTCCGTCCGCTTCGCGGACACCTCTCCTCCGCCTGTGGCGGGGGCGAGGAACCCAAGTTCTGACGGGCCGCAACCATCACGGGATCAAGATCATGAGCGATATCCATTCTGGTACCGGCAGCGCGACCCCTGAAAACACCAGCACCCTTGGCATCGCCGACTGGCTATGCCTCGCGGCGGCACCCACCTTCGCCCTGATGGCCCTGCTCTCCTGCCTTCAAGGCGGCGACGCGGCGATGCTGTGCATGGGCGCCTCGCCGCTGACCGGCCCGTTAACCGGGATGCCGGCCATGTATCTCCTGATGAGCGCCTTCCACCTGGCGCCCTGGCTGCGGGTGATTTCCGGCCGCCAGATTCGATAGCGCCGGCGCGCGCCGCCTGCATCAAACATCCCACATTTCGGAGAAGGCAGATGAAGCTCGTCAGGCTTAGAGCGCCGGGTGGCCTGGACAGGCTCGACCTGGTCGAGGAAGATCCGCCCCAGCCGGGACCCGGCGACGTGATGGTCAGGATCCGCGCCTGCTCGCTGAACATGCGCGACGATTTCGCCGTGCAGGGCAAGACACCCCTGGCCGACCGCCGCGTTCCGCTGTCCGACGGTGCCGGCGACGTGATCGCCGTCGGCAGCAATGTCGATGCGCTCAAGCCCGGCGACAGCGTCGTCAGTGTCTTCTATCCCTGGTGGCTGGATGGCGACATGACGCCCGCCACCAGGCGCGACATTCCGGGAGAAAGTTTCGACGGCTTCGCCAGCGAATATGTCTGCATGCCCGCGCAGGCCTTCACCAAAGCTCCCGCGGGCTATACGCACGCGCAAGCGGCGGCGCTCACCTGCACCGGCGTCACTGCCTGGCGAGGCCTGGTCGTGTGCGGCAAGGTCAAGCCCGGAGACACGGTTCTGGTTCTCGGCACCGGCAGCGTGTCGCTGTTTGCGCTGCAATTCGCCAAGGCCGCCGGCGCCAGGGTCATCGCCACCTCCTCCGATGAGGAAAAGCTGGAGCGGTTAAGCCGCCTCGGCGCCGACGCCGTCATCAACTACAAGGCCGTGCCGGACTGGAGCCGCAAGGTTCGAGAGTTGACGGACGGACGCGGCGTCGATCACGTGATCGAAGTCGGCGGCCCGGCCACGCTGGCGCAATCCCTAACCGCCTGCCGGACAGGCGGCCACATCGCCCTGATCGGCGTGCTCACCGGCTTTGCGGCTGATGTCTCGATCCCGGCCATATTCTCGAACCAGATCCGCATCAGCGGCATTTCGATCGGCAGCCGGGCGGACCAGGAGGACATGATCCGCGCGATAGAGGCCAATCGCATCAAACCCGTCATCGACCGCCGCTTCCCCCTGCGCGAGATAGCCGCCGCCTTCACGCACTACGCAGCGCGGAAGCATTTCGGCAAGGTATGCCTGGAGGTTTGAGCCCTGCGTGACCGCAGCGATCGCGAAACGACTGCAACGTGCCCTCACCCATCGACCGCCTGGACCGTCAGTGCCTGCATGACTTCGGCTTCGAAGGCGCCGGGCATCTGGCCAGCCTCGGCCAGTTGCCTTGCGTGCCAGTCGCGCGCCATGCGGCCATCGGCCAGGAGGACGGCGCGGTTGCACAGTCCCGGCACCGCTTCCACGACATGGGTGGAGATGATGACGGCATGGCGGCCACTGGAAGCCAGGGCTAGGATGATGCGCTTCACCTCAAAGCCGGCGAGCGGATCGAGGCCGTTCAGGGACTCATCGAGGATCAGCAGCGGTGGCGCGCCAAGCAAGGCCGCGGCAATGGCGATCTTGGCCCGCGTGCCGAGTGAATATTCGGCGATCGGCCGTTCAATCCAGCGCTTGAGCCCGAGCCGTTCGGCGACATCGACGCCAGGCCAGTCGTCTTCGGCGCAACCGCGGATCGAGGCGACGAGTTGAAGGTATTGCCGCCCGCTCAGCGCCGCCGGCAGGTCGGATGGATCGACGGCAAGGCCGAAGCCTGACTTGGCGCGTTCCGGTGCCCTGGCAAGGTCGGCGCCGTCGATCGCCACGGTCCCTCCGAGCGGCCGGATCTGGCCCGTGATCGCCCTGAGCAAGGTGGACTTGCCCGAGCCGTTGGCGCCGAGCAGGCCCAGCACGTCGCCCCGTTCGAGCGACAGATCGATGCCGCTGACGACCGCGCGACGACCATACCCGGCGCTGAGCCCGCGAACCGCGAGGATTTCGGCGGGATCGACGCTGCTATCCATGGCGATATCTCCGTTGCGCCTGGTGCCACAGAAACAGGACAAGGGCGGCAAAGCCGATCAGCACCGTGCGCCCATATTCGAGCGTCTCGTAGCTGGCGTAGGCAATGGCGCCGAGGAAGCTCAGCGCGGCAACGAACGGCGCGGTCATGAAATAGGCGGCAAACACCGCATAGGCGCCGTTCAGCGCCAGCAGCCAGAAGCCGCTGGCGAGCGGCATCGCCCAGGCCGACGGCTCCGCCGCCAGGGCGGCGCCCGCCGGCAAGAGAAAGAAGGCAAGCGACAACTGCAGCGGCAGCCGCGCCAGGCGCAGCCAGGCCCTGACGAAGCCGAGCGGAGCCGTGCGCAGCACCGGCGAGCCGAGCGGATGGAACCGAGCGCTCAGCATGAACACCAGAAGGCCCCCGGTCAGCCCTGCCATGGCCGCCGGCACGGCATCATGGTGGACAAGGCTGATGGAGCCGGCAACGACCGCCGCGAGGCCGAAAAGGATGCCTGCTCCCGCCAGCCGCCATGAAAACCTTACGCGCCCGGCGGGCAGACCCCAGGCCCAGCTCGAGAGCCAGGCCGGCGTCGATCGATCGAAGGCGCCGAGCGACGGGCGGCGCCCGCCCGGATCGCTCACCGGATCGGTATTGTCGGCGTGGACCAGGTCGCGAGCGCTCCGCAGGCGCAGCACCGCCGCCGCGCCAAATCCGGCGCCAAACAGCATCGCGGCACCGAGACCCCAGGCCGGCGCCAGCGGCTTTGCGATGACGAAACAGCCAAGGCCCACTGTCGCCGCGACGATGAAGGCAAGGGGAACGCCCAGCGCGCATGCCGCCACCGCCGCCATGCGCCGGCGCTCCATGAGTGAAAGCGGCAGTGCTTTCAGGAACGGCGCGAAGGCACACGACAGGCAAAGTCTTGCGATTGCACTGCCGGCGAAGCCGCCAAGGCAAAGAAGCGATCCCGGCAGGCCGGCCGTCCACAGCGCCTGTGCCTGCCGCAGCCCGGTGGATGCCGCCTGCAAGGCGACGACGATGTCGGCAATGGCGTAGGCGAGCAGCGCCCCGCCGCCAGCGACGATCCATGCAAGGTCGCGTCGGCGCATCGAGCGCAGGCCAGCCGAGAGCTCGCGCCAAATCAGGGTCAGGACAAGCCTGTCGTGCCGCATTGTTCCATCTTTGCGATCGCCAGCGGTTGGACATCGACATAGGTCGGCGACGATTGTGCCGCCAGTAGGGCCGTCGTGGCTCAGTCCCCGGGACGGACGTATATCAGCAACCGCTAATTGACAGTCTACGGGAAACAGCGCTCACTGGCCCGTACAGGTGGATCGCAGCATCAGGCGGGCGATATCGACCGCCGGCGTCACCCTGGGGAGGATGCCATGCCAACCGTAATCGGCCATCACAACATCTCGAAAGACAGCAAGCACTGGCTCAGTTCACCCAAGCGCAAGGAGCTTTTCGGCTCGCTGGGGATCACCAACATCCGCACCTTCGTCGATCCGCAGAACCCGAAGCGGGTGGCCGTGATGATGGACGTGCCGGACATGGACAAGATGGCCGCGCTGATGCAGAGCAAGGCGGCCGCCGACGCCATGGCGCACGATGGCGTGGTGCCGGAATCGCTGGTGATCCTCATCGAAGCGAAAGCGTAGCCGCGCCAGATCAGGCACTTCAGGTCGCGATGTCGTTGACGGGCAGCAAGGGCTTGGGCAGGTCAGCCTCGCCAAGTCCGGCGCGCAGTTCGATGTCGCGGCAGATCTGCGAGATCGGAACGTCGTTGGCATTGCCTTCGAATGGGTTGGCGCTGCTCTCGCCGACCTGGTCGAGAGACATGTAGGCCCAGCCCAGAATGGTCGTTCCGGCTGGTGGGGCGGGATCTCTCCCGCGCCCACGCAATTACCTCAATTACCTCAATTGCACTTCGGCTTGGCGCTGTTGCAGGCGTCGACGAGCTCGGCCGGCGGATCCTTGTGGAAGACGGTCTTGAAGGATTCCAGCACGTTGGACTGCACCACCGGCAGCGACTGCACGCCGACCCAGGCCGGCGTGGGTTGCCCGATCAGCGCCTTCATCATCGCCATCGCTTCGGCCACACCCTGGTCATAGGGGCGCTGAGAGCCGGTAGCCTTGAGCGGGCCGCCCTTGGCGATTTCGATCGCCGACTGCAGGCCGAGATCGACCGTGGTGATCGGAATGTCGATGCCTTGCGCCCGCATCGAGGACAGCGTGTCCAGCGCCGGCTGGTCCCAGACCGCGAACAGGCCCTTCACATCCGGATTGCCGGTGAGGAAGTCGCCGGAGATCTGCGAGACCTTCGAGGGATCGGTGAAGTCGACCTGCTTCATGACGATGTCGGGCCGGTTCTTCTTCATCCACTCGCCGACGCCCTTGGTGCGCTCATTGGTGCTGAAATAGTCGACGCCGAAATTCACCAGGCCGATCGTGCCGCCCTTGGGCATGCAGGAGGCCAGGATCTGCGCAGCGATCTGGCCGTTGCCCTGGCTGTCGGCCGAGATCATCGAGGCAAAATCCTTTGGAGATGAGAGGCCAACCGGGATGCTGTCCATGAACACCAGCTTGATGCCGGCCTCGCCCACCTTCTTGTAGGTCGGCGCCGTCGCGGTGAAATCGACGGGAATGGAAATGATGCCGTCCGGATGCTGCTGGATGGTGTTCTCGATATCGGCGATCTGCTTGTCGACCTGATATTCGGCCGACGCCACGCCGGTGACGGTGACGCCATATTTGGCCAGCGTTTCGCTAATGCCTTGCACCTGCAATTGCGACCAGTCGAGGTTCACCGTCTGCATGGAAATGCCGACCTTGAACTTGCCGGCCTTGACCTTGGCGGCCTCGTCATCGGTCAGCTTCAGCTCGTCGGGCGAGGCTGCCTTTTCACCGTGCGGGCCTTGGCCGACAATGCCCTTGGGGCCGAGCGTCGCCATGTCGACGCCGCTAACGCAGGTGTCCGGCGTTTGCGCGAGGCTGAGGATCGTCGACAGCGCGAAGGCGCTGGCGGCGAGGCTCAATGTGCAGAAAAGCGAGTGAACCGATTTCATGACTTCCTCCGTTGATTGTTGATATTGTCTTGCCGTTTGGAGCCGGCGGCTTCTGCTGATTTCCGCGTGCGCCTTACCTCCTCGTGAACGCGACAGCGGCGACGATGATTGCTCCTTTAATGACGAGTTGCAGTGACGAGCTGACGCCGAGCAGCACCAGCCCGTTGTTGAGCGTGCCGATGATCAGGCTGCCGAGCAGCGTGCCGAGCACGAAGCCGCGGCCGCCGAACAGACTGCAGCCGCCAAGGATGACCGAGGCGATGACATCGAGCTCCATGCCTTGCACCACATCGGGCCGCGCCGCGTGCGAGCGCGCCGACAGGATCAGCGACGCCAGCCCGGCGAGCGTGCCGGTCAGCACGAAGGCAAGCGTCGTGACCTGCTTGATATGCACGCCGGAATAGAGCGCGGCCGTCGGGTTGCCGCCGGCGGCGTAAACCCGCCGCCCATAGACGCTGTAGTGCAGCAGCAAGATGCCGGCGATGGTGACGCCGAGCGTCCACAGGATCGGCGCCGGGATACCGAGCACCGAGCCTTCGCCGAAGATCGCGAAATAGTACTCGTTGGTGATGATGACCGGCTTGGTGTTGGTGACCATCAGCGCCAGCCCGCGTGCGCCGCTCAGCGTGCCCAATGTCACCAGGAAGGACGGGATTTCCAGACGCGTGGTCAAGACGCCGTTGAGCAGCCCGATCAGCGCCCCGGTGCCCAGCCCGGCCACGGCGCCGACGACCCAGTTGTTGGCGACAAAGGCCATCGCCAGCGACGCGCTCATGCCCGAAAGTGCCAGGGTCGAGGCCACCGACAGGTCGATCTGCCTGGAGATGATGACGAATGTCATGCCCACCGCAATGATCGACACCAGCGTCGTCTGACGGCCGATGTTGAGAAAATTGTCGATAGACAGGAACCATGGTGACGCCAGGCTGAAAACGATCAGCATGACGGCGAAGGCGACATAGAGCATGTAGGGACGCTCGCCCTTGAGCAGATGCTGCAAGGCCGAGCGCCCGCTCGGCTGGTTGGTGGCGGCTTTTGCCGGGCTCTGGATGTCGGTCATGCCGCGTGCTCTTCCGATGGCTGCGAAAGTTGAATGAGGTGATGCAGGTCCTCGGCGCTGCCGAATTCCGGCCGCGCGATCGTCCTGGTGATGCGGCCATCGACGACGATGGAGATGCGGTCGCAGAGCTGCAGCAATTCGGAGAGATCCGAAGACACCAGCAGCACCCCGCTGCCGGCCGCCGCAGCCGTGCGAATGACGCCGTAAATCTCCTCGCGCGCGCCGACATCGACCCCGACCGTCGGCTCGTCGAGCAACAGCACGCGCGGCCGCGGCTCGTTCCATTTGCCGAACACGACCTTCTGCTGGTTGCCGCCCGACAGGTTCTTCACCATGGTCGACGCGCTTGGCGCCTTCACGGCCAGCCTGCGCATCGCCGCATTGGCATGTTCGCTCGCCGGCCGGCGCTGCAGCCAGCCAAGGCGCGAGAAATAAGGCAGCCGCGGCAAGGTCAGATTGCGCTCGATCGAATGTTCGAGGACCAGGCCCTGGACGTGCCGGTCCTCCGGCACCAGTGCGATGCCTTGCCCGATCGCCGCCGCCGGGTCTGTTCCCTTCAGCGACACGCCGTCCAAGCTGGCCTCGCCCGACTGGATGGGCCGCAGGCCGAAGATGGTCTGCAGGATTTCGGTGCGTCCGCTGCCGATCAGCCCGGCAAGGCCGTGGATTTCGCCCGCGCGCAATTCGAGACTGGCCCCGTCGAGCCGGTCATTGCTGACGCCTTTCAATTCGAGCACGGGCTTTTCAGAGGAACCGGCGGACGGCGCCTGCCCTTGTCCGGATGCGGCGCCATCTGCTTTTAGCACAGCGTGATCCGGCCCGACGATCGCGCCGACCAATTGCCGCATATTGGTTTGCGCCGTGACGAAAGTTCCGGCGTTCTGGCCGTCGCGGAACACCGTCACCCGGTTCGAAATGCGGAACACTTCGTTGAGGCGGTGGGTGACGTAGATCACCCCGACGCCACGTGCTGCAACCGCCCGGATCGCCTCGAACAGGATCTTCTCCTCATCATCGGTCAGCGCCGAGGTCGGCTCGTCGAGGATGAGCAGGCGGACATCGCCCATCAGCGCCTTGGCGATCTCGGTCATCTGGCGATAGGCGAAGGGCAGCGAGCCGACCATGGCGCGGGCATCGAGCGGAATGTTCTGCGATTTGAGGAAGGCCTCGGCCTGCGCCACCAGCTGGCGCTTTTTCAGGAAGCCGAGCCGCGTCTGCGGCTCTCGCCCCAAAAGCAGATTGTCGGCGACCGACAGCGACTCGACCAGGCTCAGATCCTGGTAAACCACCGCCACGCCGGCATCGCGCGACTGGGCGGGCGAAGAAAACGAGACAGGCTTGCCGTCGATTTCGATCGAGCCGCCATCATGCACGTGCACGCCGCTCAGGATCTTGATCAGCGTCGACTTGCCGGCGCCGTTTTCGCCGAGCAGTGCGTGGACTTCACCGGACAGGATCTCGAGACTGACGCCGCGCAGCGCATTGACGCCGCCGAACCGCTTTCTGACGCCCTCGACGCGCAGCAAGGGAGCCTCGGAAATCAGCGCAATCGAACCCTGTTCGACCATGACGCCCGCACTTCCTCCCGTTGACGCGTCCTCTACCCCTGCCGAGCCCCTTTTGAGACTTCTCTTACTTTTTTTGTGACTTTTCCATCAGACCGGTGAAATGTCAAACGGAGTCAGGCCTGCGGCAGGAATGAATCCGGCCCGACCTCGCCATGTTCGGTGATGATGGCGTCGAAGCCGTCCATGGCCGAAAAAAAGGCGCGCTTGAGCTTGCCGATCTTGCTCGAGTCGATGACCAGATAATTTTCGCGCGCCAGGCTCATCACCTTCTGCTTCACCACCGCTTCGTGGAAATGCTCGCAGGTGGCGCCGCGCTTGGCGTCGACGCCGGCGGCCGACAGGAAGGCCGCGTTGATGCCGACGCTGTTCAAAATGTCGAAATCATGCGTGCCCGAGAAAGACGCCGAGGCCGGATGATAGACACCACCCAGCATGATGATGGTGACATTGGGCTTGCGGCTCAGGCGTTCCGCGACATTCATGGCGTAACATATTGCCGTTATTTGATAATTGTCGGGAATGAGATCGATCAGATGGATCAGCGTCGTGCCGCAGTCGATGAAGATCGTCTCGTCGGGCCGTATCTTGCGCACCGCATGCGCGCAGGCTTCGCGCTTGGCCGCCGCATGGCTGTCGGCCGCGGTCGCCAGTTCATAGGGAATATCGGGCTCGATCTCGGCCGCCGCCAATATGTGCCCGCCGAGATAGGCGATCTGCCCCTGGTTGGTGGCGATGTCACGCCGCACCGTCATCTCGGAAACGCCGAGCAGCGCCGCGGCTTCGCTGAGATGGATAACCCGCCGCTGCGACAGCAGATCGATAAGCCGTGCCGTCCTTTGCGCCTTGCGAGCCGTCATGCGTGGGCCTGTGCATCCCTTGAAATGTGAGGATTTTAACAACCGCTCGCATTTGGTTGCAAGCCCTGCGTCCCGCTTCGCTCTAGATCTCTTTAGGTGCGGCGCGAAAGATAATCGCGAAGGCGATGCAAGCGCCGTTGAATCTCCAGCTTATCGAAGAGAAATGGGCCGCCGCCGGGTCTGTAGCTCGCAAGGTCTATGACCACATCTTGAACAAGCTCATCATCGGGATAGGCCGCGTCGAGCAACGCTTCCAGACTGTTGGCGGCTGCCAGGCTGGTGTCCTCCCCGCTGACGAACCAGTCAGCAGCAAGCTGAGGTCGTCCACGATGTCAGCCCTTCCCCGCCCCGAACCGCAGCCCGTCCATCAACAGCTTGACCAGCCGCCGCGAGCGGTCGCGCCACTCCGGCGTGTCGGGCGCGGAGTAGATGCCCGACAGCGCGTGCAGCACGTCGGAGGCATCGACGTCGCCACGGATGGTCCCGTCGGCCACCGCCGCCTCGACCAGTTGCCGCAAGGCCTGCGAGACCCGCCCCGACGTGTCGGAGAACAGCGTGGAATTGGTTGTCAGCAGGATGCGCAGGCTGGTCGCCAGGCCGCGCTTGGTGGCGATGTAGTCGACGAAGCGCCGCATCCACTCGTCCAGCGCGACATCGGAGGGATGTTTCGCGGCAAGCTCGCCGGCGGCGGCGCACAGCGCCTCGACCTCGCGGCGGTAGACCACCTCGACCAGATGCTCGCGCGTCGGGAAATGCCGGTAGAGCGTGCCGATGCCGACGCCGGCGCGACGCGCGATCTCCTCCAGCGAGGCATCGATGCCGCGCTCGGCAAACACCGAAGCCGCCACCTCGACCAGCCGGTCGCGGTTGCGCCGGGCATCCGCGCGCAGCGGCTTTTCCTCTGCGGCGGTCTTCGTTTCGGCGATTGCGGACGGCTCGACGGCCAATTTTTTCTCCACATTGTGTCAGGGGCTTGAACCCGGCCGGGTCAGCCCCCACGTAATAAACGGAGGCACCTCCGCTTTAGTGGAGTGCCTTCATCATATAAGAAGGGGAACGGGTATGTCACGTCTTTCAAAGCCGCTAGCCACAGCTCCCCTGCCAGCCGGGGATTGACGAAGACGCCCTTGCCCTCCCCCGCCCCGACACCAGATCATTCCCCTCAGCGTCAAGCAACTGGAGCCAGACGCCCATGACGAAAATCCCCGTCCATCTCGACATCAACGGCCGGCACCACGAATTGCAGATTGAGCCGCGCGTGACGCTGCTCGATGCTCTGCGCGAGCGGCTCGGCCTGACCGGCACCAAGAAGGGCTGCGACCATGGCCAGTGCGGCGCCTGCACCGTGCACATAGACGGCGAGCGCGTGCTGGCTTGTCTGACGCTGGCCGCGCAAGCCGAGGGCCGCGCCATCACCACCATAGAGGGGCTTGCACGGGAGGGCGAACTGCATCCCGTGCAGGCTGCCTTCCTCGAACAGGACGCCTTCCAGTGCGGCTATTGCACGCCCGGCCAGATCATGTCGGCGGTGGCCTGCATCCGCGAGGGCCATGCCGGCTCCGACGAGGAAATCCGCGAATACATGGCCGGCAATCTCTGCCGCTGCGGCGCCTATCCGCACATCGTTGCCGCCGTCCGCCAGGCAGCCCAGGAGTTCGCATCATGAGGGATTTTTCATACCTGCGCGCCACTTCGACTGACGCCGCACGCCAGGCGGCCGCCCTGCCCGGCGCCATGCTGCTGGCCGGCGGCACCGCGCTGATCGACCTCGCCAAATGCGGCGTCGCCGAGCCCGACACGCTGGTCGACATCACCCATCTCAAGGGGCTCGACCGGATCGCGGTCGACGAGCGCGGCGCCACCATCGGCGCGCTCGCCAGAATGGGCCATGTCGCCGACCATGCCGACATCAAGAGCCGCTTCCCCGCCATCTCGGAAGCGCTGTGGCAGGCGGCGTCGGCGCAGATCCGCAACATGGCGACCATCGGCGGCAATCTGATGCAGCGCACGCGCTGCCCCTATTTCCGCGATCCCGTGAATTTTGCCGCCTGCAACAAGCGTGTATCAGGCAGCGGCTGTTCGGCCATCGGCGGAGTCACCAGGGGACACGCGGTGCTCGGCACCAGCGAGGCCTGTATCGCCATGTATCCCGGCGACCTCGCCACCGCCTTGGTCGCCTTCGACGCAACAGTTCATCTGGGCGAGCGCAAGCTTCTGGTGGATGACTTCTTCCTGCTGCCCGGCACCACGCCCGACAGGGAACACGCGATCGAGCCGGGCGAGATGATCACCGCAATCGCAATCCCTGCCTCCGCGGCAGCCCGCCGCTCGACCTATCTGAAGATCCGCGACCGGCAATCCTATGAATTCGCCGCCGCGAGTGCCGCTGTCGGCATCGAATTCGAAGCAGATGGCCGCACCATCCGCGATCTGCGCGTCGCGCTCGGCGGCGTCGCGACCAAGCCCTGGCGCGTCCGTGCCGTGGAAGACGCCCTGAAGGGGAAGGTGCTGGAGCCGGAAACCGTCCGTGCCGCCAGCCTGCTCGCCGTCGAAGGCGCCGTCGACCATGGCGCCAACCATTACAAGATCGAGCTCGCGCCGCGCGTTGTCGCGCGCGCCATCCTCAAATTGGGAGAGACGGCATGACCGTTCACAACATCAGAGTTGGTGAATCGAAACGGGGCGACGCCTCCGACGGCACACTGGCGGAGGCCGTCGGCGGCCGGCTGTCTCGCGTCGACGGCCCGGCCAAGATCACCGGTGCCGCGAAATACGCGGTCGAACAGCAGCTCGAAGGACTGGCTTATGCCGTGCTGGTCGAAAGCACGATCGCCTCGGGCAAGGTACGCGCGATCGACACGGCAAGCGCTGAAGCCTCGCCCGGCGTGCTGCAAATGCTGACGCCGGATACCATCATCAGCCTGAGGACCGCGTCGGACTGGCTCGGCACGACGCCGCCGGACAAGCCCTATTGCCCGCTGGCCCGCGACATCACCTTCTCGGGCCAGCATGTCGCGGCGGTTGTCGCCGAAACCTTCGAGCAGGCGGTCGCCGCCGCAGCCCTGGTCAAGGTCAGCTACGACGAGACGCCTTCCATCGTCGACCTCAGCGACGGCAAGGCCGGTGACGGCATTGCGATCGACGCCATGACCAAGGAATGGGGCGATGCGCCCGCCGCCTTCGCCGCCGCGCCGGTGCGCATCTGCGCCGCCTACAACACGCCGCGCGAATACCAGGCGCCGATGGAGCCGCATGGCCTGATTGCGCGCTGGGAAGGTGATCGTCTGACCGTGTGGGAGCCGAGCCAGTGGCTCGACGGCATGGCCCGCACCTATGCCGAATGGTTCGAAGTGCCGTTCGAGAATGTGCGGCTGGTCTCGCCCTATATTGGCGGCGGCTTCGGCTCCAAGGCGCTGGCGCTGAGCCACGGTGCGGTGGCGGCAAGTGCCGCCAAAATGATCGGCCGCCCGGTGAAGCTGGTGATGACGCGGCCGCAGACCTTTACCGGCTATGGCGGCCGCGCCGCGACGCGCCAGACCGTGACCATCGGCGCCGACCGCGACGGCGTGATTCAGTCGATCGTGCATCGCGGCGTCAATGAAACGTCCATCGACGGCATGTGGGTCGAGCCGCTGGGTTCGGTCACCTCGATCATGTACGCGACGCCGAATTTCTCCTCGAAGCAGAATGTCGTGCGGGTCAATTCCGTGGTGCCGGGCGCCATGCGCGCGCCGGGCGAAAATCCCTCGGCCTTCGGCATCGAAAGCGCCATCGACGAGCTCGCCTATGAGGTCGGCATCGATCCATTGGAAATCCGCCTGCGCAACTATGCCGAACAGGATCCGCACGCGAAAAAGGCCTGGTCGACCAGGCAGTTGCGCGAGGCTTTTGCCGCGGGCGCCGAACGCTTCGGCTGGTCCAGGCGCTCGCCGAAACCGCGCTCGATGCGCGACGGCAACCAGCTGATCGGCTGGGGCGTCGCCGCCGGCACCTATCCGGTGCGGCGCGCCTATGGCGAGGCCGTCGTGCGCATCCTGGCCGACGGCTCGGTCGAGGTCGAAAGCTCCTCGATCGACATGGGCCAGGGCACCTACACCATCCTGGCGCAGACCGCCGCCGAGACGCTCGGCGTGCCGGCCGACGATGTGGTGGTGAAGCTCGGCGACTCCCGCTTTGCCCGCGCCGGCGTCAGCGGCGGTTCGCGCCTGGCCGGCGTGATGACGGGTGCTGTTCACAAGGCCGCGACCTCGGCGCTCGATCAACTGGTGGGGCTCGCCATCAGTGATCCGCGCTCGCCCTTCCACGCACTGCAGGCCAACACTCTGGTTGTCGCCAATGGCCGCATCGGCTCGCCGCGCGGCGATGGCCCCGATGTCTCGATCGCCGAACTGTTCAAGAGCGTCGGCCGCGACCGCATCGAGGCGACCGGCGACACCATGCCGGCCAATTCGACCGCCGAGGACCGCTACAAGAACTACACCACCATCGCCATGGCGTTGCCGCACACCGAGGGCGACTATTCGCGCTATTCCTGGTGCGCGCATTTCATCGAGGTCCGCGTCGACGAGGATTTCGGCACGGTGCGCGTCTCGCGCGTGGTGTCGGCGCTGGATTCCGGCCGGCTCTACAACCCCAAGCTCGCCGAAAGCCAATGGAAGGGCGGCATCATCATGGGCATCGGCCAGGCGCTGCTGGAAGAAGGCATCATGGATCGTCGCCATGGCCGCATCGTCAACAACAACCTCGCCGACTACCTGGTGCCGACCAATGCCGACATCCCGGACATCGAGGTGATCTCGGTCGGCATTCCCGACCCGCACTCCTCGGCGCTCGGCGGCAAGGGTGTGGGTGAGCTCGGCATCGTCGGTGTCGCGCCCGCGATCGCCAATGCGGTGTTCCACGCGACGGGGAAGAGGGTACGCGATTTGCCGATCACGCTGGAGAAGCTGATCTGAAATGGAGCGCGTAATCTCCTTTTGCGGTGGAGATTACGCGCTCGGTCACTTTCGCCCCTACCACTCCAGCCCGAACACCAGCTTGCCGAAGTGCAGGCCGCCGGCGGCCATGTGGGCGTAGGCCTCGGTCGCCTCGTCAGGTGAAAACACCTTGTCGACGACCGGCTTGATCCCCGCGGCGCCGATGGCGCGGGCGGCGTCGCGAAGGTCGGACACCGACCCGGTGTTGTTGCCGATCACCTTCAGCGCCTTGATGATGATCGGCAGCAGGTTGATCGTGGCCTCGGCGCCGGTGACGAAACCGATGGTGAACAGCGTGCCGCCGGGCGCGGTGGCGTTGACGGCGCGGGCGAAGGTGGCGGTGCCGCCGGTCTCGACGACGAGGTCGGCGCCGAGCCCGCCCGTCAGCTCAAGCACCTTGCCGTCCCAGTCTGACGTCGCGCGGTAGTTGATGAGATGATCGGCGCCCAGCGCCTTCGCCCGTTCCAGCTTCTCGTCCGACGACGAGGTGATGATGACGGTGGCGCCGGCCGCCTTGGCAAGCTGCAGGGTGAAGATCGAGACGCCGCCGGTGCCGAGCAGCACGACGACCGAGCCCGGCCCGACATTGGCGGCGCGGATGGCATTCCATGCCGTGGTGCCGGCGATCGGCAATGTCGACGCCGCCTCGAAGGAGAGATGCGCCGGGACCGGCACGAGCGAATTGGCCGGCAGCGCCACATATTCGGCCAGCGACCCCGGCAGCGAGATGCCGCGCATCTGCGTCATCTCGTAGGGCCGCGGCCGGCCGCCGATCCAGCGCGGCTTGGCATGGGCGACGACGCGATCGCCGGTGCTGAAACTCGTAACGCCCTCGCCCAGAGCGACGATCTCGCCGGCGCCGTCGGCGACGGGGATGAGCGGAAAGCTCGGGCCCGGATAATTGCCGCTCGCCACCGCGACGTCGACGAAATTGAGGCTTGCCGCACGCTGGCGGATCAGCACCTCGCCGCGCTGCGGTTCGGGGGTGGCGACGGTGGCGGCACGGAAGGCGTCGAGCCTGGGTTGGCTCAGTTCGATGGCTTTCATGGTTTCACTCCGGTGAGATGATTGAGGGTTGAGTGAACCTATCTGTTGCGCTATTTATGGATAATCGTTCCATTTTGCATTTGAGTAATGCGAAACATGCAGCAATCTCATGAACCGGCGGCCCTTGCCGAAATGGCGGCCTTCGCGGCCATCGCCGAGGCGCGCTCCTTCACCAGGGCGGCGGCGCGTGTCGGGCGCGACGCGACCATCCTGTCGCGGCGCCTGCAATCGCTGGAGGAGCGGCTGGGGGTCAGGCTGCTGCATCGCACGACACGCAGCGTGTCGCTGACCGAAGCCGGTGCCGAATTCCTGGTGCGCGTGCGCGCCATCCTCGCCTCCGTCGACGAGGCCGAGGCCGCCGCGTCGGCGCATGCCGGTGGCAGCCCGCGCGGCCTGCTCAGGCTGGCGCTGCCTGGCACGTTCGGGCGCATGTGGATTGGACCGCTGCTGCCGCAATTCCTTGCCGAATTTCCCGATATCCGCATCGAGGCCGAATTCTCCAACCGCTTCGCCGATCTGGTCGCCGAGAATTTCGACGTCGCCGTGCGGCTCGGCGCGCTGGAGGATTCGCGCCTGGTGGCACGCAAGGTGGCGACGCGGCGCCGGCTGCTTTGCGCCGCCCCCGCCTATCTCGCCCGAAGAGGCAGGCCACGGACGCCGCAGGCGCTGCTCGAACATTCCTGCCTGGGCTTCAGCGGCTTCCAGACCTTTCCGGCCTGGGAGATGACCGACCACGAGGGCCGGCGCGCACGCGTCGAGGTTTCCGGGCCGTTGGTCAGCGACGATGCCGAGGTGCTGGTCGAGGCCGCGGTGCAGGGCCTCGGCCTGATGATGAGCACCGACTGGCTGATCGGACGCGAACTCGCCGACGGACGGCTGGTGCCTGTCCTGGAGGAGTGGACGCTGGCCGATGAAGGCGCGGTCTATGTCGTCGTGCCCTCGGCCAAGGGACAAGCCGCCAAGACCCGCGCCTTCGCCGACTGGATCGGTAAGCGATTTTCGCCGGAGCCACCCTGGCGAAGGTAAGGGCGACGTAGCGGGCGTTCGCGCCGGCGATCGAACGCGGTGCACACACCCCAAAAAAAGGGGAGATAGGCACTTCCGGCGGTCGCGCCCTACCCTTTCGCCGCCAGCAAATTCGCATCCCGCGCCAGCCGCCAGCGGCCGTCATTCTCCTTGCGCAGCAACGTCAGCGTATAGCCCGACCGATGCACCGGCTCGCCGCCGGGCGGTGTCGCCGTCATATCGATGCGGTTGCGTATATAGGCCCAGTCGCCGAGCAGTTTGAGCTCAACGATCTCGCTGTCGCCATCGATCTTGGTCTCGCCCATGCTCCTGGAGGTGGCGGCGAAGGCTTCCTTGCCGAAGGGCTCCTTGCCGGGAACCATGAAGACGACATCGTCCGTCATCAGGCCAAGCACGGTCTCCAGATCGCCATTCCGGCTCGCCGCCATCCAGGTCTCGACCACGTGGCGGATCGCGGTTGCGTCATCGGTCATCGGTTTATCTCCTTGCAATCGTCGGCGATCGGATTGTCGTAAATACCTAGTGCAATCGCCTTCGCCAGCAACGCCGCAGGCGGAACCCGAGCGCTATCGCCCGCGTTTTGTGACGGAGGACTCCACGAAATGGAGAAGGACAATGGCAAGCGCAGCTGACCGCGATCCGCGGCACCACACACAGAAGATGCAGAAGGCATTCAAGGAGATTCAGGACCACCTGCGGGAAGATGTCGCAAAGGTCGATGAGCCCCAGTTCAAGGCGATGTTCGAGACGTCGGCGGAGGTTCTGGGCGGATTGATCAAGGCGTTCCAGGATTATGAGCAGAAGAATGAAGCAGCTTGGCGGTAGCCTGGCTTCGTCGTGAAAAAAGAGAGGCAGGACCATGTCCGCGTCCGCGACTGTCAATGTCCGCTATATGGTCAGCGACGTCGATGACGCCGTGGCCTGGTACACGCAGCATCTGGGGTTTGAGCAACTTTCGAACCATGCGCCGGCGTTCGCGGACGTCAGACGCGGAGCGCTTCGCCTGCTTTTGAGCGGTCCGACCAGCTCGGCGGGCAGACCGATGCCCGACGGTGAACGGCCGGGACCCGGAGGTTGGAACCGCATTCATCTGATCGTCGAGGACCTGGCGGCGGAGGTCGCCCGGTTGCGCACTGCGGGCCTCAACTTCCGCAATGAAATCGTGACGGGGCCAGGCGGCTCGCAGATCTTGCTGGTCGACCCTTCCGGCAATCTGGTGGAACTGTTCGAGCCGGCCAAGAGCAGATAAGCGATCCACTCAGGGGAGATTGGCAGCTCGCCGGTTTTCACCAATCTCTATATGATGCCCCCGCCACGGTCGGGACCGATAATGAAAAGCGCGCTGGCAATCGTCGCACTAGCACTTGTAGCCACCCCTTTCGCCCATGCCGCACCTTGCGACTGGTCGCCCGGATGGAGGAGGACGAAGGCGGCGAGGCCGATTGACTCTGCCGACGAGGGAAGAGACCGGCAGCGTCAATGCCTCACTTCCCCTGCCCCTTCATGAACTGGCTGAGCAGATCCACCGGCAGCGGGAATACCACCGTCGACGAGCGCTCGCCGGCAATGTCGTGCAGGGCCTCGAAATAGCGCAGTTGCATGGCCTGCGGCTCGGCCGCCAGCATCCGGCCCGCCTCGACCAGTTTCGCCGCCGCCTGCTGCTCGCCATCGGCATTGATCACCTTGGCGCGCCGCAGCCGCTCGGCCTCGGCCTGCTTGGCGATGGCGCGGATCATGCTCTCGTTCAGGTCGACATGCTTGATCTCGACATTCGAGACCTTGATGCCCCAGGCGTCGGTGCGCTGGTCGAGGATCTCCTGGATGTCGCTGTTGAGCTTGTCGCGCTCGGCCAGCATCTCGTCGAGCTCGTGCTTGCCGAGCACCGAGCGCAGGGTGGTCTGCGCCAGCTGGTTGGTGGCGGCCATGTAGTCCGCGACCTGGATGATCGCGCGCTCGGCGTCGACGATGCGGAAATAGAGCACCGCGTTCACCTTCACCGAGACGTTGTCGCGCGAAATCACGTCCTGCGGCGGCACATCCTGCACCACCACGCGCAGGTCGACCTTCACCATCTGCTGCACGAAGGGGACGAGGATGATGAGGCCAGGACCCTTGACCCCGGTGAAGCGGCCAAGCGTGAAGACCACGCCGCGCTGATATTCCCTGAGGATACGGACAGCCGCCGACAGGAACATGATCACGACCAGCGCAACGACCAGATAGGCCACATAACCAACCATCATTGTCTTGCTCCATTCCTTGCCGCATCGCGCCGCCGCACGGTCAGCACGAGGTCGCTTATCTCGGTGACCTCGACGCTGTCGCCGGCTGCGATCGGTTCGTCCGCCCTTGCCCGCCAGCGCTCGCCCAAAGCCAGCACATGGCCCTCGCCGCCCTGCCAGTCGAGGATCTCGACCGGCAGGCCGCGCATCGCCTCGCCGCCGACGCGCGGCGGGTTCCTGCGTGCCGCCCAGACATAGGTGCCGGTCAGCAGCGCCAGCCCAAGCGTCAGCGCGGCGGCGGGGCCGATGACGGCCCATGACATGGCAAAGCCCGGCCCCTCCACCCTCAGCAGCATGGCGGCGCCGAAAAGAAAGGCGGCCACGCCGCTGACCCCAAGCAAGACGGTGGGATTGAGGGCCTCGATGATGAGGAAGGCGATGCCGAGCAGCATCAGCGCAAGGCCGGTATAGTTGATCGGCAGGAGGTTGAGTGCATAGAGCCCGAGCACCAGGCAGATGGTGCCGATGACGCCGGGCGCGACCGCGCCGGGACTGGTGAACTCGAAGACGATGCCATAGACTCCGACCAGCATCAGGATGACCGCGATGTTCGGATCGGTGATGACCGAAAGAAGCTGGATGAACCAGCCGGGCTCCAGCGTCTCGACCGGCAGCCCCTTGGTCGCCAGCACCACTTTTTTGCCGGCCACATCGACGGTGCGCCCATCGGCCAGTTGCAACAGCTCGGTGGTGTCGTGGGCGACGAAGTCGATGACATGCTGCTGCAGCGCCGCATTGGCCGACAGGCTTGCCGCCTCGCGCACCGCCTTCTCGCCCCAGTCGCCATTGCGCCCGCGCAGTTCGGCGAGCGAGCGGATCAGGGCGACCGCGTCGTTGGTCACCTTGGCCATCATCGCGTCGCCCGCCGGCCGACCGTCCTCACCCTTCTGGTCGCCTTGGTCCTTTTGGTCGCCCCGGTTCTTCTGGTCGCCCTGGTTCTTCTGGTCGCCCTGGTTCTTCTGGTCGCCATTGTCGCCGCCCGGCAGCGACGGCAGCCCGCCGATCTCGACCGGTGTCGCCGCGCCGAGATTGGTGCCGGGCGCCATCGCCGCGATATGGGTAGCGTAGAGGATATAGGTGCCGGCACTCGCCGCATGGCCTCCGGCCGGCGCGACATAGCCGATGACGGGCACCGGCGAGGCCAGGATGTCGGCGATCATCTCGCGCATCGAGGTGACCAGCCCGCCGGGCGTATCGAGTTGCAGGATGAGGACTGCGGCGTCCCGCTTGGCGGCGACATCGAGCGCTTCCTCGAGTTGCCTGGTGCTCGCTGGCCCGATGGCGCCGTCAATGGCGACGCTGAGCGCAACCCTCTCGCTCCCAACCGAGGCGAAGGGAGAAAATGCAGCCGCGGCGACAAAAGCCACGGCAAGAAGGGCCACCCGCGCGAAGGACACGCTCAACGCTCCATGGACTCAATATGGGTGGTGTCCCGGCGAAGTCCAATGGAAGCTGATGGCGCCGATTGGGGCGAAGGCCGATGTGACGGCGAATGGCGTTTCCCCGCGCGGCACGTGCGCGGGGCGTTCGGCGACGCGCCGGTGTTGCATTGTCCCGCGCCTGGCGTCTTGGGCTGGATCGCACTGGAATTGCCCTGGAATGCACCGCCGCGCTTTCCCGATCGCTGTGGCCGATCAGCCGCGGCCGATCGGCGCGTCAGGAAATCGCTGATTCCTCGGCGAGGCGGAGATTGGCAGCCTCAGGCGGCCCGCACTATGATCCGGGAGCCGCGACGGGCGTGCCAATATCCGCAATGAGTTTGACCAGATCGGCCTGGCGGCGCGTGCCGGTCTTGGCGAAGATGCGGTTGAGGTGGGTCTTCAGCGTGTTCTCGCCGATGCCGAGCGACAACGCGCTTCTGGACGCGGACAATCCGCTGCCGATGCGCAGCAGTACCCGCGCCTCCGCCGGCGTGAGATCGAACAGCGTGGTCAGGACGGCCTCCGGCAGTGGCGAAGAGGACGTCGTGGTCGAGACGAAGACAGCGGCACAGGCGGGCCGGAAAGCCGCGCGCGCGGTGCCTTCGCTCAACGGCAGCACATAGGCGACGGCGGGCGGCTGGCCCGGGGCCGAAATGGGCAGACCGATGCCGCGTGACCCAAGCGAGCCATCCGCCTCCGCGGCGCCGGCGATCGCTTCCAGCAAGGCGCGGGCAACCGCCGGATTCTCCGTCTGCAGCACGCCGTTCCTGGAAAGAATGGGACCATGTCCCGAGAGCATCAGCTCGGCGGCTCCATTGGCATGGAGGATCGCGCCGTTGGCGCCGGTCAGAACGACCGGGACGGCGAGATGGTCAAGCGCCGCGCGATAGAGATTGGCGGCCATGCGGGCCTGATCGAGCAGATCGCCGATCAGCGACGCACGGCGCAGATGCGGCGAGAGCATTGCCAGGAAGCGCTGCTCCTCGGCCGAAATCACCCCCCTGCTTGCCCGCGTGGTGCAACCCATGAGCCCGATCCGGTCCGGCGTATGAACGAATTTGGTGATGCAGCCCTCACGCAATCCCTGCGGTTTGGCCCAATTCTGAAAAAAGGGCGTCCGCTGGAGGTCAGCTTCGCTCATATGCGACAGTGTCGCGACGGGCGTGTCGATATCGCCGACGACCGCGGCCTTCAGCCCGGGAATCGCGTCAAAGTCATAATCCTCCTGGAGCACGCGCATCCGCTCCGGATCCCACGGTGATTGGGCCGCGAAGCGGCCGTGATTGCCGGCGGTGCTGGCAAGCGCGATGGTGGCATAAGCCGCATCCATGGCTTCGGTGATGCGGACCATTACCCCAGTCCACCCGTCGGGGTTCAACACGCAGTCGTAGATATCGCCGACAATCGAATAAAGGACTTCGCTGCTCAGCCTTTCCACCGTTTCTCCTACACCCCGGCATGCCCGCCCCTCCCATGATGGATGGTGGGCAAAAGATGAAACCAGCAATTTTGGACGGCGGGCCGGTGCAAGGACGCCGACCGCGTCTGGACGATTTTGCTGGCGTCATACTTTCGGGTGACGCCAAGCGTGATTGAGCTCGACTAAAGGTCCAATTCGATCCGTTGAACGCTTGGCGACCTATGTCGCTGGTTATTCCTGGAATGGGAAGCGCCGCGTTCGATTTTTTTGAGACTGCGGGTTTAGCGGGGGCGCTTCCTTGTCAAGAAAGACGGTGTTCTCATCGACCGATTTGCCGCCGCATCTTGGCGAAAGCGACCGTTTTTCCCTCTGGCAGGACATCCATGTCGCCGAGATCTGGTCGGTCGAATACGGCATATCGGAAAAACTGCCTTTCCAGGCCGCGATCGAAGCCACGGCCGTCGGATCGCTGGTGCTTGGCCAGATGGCCGGAACGATCCGGCAGGCGACGCGGAAGGCGAGCAACATCGCCGATGACGGCAATGACGGCTACCTGCTGCTGATCAACAAGGCCGACACCGTGCTGAGCGGGGCGCAGGCCGGCCGTGAATACGGCGTCGGTCAGGGGGAAGCCGTCCTGGTCACCGCGGCGGAAGCGCTGAAAATGACCGGCGCCGACTGGAATGTGTGGACGAACGTGGTCGTGCCACGCGCAGTCCTCACCCAGGCCTTCCCGCAGATCGATGACAGGCTGGCGTTGAAGATCGGCGCCGAAAACGAAGCTCTCGATTTCCTCAAACGCTATTGCCAATTGCTCGAGACCGGCCCCCCTCTCGCCTCGCCCGATCTCATAACACATGCCACGGAAACGATCGTCGACCTGATCGGGCTGGTGACCGGCGCAAAGGGCGAGGCTGCCGAACTGGCCGGCCTGCGCGGCCTGCGGGCGGCGAGACTGCAGGCAATCCTGGCCAAGATCACCGACAATTTTGCCAACCCCGGCATCTCCGCGCAAGGCGTCGCGAAGGAACTCGGGCTGTCGGCGCGCTATGTCCAGGATCTGCTCCAGGAGACAGGCGTCAGCTTTTCCGAACGTGTTCTCGAACAGCGCTTGCAGGGAGCACGCAAGATGCTCTCGCAAAGGCACAATGACGCCATGCGCGTCAGCGAAATTGCGCTGATAAACGGCTTCAGCGACGTGTCCTACTTTAACCGCTGTTTCCGCCGCCGCTTCGGCCACACGCCAACGAGCGTGCGATAGATGCGGATGGTTCCGCTGCGGACGGGCGACATGATCCCCTTCCTTCCGGGGCGGAGGGCGGTCCTTCAGCCGCGCCCGAAGCGACCGATGATGCCAAACCATCACAGTGCAGGGAAAAGCCACCGCACCTCGCTCCAGTCCAATTCCGGTGCGGCCCTGCCCAAGACAACAGCCTGCCGCCGATGACATGTCAGCGCCAGGGCGAAACGACTGCCATATCAGGGGATTGAATGCCGCAACACGAATTTGCAAGCCGCAAGGCGAAGGCGTTGAAGTATCTGGCGCTGACGTCGACCGCGCTGGTCTGTCTCGGCCAGCCAATCATTGCCTCGGCAGACGCGATATGGACCGGCGCTGCCTCCACGGACTGGTTCACCGCCGGAAACTGGAAAAACAGCGCTGTTCCCACCTCGGGTGACGACGTCGTGCTCAATCCGAAGTTTCCGAATCCGACCGTGATAGACGGGGCAAATGCGGCCGCGCATAATCTCCTTCTTGGCACCATTGCGAGCTACACAGGCTCGCTGACGATCAAAAGCGGCGGCACGCTCGCCAGCAGTGCGGGCTTTGTAGGCTACCTTACGGACGCGAACGGGGTCGTGACCGTTACGGGAGCAGGCTCGGCCTGGAACAACAGTTCGGACCTCTTCCTTGCCGCCAGTCCGGGCAGCACCGGCACCTTGACGATCTCCAACGGCGGCGCGGTCAGCGACACGGTGGGTCATGTCGGCTCCGGCGGCACCGGCACCGCGACCGTCGACGGGATCGGCTCGACCTGGACCAACAGCGGCGACCTGTACATCGCCGAACATGGCACGGGCACGCTGAACATCACCAAGGGCGGCGCGGTCAGCAATGCGGTAGGCACAATCGGCTGGCATGCGGGCTCCAACGGCGCGGTGACGGTCGATGGTGCGGGTTCGACCTGGACAAACAGTTCGTCGCTCTTCATCGGCCATGCCGGCGTCGGCGCTCTGACCATCTCCAACGGCGGCGCAGTAAGCAATTCCCTCGGTTCGATTGGTGAGCAGGCCGGTTCCAGTGGCTCAGCGACTGTCACCGGCGTCGGCTCGTCCTGGACCAATTCCGGCAATCTACTTGTCGGCTGGGGCGGCGCCGGCACGCTGACGATCCAGAGCGGCGGCGTGGTGAGCAGCGCCAACGGCCAGATCGGCGCCAAATCCGGTTCGACCGGCAGCGTGACAGTCGCCGGCGCCGGCTCGTCCTGGACCAATTCCGGCGAGCTTTATGTCGGCTGGAGCGGCGCCGGCACGCTGACGGTCCAGAACGGTGGCACGGTGAGCAATACCAACGGCTATATCGGTGACAATTTCAGCCCGGCCGCCGCCGCGACGGTGGACGGTGCGGGCTCGCACTGGACCAATTCCGGCCTTCTCTCAATCGGCAATTACGGTGCCGGCGCGCTGACGATCCAGAACGGCGGCGCAGTGAGCGCCATGTCGGGTTACCTCGGCATCAATGCCGATTCGAGCGGCACCCTTACGGTCACCGGAAGCGGATCGACCTGGAGCGACACGAACGGCCTCTACGTTGGAAATGGCGGCACTGGCATACTGAACATCCAGAACGGCGGTCTTGTCAGCAGCAACATCGGCTTTGTCGGTGCCATAGCGGGCTCGACCGGCACGGCGACGGTCGATGGCATAGGTTCGATCTGGAGCATCGCGTCGAGCCTGTTTGTCGGCGACGCCGGCACGGGCACGTTGACGATTTCGAATGGCGGCACGGTCAGCAATGGCGCGGGGGTCATTGGCGCGAAAGCAGGCTCGACCGGCATGGCATTCGTCGATGGCGCGGGTTCGACCTGGACCAATAGCGGCGATGTGCAGGTCGGGCTTGATGGTTCCGGCACGTTGAACATTACAAATGGAGGCAGTGTCGGCGATGTCAATGCCGTGCTTGGGTACGGTGCCGGCGTAGGTACCGGTATCGTAGATGGTGCGGGTTCGAGTTGGTCCAACAGCGGCTATCTACAGGTCGGCGCCGGTTCGATCTCCACATTGGCGATCACGAATGGCGGCGTCGTAAGCGCAGCTAGCGGTTCGGTGGATTCTTCGAGTAAGGCGACTGTCGATGGCATCGGCTCGACCTGGATGAACGTCGGCGGCTTTACTGTGGGCGTTGGCGGAGCAGGCACCGTTTCCGTGTCCGGTGGGGGTGCCCTCGGCGACGTAGACGGCATTTTGGGTTACTATCAGGGCTCCAGCGGAACCGCGACTGTGGATGGCGTGGGTTCGAACTGGGCGAATACCGGCAAACTCATTGTCGGCCAATCAGGAACCGGCACGCTCGAAATCACCAATGGCGGCGCCGTCAGCAACCAGACTGGCTCCGTGGGCTACGACGTGGGGTCCGTGGGAACCGTCGCGGTGGATGGACCGACTTCGAGCTGGACCAATTTCTCGGACCTGCGCGTCGGCTATTTCGGTACGGGCAAGTTGACGATCTCGAATGGCGGCAGCGTCGTCAACCTGGTGAGCACTGTAGGTTCCGCCGCGGGCGCCATCGGCGCCGTGACGGTCGACGGCGTCGGCTCGGTCTGGACCAACAATTCTTCCCTCTATCTCGGCGAAAACGGCACCGGCACGCTGGCGATCTCAAACGGCGGTACGGTCACCAGCTCTGCCGGCTATCTGGCTTTTGAGGCCGGGGCCACGGGGACGGCCGCAGTCAGCGGCGCGGGCTCAACCTGGACCAGCAGCAACCTCCTTCTCGTCGGTCAGCGTGGTACGGGCTCATTGACCGTCTCGAACGGCGGCAAGGTCTCCAGCACCACTGGCAATCTAGGCTTTTATGCCGGGTCCACCGGCAAGGCTGACGTCAGCGGGCCCGGCTCGACATGGGCCAATAGCGGAGATCTCGATATCGGCCTTGGTGGCACAGGCACGCTGACGGTCGCGGATGGCGGCGCCGTGTCGGCCGGCGGCGCGGTCAACATCGCCTTGCTGGCGGGCTCCGTCGGCACGCTGAACATCGGTGCAGCGAGTGGATCGCCGGCGGCGGCCGCGGGCACGCTCGATGCGGCGAGCATCCAGTTCGGCGCCGGCACCGGCTCGCTCAATTTCAACCATACCAGCACGAACAATGGCTTCGCTTCGGCGATCGGCGGACTGGGGACGATCAACCAGATCGCCGGCATCACCAAGTTGACCGGCAATTCCTCCGGCTTCACCGGGACGACGAACCTTTTCGGCGGCGGCCTCTACGTCAACGGCTCCCTCGGCGGCGCGATCAATGTCACCGGCGGCCTGCTTGGCGGGTCGGGCACGGCAGGCAATGTGACCATTGCTTCGGGCGGCACCTTTGCACCGGGAAATTCGATCGGCACGATCAATGTCAGCAACACAACCTTCTCGGCGGGTTCGATTTATGCGGTTGAAGTCGAAAGCGGCGGCACATCCGATCGGATCAGCGCCACCGGTACGGTGACGATCGGCGGCGGCACGGTCGACGTCACCCCCTATCCGGATTATGCGACCGGCACGACCTATACGATCGTCACGGCGGCAGGCGGTGTCACCGGCGCCTTCGACAAGGTCAGTTTTGAAGGCAGCAGCTCGATCTTCATTGCGCCGACGCTCACCTATGACGCGAACAATGTCTATCTCAACCTGGCCAAGGCAAGCTTTGCCAGTGCAGGCCTGACGCCCAACCAGATCGCCACCGGCGGCGGCGCCGACAGCCTTGGCGCCGGCAATCCGCTCTTCGATGCCATCCTGCTGCTACCGACGGCGGCGGCCGCCCAGGACGCCTTCGACCAGCTCTCGGGCGAGATCCATGCCTCGGCCAAGGGCATGCTGCTGGAAGACAGCCGTTTCCTCCGCGACGCCGCCACCAACCGCATCGATGCTGCCTTCGGCGATGCCGGCGCGGCACCACTGCCGGTCATGGCCTATGGCGAGGGCGGACCGGAAATGGTGGCCGCCGACACCGATCGCTTCGCCGTCTGGGGCCAGGCTTTCGGCTCATGGGGCAAGGCGGATTCCGACAGCAACGCCGCCGCCTTCGACCGTTCGACCGGCGGCCTGCTGGCCGGCGCCGACACGCTGCTCGGCGGCTGGCGCGTCGGTGTTCTCGGCGGCTACAGCCATTCGTCCTTCGACGCCGATGATCGCAATTCCTCCGGCAAGAGCGACAGCTACCATCTCGGCCTCTATGGCGGCACCAATTGGGGCGCCATCGCCTTCCGCACCGGTGCCGCCTACAGCTGGAGCAGCCTCTCGACCAGGCGCTCCGTCGCCTTCAACGGCTTCACGGATGCGCTCTCGGCCGACTACGACGCCGGCACCGCGCAGATGTTCGGCGAACTCGCCTACAAAGCTGATGCCGGCAGCTTCAAGTTCGAACCCTTCGCCAACCTCGCCTATGTCAGCCTGCGCACTGACGGCTTTAGCGAAACCGGCGGTGCGGCGGCCTTGACCAGCGCCGGCGCGAGCACCAACGCCACCTTCACCACGCTCGGCCTGCGCGGCTCGACCGATTTTGCGCTTGGCGGCGTCAATGCCACCGCGCGCGGCATGCTCGGCTGGCGCCACGCTTTTGGCGACGTCACACCGACCTCGAGCTTCGCCTTCGCCGGCGGCGACGCCTTCACCATCGCCGGCGTGCCGATCGCCAGGGATGCGGCCGTCATCGAAGCCGGTTTCGACATGAGAATGTCGCCCAATGCGATGCTCGGCCTGTCCTATTCCGGGCAGTTCGGCGGCGGCGCCGTCGACAACGGCGCCAAGGCAAGCCTCAGCGTCAAGTTCTGACGACAACAGGCCGCCGGCTCGCGCCAAATTGACGTCGCCATGCGGTCTGGCATCCACCTCTATTCCGGCGACGGCACCGGCGGCTTCGAGGTCAGCGCCGTCCCGGCGGCAGCGACAATGACGGCGGCGATGCCGGCCAGTTGCGGCGGGGTCAGGCTTTCGTGCAGGAACAGGAAGCCGGCCAGCGCGCCGAGTCCCGGCTCCAGGCAGGTCAGCGTGCCGTAGATGCGGGCTGGCATGCGGGTCAGCGCCACCATCTCCAGGAAGAAAGGCAGCGCGCTGGAAAACAGGCCGACGAGCAGCGCGCTGGCCAGGACCGACGGCGCCAGCAGCCCCGTTCCCGCCTGCGCCACGCCGAAGGGCAGCACCAGCACGGCGGCGATCGCCATGCCATAGGCGGTGGTGCGGGTGCCAAGCTCCGCACCCGCCTTCTGTGCCAGCACGATATAGAGCGCCCAGAAGCCGCCTGCCGCCAGCGCCAGCATCACCCCGGTCGGATCGAGCGGCTGCAAAGAGTGGATGAAGGGCGACAACAGGATGATGCCGGCCAGCGCAAGCGCGATCCAGGCGAAGTCGCTGGCGCGCCGCGAAGCCAGCGTCGCCACCAGCAGCGGCCCGGAAAATTCCAGCGCCACGGCGACGCCGAGCGGGATCCTGGCAAGGGCTGCATAAAACAGCAGGTTGAGCGCGCAGAGCGTCACCCCATAGGCGACCAGCCACGGCAAGGTGGCGCGCGTCGGCCGCATCTGCCAGGGCCGCAGCACCGCGATCAGCATCAGCGCGCCGATCACCAGCCGCAGCGTCGTCGTGCCTTGCGCGCCGATTTGCGGGAACAGGGTTTTGGCGAAGGTGGCGCCGATCTGGATCGACACCATGGCCCCCATCAGCGCCGCGACAGGCAAGGGCGCCGCTTCGCGCCTGGCAACCGGCATCGATGTCACTTCGGTTTGTCCTTCCCTGCCGCGATATGCTGACGCGACGGTATCGGCATAGGCCGAACCGGCCCGCCTGTCCTGAGGCAGTGAAGGCGGCTTGATAGGCTCAAGACAGGTGTCGAGGCGCGCTGGCGCCCTCGCCGTTTCAGCCGCTGAACGACACGCCCCGGCGGCGCATGCCCGCCTGCACGCCGCGCACGATCATCCGGGACAGCATTTCCATGTCCCAGGGCATGCCCGGGCGCCAGACATCCAAGAGCAGGGCTATGCGCGCTTCATCGGCGTTGTTTATCACCTCGTGCGGATAGGTGTCGTCCCACAGCATGCCTTCGCCGTCACTGATCCGTCTTTCCTGATGGTCGATCATCATGATGGTTGCCGGGCGGCCATCGGCCTGGCGCGGGATGACCAGGCCTAGGTGAAACCGCATGATGCCGCGGAACGGCCCGCGATGGCTGGGTATGTGCTTGCGCGGCGCCAGGAACGAGATCGCCGCCGATTTGACTTCCGGGCATTCGGCGAGCAAGCGGCTGAGCACCGGCATGCGCGCCAGGTTCTCCGGCACCGCCATGTCATAGGCCTTGAGCACGAACATGCGCCAGTCGAGACCGTCATTGGCCGAGATATCGGCCTGCTCCGGCATGATGTCATGGAAGCGCGGGACCTTGCCCAGACGCACGCCAAGCGCTTCGTCGCGTATGTCGCGCCAGGCGCCGGTGAATTTCGCCGCGTTCGGAAATTCGCTGGCGGAATCGAGGATCGCCGGCGCGTCAATGCGCCTTTCATAGACACGCCGGATAACATCGGATGCAAGATCGTAGGTGCGCGACATCGCATGGCCTCCGTCGCATCATAAACGGACGGCCCCGATTTTGGTTACACATTTTGTTCACGACGCCGTGCGCTGGCCCCGCCAGCCGTGGCACGATCACCAGCAGCCCTGCCGTCCGTGTATGAAAAGACCGATCATCGTGCGCAGGCCGAGGCCTGCCCCGCAATTGCAGCTCCTTCATTCCCTGAAGGCGCGGCTGATCTGATCCTGCAGCGGTTTGACGAGATAGGAGATCACGGTCCGGTCCGCGGTCTTGATGAAGGATTCGACCGGCATGCCGGGAACCAGCCTGACCTCGCCGAGGCGTGCCACCTCGGCATGCGTGGTCGCGATGCGAACGGTGTAGTAGCTGATGCCGGTGCGCTGGTCGGTCGTCGTGTCCGGTGAGGTCAGTTCGACCGTGCCGTTGATTTGCGGCGTGGTGCGCTGGTTGAAGGCCGAGAAGCGCAGTGCCGCCGGCTGGCCGACCCAGAGCTGGTCGATGTCGCTCGGCGCGATCTTGGCCTCGACTGTCAGGCTGTCGCTGTCGGGCACGATCTGCATGATCGTCTGGCCAGGGGTGATCACGCCGCCGATGGTGTGGGCGATGGACTGCTGCACGACGCCGTCCTGCGGCGCGCGGATGTCGATGCGCCTGAGCTGGTCCTCGGCGGCGATCTTGCGTTCCGTCAGCTCGCCGACCTTGCCGTCGATCTCGCGCAAATCCTTGTTGACGTCGGTGCCGAGTTCGAGGTCGATCTGGAGGATCTGCAAATTGATCTCGGCGATCTTGCCCTGGGCCTGTGCCAGGGCCGCAGTCAGCTGGCCGCGCTCGCCGTCGAGCCGGGCCGACTCGCGCTCCATGGCGGTCAGGCGATCGATCGAGATCAGCCGCTTCTTCCACAGTGCGCGTATGCTGGCCAGTTCCTCCTCGACGAGCGTGATTTCCTGCGACTTGGCTTCGACCTGCGCCGTGTCGCCGCCAATCTCCTTCTGCAGCTGCTGGATGCGCTCCTGCAGCTGGCTCTTCTGGCCGGAACGACCCGCACGCCTTGTCTCGAAAACCTGTTGCTCGCCGGCCATCATCTCGGCGATCGCCGGATCGCCGCGGCGATCGAGAAGCTCTTGCGGAAAGACGATGGTGTCGGAGCCCCGGCGCTCGGCCTCGAGGCGCGCCTCGCGTGCCGACAGCTGGTCAAGCGCCTTGGTGACGACGGCAAGGTTGGCCGCCGGCACGGTCGGGTCGAGGCGCACGAGCAGCGCTCCGCGCTTGACCCGGTCGCCGTCACGCGCCGCGATCTCGCCGACGATGCCTCCGGTCGAATGCTGCACATCCTTGACGTGGGAATCGACGACGAGGACCCCGGAGGCGATGACCGCTCCCGAAATCCGCGTCAGCGAGGCCCAGCCACCGACGCCGCCGACCAGCAGCGCGACCGCAATGAGGCCCAAACGCATGTAGTGCCGGATGGATTGGTGAGAGGTGCCCTGCATCGTTGCGCCTCTCACTCGCCCGCCGCCGCCACGCCGGGCGATGGCGCCGGCCCTTCGGTGGCGAGCCTGAGGTGCGGCACGGTGGCCACAGCCGGTTGCGGCCGCGGAAACAGCTTGGCCAGAACCTCGTCCTTGAGGCCGAACGCCTGGACGCGGCCCTGGTTCATGGCGAGGATGAAATCGACCGTGCCGAGCGCGCTTGGCCGGTGGGCCACGAGCACGACGATGCCGCCACGCTGCCGCACCGAAACGATCGCCTGGAACAACGCCTGCTCGCCTTCGGCGTCGAGGTTGGAATTGGGTTCGTCGAGCACCACCAGGAACGGATCGCGATAGAGCGCGCGGGCCAGCGCGATGCGCTGGCGCTGGCCGGCCGAGACGGCCTCGCCGAGTTCGCCGATCTGCGTCTCGTACCCGTCGCGGAAACCGACAATGAGATCATGCGCGCCGGCTGCCCTGGCGGCTGCAATAACCAATGCGGGATCGGCGTCGGGCTCGAAACGCGCAATGTTCTCGGCGATCGAGCCGGCAAACAGTTCGACGTCCTGCGGCAGATAACCGATGAACTTGCCTCGGTCCTCCGGCGACCACTGGTCGAGGTCGGCGCCGTCGAGCCTGATCCTGCCGGCGGCGGACGGCCAGGCGCCGACGAGCGCCCTGACCAGCGTCGACTTGCCCGAACCGCTCTGGCCGATAATGCCGACGGCATGTCCCGCTTCCAGCGCAAAGCTGGCGTCCTGCACCAGCAGCCGCGGCGTGCCGGGCGCGGCGACGCTGGCATTTTGCATGAAAACGTGGCGGCTCGGCGCCGGCATAGCCATCGGCTCGGCATCGGCCGGCAATGCAGCGAGAATCCTGGTCAGCCGTTGCCAGCCCTGCCGCGCCGTCACGAAACCTTTCCAGTTGGCGATGACCAGATCGACGGGCGCCAACGCCCTGCCGCTCAGGATGGAGGCGGTGATGATGATGCCCGCGGTCGCCTGCTGGTCGATCACCAGCCAGGCGCCGAGGCCGAGCATGGCCGACTGCAAGAGCATGCGCAGCACCTTGGACACGGCGCCGAAGCCTCCGGCGATGTCGCTGACGCTGCGCTGCTCGGCGAGGTAGTCGCGGTTGGCCTCTTCCCATCGTTTCGCCATCCGGCCGCCCATGCCGAGGGCTGCGATGACTTCCGCGTTGCGGTTGCCGGTCGTGGTCAGGCCGTTGCGGACGATGCCGGTCTGGGTGCCCGATGTGACCGGCTTGCGCGTCAGCCGCTCGGCAAAGATGGTCAACAGCACGAGCACGATCGCGCCGATCAGGGCCGTCACGCCAAGAAGCACGTGGAACATGAAGATGATGGCCAGGTAGAGTGGCAGCCATGGCAGATCGAACAGCGCGGTCGGCCCGGAGCCCGACAGGAAGGTCCGCACGCTGTCGAGATCGCGCACCGGCTGCATGGTGTCACCGTTGCGCCCGACCTTGAGCGGCAGCTTGAGGACGCTGGAATAGACACGAGCGCCCAGCGCCTCGTCGAGGGCGCCGCCGATGCGCACCAGGATGCGACCGCGGATGAAATCGAGCACGCCTTGCCCCGCATAGAGGACGGCCACAAGCAGGCTGAGGCCGATCAGCGTCGGCACGCTGCGGCTCGGCAGCACGCGATCATAGACCTCGAGCATATAGATCGAACTGGACAGCATCAGCACATTGAGAACACCGCTGAACAGCGCGATGGCGATGAAGGCCGAGCGGCAGGATTTGATCGCCGCCGCGAGTTCCGATCCCTGCTGCCGGGCTTTGGGTGGCCGCTGCCGGACGCCGGCACTGGCGGGGCCTCGCGCCGCCGCGACGCGGGGGGCATCCGGACCGGGCTCAGCGGTGTCGCGACCGCGTGCCCGAAACAGCGCAAACGCGCCAAATCCCGCCAGAGCCAGGCAGGCCGACACAAGGCCAGGCGACCGCGCCAGCACGCCGCCCAGCCCCGAAAAAACGGCGCAGGCGATCGAAACCAGACCCAAGGACCTGGTCCTTGCCTGCGCCAAGCTGAAGATGGTGGAGCCCCTTCCCATGCCGTGTCATGCGGGCGGCGCCGCGGCTAAGGCACCCGGCCGGAAGGCCGGGGCCTGCCTCAGGCGACGCCCGTCAGGCCCCCAACGTCATGCAGCGTGAGCCAGAATTGATCGAGCGTATTGGGATGCTCGTCGACGATGTTGGTCCCATCGAACCAGGCTACATGGCCCGCCGGCCCGGATGTCACCAATTGCCCCTGGTTGAACCACATCAGCGCGTTCTTCAGGCCCTCGCCGTCGGCCTCCTTGCCGCCATTCCAGTCTGCGATGCCGGAGCTTGGATCGGTGACGTCGACATATTTGGTCCAGGCATCCGAGCTGGTCTTGACGGCACTGCCCGCCAGCGCCGTACCGGCGAGGTTGGTGTCGATTTTGCCGTCATGGTTTGTGTCGAGATTGACCAGACCGGCCCATGCCCCCTCGCCCTTCAGCCACATCACCGCCTCGCTGATCAGGTCGTTGGGCTGGGCGACGTGGTTGTCGATGTTGAGCTGGGTGGCGATCGCCTGCTGCAGCATGATGGTGCGCGCGTCACCGCCAGTCGAGCTCGATTCGATGGAGGCGGCCAGGGAGTTCGAGATCAGCAGGGTGTGTTCGCCGGCGTCGACAGCGCCGTTGCCATTGCTGTCGCCGAGCAGCAGGTTGCCGTCGTGGCGCGGGTTGATGTCCAGGCCCCAGATGACGCCACTGTTGAAAGCGCTCTTGGTGGGATTGCTCTCGTGGCCCGTGACGCCATCCCACGCATCGGTGTGGCTGCCCCAGAAACCTTGCGTCAGCGCCTTGTTCGAGAAGCCCTCGTAGTCGCTGCTGTCGGTGGCGGTCGGCGTGCGCGGATGTCCGGCCGTGTCGACATACGCATCGGTGGTGGCCGTTGCAGTGTTCACGTAATCGCCAAGCTGCGCGATGCCGGTGGCCTTGTAATGCCAGGTCTCGCCGATGTCGAATACGCCGTCGACGTTGGTATCGCCAATGTTATGGCTGAGATCGCCCCCGAGGATCGCGGTGATTGTGACGCCCTTGTCGTCGGTGACGGCTGGATTGGCGAGCGCGACATTGCCGTCATTCGTTACATCGTAGGTCCAGGTAACCGGCTTGCCCTGGAGGATGTCGAGGCCGTGGTCGACGCCATTGGTCTTCTTGTCGAGCGTTATATGCGGGTTGGCGCCGGTATAGCCGGAATCGTCGGTGGCCGTGTCGGTCCGGGTGTGGAGGGCATCGTCGGTGAAGGAGCCGGAGGCGGTGCCGGTGTTGCTGTAAGGGCCGGTTATGGAAGTACCGCTTGCCGAGAACTTCCAGACCTCGCCGATGTCGAGCATGTTGTTGTCGTTGACGTCGCCGATGTTGGTGACATGGCCGTTGCCGGTCACCGCGACCGGCGTCACGCCGCCGTCGCTGTCGCTGACCGTGACATCGGACAGGGCGACGTTGCCGCCATTGGTTACCGTGTATTCCCACGAGATCGGTTCGCCGGTCAGGATGGTCAGATTGTCGCCCTTGGCCGCACCGTCGACCGTGACCTTGTCGATGACGATCTGCGGATCGGCGCCGCTATAGCCGGAATCGTCGGTGGCCGTGTCGGTCCGGGTGTGGAGGGCATCGTCGGTGAATGAACCGGAGGCGGTGCCGGTGTTGCTGTAAGGGCCGGTTATGGAGGTGCCGCTTGCCGAGAACTTCCAGACTTCGCCGATGTCGAGCTTGTTGTTGTCGTTGACGTCGCCGATATTGGTGACATGGCCGTTGCCGGTCACCGCGACCGGGGTCACGCTGCCGTCGCTGTCGCTGACCGTGACATCGGACAGGGCGACGTTGCCGCCATTGGTTACCGTGTATTCCCACGAGATCGGTTCGCCGGTCAGGATGGTCAGATTGTCGCCCTTTTCCGCACCGTCGACCGTCACCTTGTCGATGACGATCTGCGGATCGGCGCCGAAATAGCTGGAGCCGTCGTCGTCGGTGACTGAAACAGCACCTGCCAAAGCGGAAACGTGACCGATATTGGCATAGTCGCCGGTAATGGCCGTACCGCTGCCGGTGAAGCTCCAGGTCTCGGTGGTGTCGAGCAGATTGTTGTGATTGACGTCGCCGACGTTGAAACCGCCGCTGAGAACCGGCGCCACGACCACACCCTGGTCGTCGGTGACGGCGACGTTCGACAAGGCGACATTGCCTGTGTTGCTCACGGTGTACTGCCAACTGATCGCATCGCCGGTGAGCACGGTCAGGCCGTCGCCCGCTGCCGCTCCGTCGATCGTGACCTTGTCGATGCCAATTCCGGGCGTGTCGGTGCCGGTGCCGGGTGTCGTAAGGGTGCGCCACTCCTCGAAGCCGCCATTGGAACCTGAGAAGCTCGAAAACAGCGTCACATAGGATCCGGGTGAGACACCGGCCGCCGTGAAGTCGCTGACCGGGACCAGCACCCGATAGTCGTCCGTTCCCGAACCATGGTTGGAATCGATCAGCAGCTGATCGGGACCCAGATGGAAGACGGACGTGAACCCGGCAAAGCCTGCATTGTAGTCGGCAAGGGTCGCTCCGGCATTGGAGATGTAGATGTCCAGGCCGGTCAGCGTGATGTCGCCGTTTGCCGCGCTGTTGCTTTCGTTGAGGTCCAGCCGAAACTCGATATATTGGATGCCGTTGACAGTGATCGACTGCATGTTGCTGTATTGCAGGTCGTGGGTGAAGGACGCCTTGTTGTCGAGGACGTTGCCGTTCTGGTCGGTGTTGAAGCCCTCCTCGACACCCGTCGCCTGCAGCCGCAGGAACGAATCGTAGTTACCGGTTCCCGAACCTTCGGTCGTTGCCTCGAGAAGGACACCCGAGCCCAGATCTATTGCCATTGTTGTTTCCTCCACAGTGTCGTCCGGTCAGCGCTCATGTCGCGACCGTCTATCCAGGTTGACTGCAAGCTCCGAGCGCCCGGCTCCCGCGGAACGCGGCATACCGACGAGCGATCGTTTCGTGAAAAGAAGGGGACGCATTTGGACAAAGTTCTGGAGCGGCGGCGAAGTCTGAACTCGCCTCGCCAGCCATCGCTGGACGACGGAACACAGGTGCCGTCTTGCTGCTTGCCACGCTCACGCCCCCTAGCCCAGGCTCGCCCGATCGACGCCGACCGCCAGAACCTTAATATTCCCCTAACCATATTTCGCAGGTTGCAATGAGCACGTCCATATAACCGCGGTTATAGGCGCAAATGAAAATTCAACATCGTTAAATAGCATCGCTATTTCAGTAAAAACCACGACGTTAGCCGAACTGTATAAAACTATTTCCGTGTTTTACTATCGAAGACGAGATGAGTTGATTAAAGCCCATGATCTCATCAAATCACGAACTGGCAATGACGCACCGGAACTGCCCTGTTTTCAATCCGGCACCACGCACCTTGGTGCCGGAAGCGTATCGACATCAATTAGTAGTTGCTAATTCTTATCGGAGGCGCGATGCTGCTGCCGGGGTGGGTTATCGCATGGGGTGTGCGAGCCGGATGGGGTTGGAGCGTATGGTCACCACTGTGTTCATTGTCGACGACCATCCGCTGCTCCTGCACGGCCTGGAAAACCTGATTGCCCGCGACCCCGGCTATAGGGTTGTCGGCTCGGCGCTGGACGGCAGGAGCGCTGTGACCAGGATCAGGCAGGACTTGCCCGACATCGCGGTGATCGATCTGAACATGCCGGGGTTCAGCGGGCTCGACGTCGCCGTAGAACTCGGCAAGGAAATGCCGGCCACGCGCTGTGTGATGTTGACGGCTGGCGCGTCACAAGGCCAGCTTTACGATGTGGTCATGGCCGGCGTCGCCGGGATCGTGCTGAAGGAGTCCGCCGTCGGCACGCTGCTGAGATGCATCGACCAGGTCGCCGCCGGCGGTCACTGGTTGCCTGCCGAAATTATCGGCGAAGCCCTTGAGATTGAGGCCTCCCGCCGGATCAAATGGCAGAAGCTGTCGTCACGGCTGACCAGACGGGAATTGGAGATTGCCCGGCTCGTTGCCACGGACAAGCCATACGAGCGGATCGCGCTCGATATCGGCATCTCGAAAGGCACGCTGAAAATCCATATGAACAACATCTATCGCAAGTTGGAGGTCTCCTCGCGTGCCCAGCTTTTGCAACTGGCCGCCGGCCAGACCGGACTGAACGCCCGCATCGGAAGCGAATGAGGCCGCCATCGCAAATGCCGCGCAGCCCCCATGGCAGGCGCAAACCTGTCAATGCGCCGTCACCTTGGCCAGCCTTGGCCCGGTCTTGATGTCGACGATCTCGGGTTTCGTGCTGTCGATCACACCATCCCAGCCGCCGCCGAGCGCCTTGTTGAGGGCGATGTAGTTGGTCGCCAACAGCACGCGGCTTTGCAGCAGCGAGTCTTCCGCCGAGTAGAGCGAGCGCTGGGCGTCGAGCACGTCGAGCAGGCTGGTCTCGCCGGCCTTGTAGAGTGTGCCTTCGAGATTTGCCGCCTCGCCATAGGATTTCGCCGACGCGGCAAGCTTGCTGATCCGGATGCGCTCCTGTGCCATCAGCACCAGCGCATTCTCGACATCCTCCAGCGCGGTCAGCACCGAGGACCGGTAGGCGATGAAATACTGGTCGCGCTGCGCCCGGGCGACGTCGGCGGCCGCCTGCAACTGGCCGGCATTGAACAGCGGTACGCTGATCGTCGGCCCAAAGGACCAGCCGATCGACGAGTTCTTGCCGAGGTCGCCGAGATTGAGCGCCGCCGTGCTGATGTTCCCCGTCAGGCTGACCGAGGGATAGCGTGCCGCCTCGGCCTGGCCGACCTTGGCGGTGTATTGCGCGTATTGCCGCTCGGCCATGCGCACATCCGGGCGCGACAAAAGGATGTCGGCGGGAATGCCCGTCGGCATCGGCAGGCGCGGCGACGGGATCGGCCCGCCGCGCTTCAGCCGCACGCTGAGTGCGGCCGGCGGCCGGCCGGTGAGCACCGACAGGCGATGCACCGCCTCGGCATAGCTTGCCTCCAGCGTCGGCACCGCGGCCTCGGTGCTGGCCGCCTGCCCCATCGCCTTGGCGACGTCGGCGGCCGTCGCCGACCCTGCCAGGGCCATGGTGCGGGTGAGTTCGGCGGTCTGCCGCTGCGAAACGGCCGAGCGCCGGGCGAGCGCTATGCGGGCCTGGTAGCCGCGCGCCTGGGCGTAGTAGGACGCGACATCGCCGACCATGGTCAGAAGCGTCGAGCGCAATTCCTCTTGCGCGGCGTCGACGCCGTAGCGCGCCGCCTCGACGCCCCTGCGGTTGGCGCCGAACAGGTCGAGTTCCCAGCTGGCGTCGAAACCGGCCTGATATTCGCTGTAGATGGAATTGCTCCCCGATGTGGTCTCGGATGACTGGTTGCGCGTGACGGAACCGGAGCCGTCCAGCGACGGCAGCAACGTGCCGGCGCTTTGGCGATAGCTGGCGCGCGCCTCGCGGATCTTGGCCTTGGCGGTGGCGACGTCGAGATTGCCGGCGACCGCTTCCTCCACAAGCGTGTTGAGCTGCGGATCGCGCAGGCGCTGCCACCATTGCGACAGCTGCGCCGGCTGGACGGATTTCGTCGGTTTCTCGCCGCTCCAGTTTGCCGGCATCGGCAAGATGGGCGTGCGATAGTCGGGGCCGACGACGCATCCGGTGAGCAGAACAGCCGTGATCATGGGCACAATGAGCCGCCCCGCGGCCACCGGGCCACGTTCAAAACCTGTCATGGGAAGTTTCCTTATTGCTGGTTGGCTGTCGCCGGCTTCTCGCCCGTATCTTGTCTAGCCGCCCTGCCCTGGAAGATGCGCCGCACGGTGACGAACAGCAGCGGCACCAGGAAGACGCCGATCACCGTTGCCGCGATCATGCCGCCCATCACGCCGATGCCGACCGAGTTCTGCGCCCCCGAACCGGCGCCGCTGGCGATGGCGAGCGGCGTGACGCCGAGGATGAAGGCCAGTGACGTCATCAGGATCGGCCGCAATCGTTGTCGCGCCGCCTCCAGCGTCGCCTCGACCAGCCCCATGCCGGCCGCCTGCCGCTCTATGGCGAACTCGACGATCAGGATGGCGTTCTTGGAAGCCAGCCCGATCGTGGTCAGCAGGCCGACCTTGAAATAGACGTCGTTGGTCTGGCCGAACAGCGTTGCCGCCGCGAGCGCGCCGAAAATGCCGATCGGCACAGACAGCATGACCGCGAACGGGATCGACCAGCTCTCGTAGAGTGCCGCCAGGCACAGGAACACGACCAGGGCCGAGATCGCATAGAGCGACAGCGCCTGGTTGCCCGAAAGCCGCTCCTGATGCGACAGCCCGGTCCATTCGTGGGAATATCCGGGCGGCAGCTGCGCCACCAGCCTATCGATCTCGTCCATCGCCGCACCTGAGCTCACGCCCGCGGCCGCCGCACCCTGGATCTCGACCGCCGCCGAGCCATTGTAGCGTTCCAGCCTGGGTGAACCGAATGTCCAGTGGCTGGAGGCGAAGGCCGAGAACGGCACCATGGCGCCGCTGGCATTGCGCACCTGCCATTTGTCCAAATCCTGCGGCTGCATGCGGAAATTCGGATCCGACTGCAGATAGACCGGCTTGACGCGTCCGCGATCGATGAAATCGTTGACATAGTCGCTGCCCCAGGCGGTCGACAGCGTGTTGTTGATATCGGCAAGGCTGACGCCGAGCGCGCTGGCTTTTTCCTGGTCGATGTCGACCGAGAATTGCGGCTGGTCCTCCTGGCCGTTGGGGCGCGTGTTGGCGAGCACCTTGCTCTGGCCGGCCAGGGCCAGAAGCTGGTTGCGCGTCTGGATCAGCGCGTCATGGCCGGCGCCATTGACGTCCTGCAGGTAGAAGTCGAAGCCGTTGGTATTGCCAAAGCCCTGGATGGGGGGCGGCGCGAGCGCGAAGACCTGCGCGTCCCTGATCTTGGAGAAAGCCCCCATGGCGCGGCCGGCGATCGCCTGCGCGGCGGAAGCCGGCGATTTGCGCTGGCTGAAATCCTTCAGCCGCACGAAACCGATGCCGACATTCTGCCCGGCGCCACCAAAGCCGAAGCCCGACGCGGTGAAGACACCTTCGACCGCATCCTTCTCGTCCTTGAGATAGTGCTCGGTCACCTGTGCCAGCACGCGCTCGGTGCGGTCCTGCGTCGCGCCGACCGGCAATTGCACGCTGGTGATCAGGATGCCCTGGTCTTCTTCCGGCAGGAACGAGCTCGGCAGCCTGGAAAACATCCAGCCCATGGCAATGACGATGGCGAGGAAGACGGCCAGGAAGCGCCACGACCGGTTGATGATACCGTGCGAGCCATCGCGATAGGCTGTCGTGCCGCGGTCGAAGACGCGGTTGAACCAGCCGAACGGACCGGTCTGCGTCGCATGGTCCTTGGGCCGTCGCAGGATCGTGGCGCACAGAGCCGGCGTCAGCACCAGTGCGACCAGCACGGACAGCACCATGGCCGAGACAATGGTCACCGAGAACTGCCGGTAGATGATGCCGGTCGAGCCGCCGAAGAAGGCCATCGGCACGAACACCGCCGACAGCACGGTGGCGATGCCGACCAGCGCGCCGGTGATCTCGTTCATCGATTTTCGCGTCGCCTCTTTCGGCGAAAGGTCTTCCTCCTGCATGACGCGTTCGACATTCTCGACCACGACGATGGCATCGTCGACCAGCAGGCCGATGGCCAGCACCATGGCAAACATCGTCAGCGTGTTGACCGAATAACCGAACAGCGACAGCACGCCGAACGTGCCGAGCAGCACCACCGGCACGGCGATGGTCGGGATGATCGTCGCCCGCAAATTCTGCAGGAAGACGAACATCACCAGGAACACCAGCACGATCGCCTCGGCCAGCGTCTTGACCACCTCCTCGATCGACAGCCGCACGAAGGGCGAGGTGTCGTAGGGGTAGACGACCTCGACGCCTTGCGGGAAGGTCGAGCTCAGCCGGTTGATCGTCGTGCGTACCGCCTCCGCGGTGCTGATGGCGTTGGCGCCGGTCGCCAGATTGACCGCGAGACCCGCCGCCGGCTTGCCGTTGTAATTGGCCTGCGTCGTGTAGCTTTCAGCACCGAGCTCAACGGTGGCGACGTCGTTGAGGCGCACCAGCGAGCCGTCCGTCTGGCTCTTCAGGATGATGTTGCGGAACTGCTCGGCGGTCTGCAGCCGGCTCTTGGCGGTCACCGTTGCATTGAGCTGCTGGCCCTTGCGCGCCGGCAGGCCGCCGAGCTGGCCGGCCGAGACCTGCGTGTTCTGCGCTTCGATCGCCGAGGCCACGTCGCTCGGCATCAGCGCGTATTTGGCGAGCTTGTCCGGATCGAGCCAGATGCGCATGGCATAGCCCGAGCCGAAAAGCTGCGTCGAGCCGACGCCTTCGACGCGCTTCAGCGTGTCGTTGATGGTGCTGTCGACATAGTCGGCGAGATCGGTCGAATTCATCTTGCCGTCGCTTGAGACGAAGCCGATGACCATCAGGAAGCCGGTGGAGGATTTCGAGACCGTGATGCCGTTGCTCTGCACCACCTGCGGCAGCTGCGACTGCACCAGCTGCAGCTTGTTCTGCGTCTGCACCTGGGCGGTGTCGGGATCGGCCGCACTGGTGAAGGTCAGCGTGATCGAGGCCGAGCCGGTCGAGGTCGAGGTGGCCGTCATGTAGTCGAGATTGTCGATGCCGGTCATGCCTTGCTCGATAACCTTGGTCACCGAGTTTTCGACCGTTTGCGCATCGGCTCCGGGATAGCTGGCGCTGATGCTGACCGTTGTCGGCGCGATCTGCGGGTACTGCGAGATCGGCAGCGTGGTAAGCGCGAGCAGGCCGCCCAGCATGATCACTATGGCGATCACCCAGGCGAAGATCGGCCGGTTGATGAAGAATGCTGACATCGCTCAGTTCCCGGCCGAGGCGGCGCCTTGCGCCGGTTTCTGGCCACTATCGGCAACATTGGAGGTGGAAGGTGCGGTCGAAGAGGTCTGCGCCCGGTCCTTCACCTCGCCGGTCGTCTCGTCGATCGTCACCTCAACGCCGCTGGCATCGCCGCCTGGGCGCACCAGCTGCAGCCCTTCGACGATGACACGGTCGCCGTCGCCAATGCCCGAATCCACCAGCCAGTTGTTGCCGACGCTGTTGCGCACGGCCAGGACGCGCGTCTCGACCTTCCCTTGCGCGTTGATGACCATGGCGGTCGCCTCGCCCTTGGTGTTGCGGGTAACGGCGCGCTGCGGCACCAGGAAACTGTTCTGGGCGACACCCTCCTCGACCAGCGCGCGCACATACATGCCCGGCAGAAGCAGACGGTCAGGATTGGGGAACTCGGCCCTGAGCGCAAAGGTGCCGGTGGTCTGGTCGACATTGGCGCCGGCGAATTCCAGCTTGCCGGTCTGCCGATAGATGGTGCCGTTCTCAAGCTTCAGCTTGACGCTGACATTAGGGCCGCTGAACTTCAGCCGCCCTTCTGAAATCGCCTTGCGCAGGTTGAGCAGATTGGTGCTCGACTGGGTGACGTCGACATTGATCGGATCGAGCGAGCGGATGGTGGTCAGCACGGTTTCCTGGTTAGTGGTCACCAGCGCGCCCGGCGTCAGCGTCGATTTGTCGATGCGGCCGGCGATCGGCGCGGTGATCGAGGTGCGGTCGAGGCTGATGCGCGCCGTTTCCGCACTGGCCTTGGCCGAGGCGACATCCGCCTGAGCCTGCGCCAGCGTGGCGGCGGCATCGTCATAATCCTGTTTGGAAACAACGTTCTGCTTCAAAAGGCCGGCATAACGGTCGAACTTGGCTTGCGCCGTCGGCACCGCCGCTTCGGCTTTTTGCTGTGCCGCGACCGCGCTGTCATAAGATGCCTTGTAGCTGGCCGGATCGATGAGGTAGAGCGGCTGCCCCGCCACAACTTCGGCGCCCTCCTTGAACAGGCGCTGCCGGATGATGCCGTCCACCTGCGGGCGCACCTCGGCAACCAGCGAGGCCGCGGTGCGCCCCGGCAGTTCGGCCGTGATCGCCACCGATTGCGGATGCAGCGTGACGACGCCGACTTCCGGCTTGCCGACACCGCCCATGCCGGCCGGGGCCTTGCCCTGCTCCTGCGAGCAGGCTGCCAGGAGAACCGTGGCGGCAAGCACTGCTGCCCAGGGCGCGAGCCGGCGCTGCTTGGCCGGCAAAGAAGGCTGACTAGTCTTGACGCGCATGGTCTGAAACTTTCCCTGGGGTTGCGGTCGCCTCGGCATCGGATCGCTCGGCCGGGAGCGAACCCGGACGCCGGCCAAAACGGGCAAGACCGGGCGCGGTCGACGAGACCTGAGAGCCGACAGAGGCGATCAATATCGTGACAACGGGCTGCGCCCGCTTGCGGGCGACGTCGAGTGAAGCTTCGAAGCGGCTCATGTCGCGCGCCTTCTGCGTGGCCAGGCGACAAGCAAGGCCAAGTTCCTGGCCACAATGCCCACTGGCGCCAGCATGCCGACCGACGCGGACAAGCCAAGCGGCATGCCGGCGAGGAGCCTGAAAACGCGCGGCACTGCCCTGGACCGTGGCCACTTCATGCAATTCGGCGGTCATGATGTCCGTGGCTAATGGGTTGCCGCGAAGCCGGCAGCGACAAGCGCCAGGCGGCAAAATGCAGGCGCACCGCGCCCTTCAGCGTATCGGTCGGCAGCGCCGCCGGCGTGGCGGCATGACGGGCGCGCTGGCCGAGCGAGAGCCTCGGGCTCATCGATGCGATCAGCCGCAGCATCATCATGGCTTCCCACATTGCCGTGCTTCCATTGCGTGAATTGGTACGTGAATTGAACGGTGGGATGGCGGAACATGCCGCCATCCCACGAGACCGGCCGACCCGGGGACGGGTTGGGCGCCGGGCCGGCCGGGCAGCCGGTCGGAGTTGTCAGCCGTTCCCGGGCTGGGATGGCGGAAGCTGTCCGCCCTGGTCGGGCGGACCTCCAGCTCCGGCTGCGTCATCCGGCGGACCGCCCCAGGGACCGGGGGGTGGTCCGTGGAGGCGCTCCGCCGAAGCGAGGATTTCGAGCTGTTCGGGCGATAGCTTGGTGCGCAGCGCGGCGATCGCGTCCTTCAGCTTGGCGGCCGAGGCCGCACGCGCCGTGACCTCGTCCGCCAGCCTCTCCTGGAAGGCGAAAGGATCAGGCTTTCCAGCCGGACCCGCATCGTGACCCTTGGCCTCGCGGTCGCCAGGGACCGGACCGTCGGGGCCGCCGGCACCGCCAGGACCGCGATCATGCCGAGGCGGCGCAAGCACGGCCTGCAGCGCGCTGGTATAGTCGCGCCAGGCGTCGAGTTGCTCACTGCGGATTCCGACGCGCGTCTCCAGCGCCGCCAGCCGGGCGGCCAGCATGAATTCCGGCGGTGGTCCCATGCGGTGCGGGCCCCAACCCTGAGGACCAGGCCGCATCGGCCCATGGGGGCCGGGCATCGGGCCATGGTCCGGCCCATTCTGGAGAGCGATGACCGGCGGCTCGCCGGGCGCGGCGCCCGGATCGGGCTGTGCCGCCATCACGGGGTGGATTGCGGCGACGGAAAACAGGCCGAGCGCAAGAAGTCTGCTTCGCATGACGGTGTTCCTTTCTCTCATGCATCGGACGGCCATGAGGATAGGAAGCCTGTTTGTCCGCTTCGCGTCGGCATGTTGCCGAAGGTTTCCGCAAAGCGGCAATTTGTTTCCAAATGTTTCCCGCCCCCGGCCAGAAACATTGCGTTGCAATTTTCCATGCCGCTGGCGCGCGCTCTCCCTATAATCACCGTCGAGCCCCTATCATCACGGGCAAGGGCACGATCATGCAATCACAACCCCATATCCTGGTCGTCGACGACGACCGCGAGATCCGCACGCTGCTCGGCCGCTATCTCGACGGCCAAGGCTTTCGCGTCTCGGTGGCGGCGGACCGGCGCGAATGCGAGCAGAAGCTGGGCGCCGGCCAGTTCGACCTCGTCGTGCTCGACGTCATGCTGCCGGATGGGTCGGGACTGGACATCTGCCGCACCTTGCGCGACCGCAAGCCGCATATCCCCGTCATTCTGCTGACGGCGCTGAAGGAAGATGTCGACCGCATCATCGGCCTTGAGCTCGGCGCCGACGATTATCTCGGCAAGCCCTTCAACCCGCGCGAGCTCACCGCCCGCATCCGCGCCGTGCTGCGGCGCGCCGCGCCCGAGGAGGCGCCGGCGCCGCGCCCCCGCATCTACCGCTTCGCCAGCTACCGGCTGGAACCCGACACCCGCAAGGTGACGGATCGGCGGGGCGAGCTCATCGACCTCACCGGCGCCGAGTTCGACCTGTTGCAGGTGTTCCTCGACCGCCCCGGCCGGCTGCTGTCGCGCGACCAGCTGCTTGACCTCACGCAGGGCCGCGAGCGCGACCCGCTCGAACGCTCGGTCGACGTGCTGATGAGCCGGCTGCGCCGCAAATTCGCCGACACCGGCGATGGGCCGCTGTTCAAGACCGTGCGCAATGGCGGGTACCAGCTCACCGCGCGCGTCGAGACGGTGGAGACGCCGGCGTGAACTCGCTGCGCCGCCGCCTCATCCTGTTGCTTGTCGCCTCGATCGTCGGCGTCGTCGGCCTGGCGACGGCCGCCGTCATCAGCGTGCGCGGCGGCGGGCCGCCGCCCGAACTCGTCGTGCCCTGGGTTGCCCAGCAGATGGAACTCGTGGTGCGCCTGCTGCCAGGGCCTATCCCCGATGTGCTGCAGGTCCAATTCACCGACCATCCGGCCGGCGGCAGGATCGCCCGCGCGGAGACCGCGATGCTCACCGACATCCTGCGCCGCCGCGGCTTCAACTTGCTGGCTTTCGTCAGCGAAAGGATCGGTGGACCCGGCCAGATCGCTTCGGTGCAGTTGCCCGACAATCGCTGGGCGATCGTCGAGGTGCCCCATCTCCAGCCGCCGGGGCGCGAATGGCTGATCCTGGCAGGCTGGATCTCGCTGATCGTGGCCGGCGCCACGGCCGTCTCGGTCTATTTCACCTCGGTGCTGATCCGGCCGCTGGAGATGCTGGAGGCGGCCGTCTCCAAGATCGGTAGCGACGGCGTGCTGGCAGCGGTGCCGGAGGTGGGTTCGGCCGAGGTCAAGGCGACGGCGCATGCGCTGAACCAGCTGTCGTCGCGGCTGAAGGTGGCCATGGAAAGCCGCATGCGGCTGGTGGCCGCCGCCGGCCATGACCTGCGCACGCCGATGACGCGCATGCGGCTGCGCGCCGAATTCCTCGACGAAGACCGAGACAAGTGGCTTCATGACCTCGATGAGCTCGACCGCATCGCTGACAGCGCCATCCGCCTGGTGCGCGAGGAGGTAAATCAGGACGCCGTCGAGCCACTGGACCTGGAAAAGATGGTGCGCGACATCGAAGCCGAGATGGTCTCGCTCGGCCATGCCGTCTCGATCGGTCCTCTGGACAAGGTCTCGGTGCGCGCCGGAGCGCTCGGCCTGCGCCGCGCGCTGCGCAATCTGATCGTCAACGCCGCCACCCACGGCAAGGCCTGCGCCATCGCGCTCGCCGCCACCGACAGGCGCGCCGTGCTGACCATTTCCGACAACGGCCCGGGCATCCCGCCCGACCTGATCAACAAGGCCTTCGAGCCCTTCTTCCGCGTCGACCCCGGCCGCCAGCAATTCATCCCCGGCGCGGGGCTCGGCCTGGCCATCGCGAAGGAGATCATCGAGCGTTACGGCGGAACGGTGACTCTGGAGAACCGCAAGGGTGGCGGTTTGACGCAGACGGTGGTGTTTGCGGCGGTGTGAGGCGCCGGCAAGCCACGGTCTCTTTGCCGTGTGAAAGGCCTTTGCAACACCCTGCGGCTTGGCCGAATGCCTGTCCTTTGAGGGAAGCAAGCCGCGTGGTCGCCCGACGAAAGAAGGCGACTATGCTGCACCGCAGAAGCCAATGATTTCAGTAAATTCACCGGATAATTTTGAACGAGCCCAAATAGATAAAATGTAGATTCTAAAATCCAGCGGTCTTTTTAACGAAAATTCGGGCGCTACCTATCCCTCTGGGTAGCAATGCTTCCAATCAACCAAAGCGAGCAGGCCAATACAACTCGAACCATAAGGTTGAAATGCTGTGGAAAATCGCCAAAATCCGAAAAACCGGCGGCTTTCTGCCAATTTTTGGCCTTGCTCACATAAGTATTTCAGCTCGCAAGATTTTTTGTGTTGCGCTGCACAATGCGGTGACCGAACCATCCGCCGGGGGACTCATTTGCGACTGGACATACGCCGTGAAGGATCCCGCCGGGTTCACCGACTTGAGCCGTCCGTCCGTCGATTGCGAGATCGACGCAGGCAGGCTCGCACAGCCCGGATTTGATGGTGTCCCGCCGAATTTCGTGTGCATTGGTCTGCCGCTCGAAATCGCACGCCAGCTTCATCGCGGACATCACGCCGCCGGTGGAAGCCGCTGATGGCAAACGCCCGCGACATCCAGCTGGATGCACTCAGGGCCATCGCCGTGACGATGGTGATGTACTCGCATTTCTACGCGGCGGGAGGATCTTCGTTCTGGGGCCATATCGGCGTGCGGCTGTTCTTCGTTCTGAGCGGCTTCCTGATCACCCGCCTGCTCCTGGAAGCACGTTCGGCGGCCGCGTTTGAAGCCGGCCCGGCGCTGCGGTCCTTCTACATCAGGCGGGCGCTGCGGATATTCCCTGCCTATTTTGCCGTGCTGGGTTTCGTCTGGCTGTTTGACCTGGAGCAGTCCAGGGGATCGCTGGTCTGGCATGCGCTTTACCTGTCGAATTTCTGGTATGCGCTGCGCAATGACTGGAACCCCTGGGTGCTGTGCCATTTCTGGAGCCTGAGCATCGAGGAGCAGTTCTATATTGCCTGGCCGCTGGTCGTCCTGCTGGCCCCATACCGGCGCTTCGAACAGATCTGCATCGGCGTCATCGCGCTGTCGCTGGCCTATCGCTTCTACTGGCCGGTCACCGCCACCCCGGCGCTGGCGCGCGACCTGCTGCCGCCGGCATCCATGGACGCGCTGGCGTCGGGCGCGCTGCTTGCCTGCTGGCGGTCGAGGGGCGCCGGCCTGCCGCAATGGATGCGGCTGGGCTGGCCTGCCTTCGCGGCCGCGTTCCTGATGATCGAGTGGTTTGTCCCGGCGCCTGCCGATCCGACGCTGGAGTGGGCCCGCTGGCTGCTGCTGCAAATCCTGCCGCTGGTGCCGCTGATGGTCATCGTCGCCGCCTGTTCGCGCGGCCTTGGCGGCATCCCTGGCAGGTTTGCGGAACTGCCGCCGCTGCTCGCCCTCGGCCGTATCAGCTACGGCGTCTATCTCTATCACCCGATATTGCTGTCGCTCGCCATCAAGTCGCAGCCCTGGATTCCGCTCAATGTCTCGGAGCAAGGGCCGGGACGGTTCCTGGTTGCAAGCACCGCCACGATTGCCGTGGCCTCGATTTCCTGGCTGGTTTTCGAAAGGCCGCTCAACAGTCTCAAGCGCCACTTCCCCTATGTCAGGCGAGCCCAGGCCGGTCATGCCGGCTGGTTTGCGAGGCCGGCGCAAGCCTATCCCGGCGGATCGCCCGATGGCCGCACGCCATCCCTCGACCTCCCGCGAACGGATGCAAGACCATGACCGCCGCGCCGCTCGTCTCCGTCCTGCTGCCGGTCTACAATGCCGGACCCTACCTTGCCGCGGCACTTGGAAGCATCCTGCGGCAGGACTACGGCCGCCTGGAGGTCATCGCGATCGACGACGGCTCGAGCGACAATTCGCTCGAGATCCTCCAGCGATACCGGCAGGCCGACAGCCGCGTCTCGATCATCTCGCGCGAAAACCGCGGCCTCGTCGCGACGCTCAACGAAGGACTGGCGGTCGCGAGCGGCGAGCTGGTCGCGCGGATGGACGCCGACGACGTCGCCTATCCCTGGCGCCTGTCGCGCCAGGTGGCGCTGTTCGAACAGCGGCCCGAGCTCGGCTTCTGCGGCGCCGGCGTCGACATGTTGATCCGCGGCCGCATCGCCAGGGGCAAGCCCGATCCGGTGTTCCGGTCCGGCCGCATGCCCATATTGGCGATGTTCTTCACCATCTTCATGCACCCGACGGTCGTCTACAACAGGAAGGTCATCGAAGACGCCGACCTCAACTACGACCCGACCTACAGGCACGCCGAGGATTTCGATCTCTTCAGGCGGCTGGCCGCCCGCTACCCGGCGGCCATGATGCCCGAAAACCTGCTCGTCTACCGCGTCCATCAGGCAAGCGTGACCAGCCGCCACAGCAAGGAGATGCGCAGGACGCATTTGCGGATCGTGGCCGAGAATCTCGAGCGCGACGGCCTCGCGGAAGCCACGCGCGACCTGCGCGACATCGGCGAAGCGGTCAATTTCGACACGATGACCCGCGCGGCCGACTTCATTCTCGCCTTGGAGGAGCGGATCCGCTCGCTGCCGGACGAGACGCGGCCGAGCTTCGAGGCCGGCGCGCTCAACCTGTTCTATTTCCTCTACCAGCTCGTCGCCGACGAAAGGCAGCCCGCACTGGCGCATGAACTGCTGACGCGGACCGCGAAGTGGAACGCCATCCGCCGGCGCGAGAAATATGCGCTACGGCCGGGCGCCTGGGCGCCCTGGCTCAGCCGCGCCTCGCTGTCGGCCGGCAAGCAAGCGGACGCCGTGGAATATTTCTTCAAATCCGCGCCCGCCGCGGCGGTTCTGGCATCTCATGGGGGCGGGCTAGAGGCATGACCGTCAAAGCCCACCAACCTCTGCGGCGCGATCGTTCGACGGCGCTTGTCGGCGCCCCGGCCGGTCCGCGGCCGGATCGATCGGCGCCGGAAGTCACCTTCATCATCTGTACGCGCAACCGCGTCGCGGTGCTCGAGGCCTGCATCAAGTCGGTGCAGGCCGCGTGCCGTGCGCATGCCGGCTTCGCGGCCGAGCTCGTGGTCGTCGACAACGGCTCGAGCGACCGCACGGCGGAACGCCTGGCCGGCATCGCCGCCATGTCGGATATTCCACTGACGCCTGTTTGCGAGCCGCGCCCCGGACTGGCGGCTGCCCGTAACGCCGGGTTGAGGCGCGCCAGGGGGCGCGTGCTGGTCTTCGTCGATGATGATTGCGCGGTGCATCCCGACTATCTGCGCGACCTGGAGCGGCATTATTCTTCCGGGGAACAGGGGCTCATCCGGGGAGGCCGTGTCGAGCTGGGGGATCCCAGGGACCTGCCTTTCACGATCAAGCGATCGCGGGTGCGCGAGCGGCTGACGCCCGATATTCACCCCGGCGGCTTCGTGCTCGGCTGCAACATGACGATGCACCGCGACGTCGCGGCCCGCATCGGCTATTTCGACGAGCGCTTCGGCGCGGGCGGGCCCTTGCGGTCGGCGGAGGATACCGATTACCTCGTGCGGGCGGTGCTGCTCGGCATCCCGGTCGAGTATGTGCCCGACATGACGATATTCCACCACCATGGCCGGCGCGATCGCAAAGCCATCGAAAAGCTCCACCGCGACTACAGCCTGGGCAATGGCGGGCTCTGCCTGAAACATGTCCGCCACGCGCCCTGGCTGCTTCGCCATTTCTACTGGGCCGTGAGAGGCGCCTTGCGGGAATTGGCGGGCGGGCCCGCCTTCGATCGTGAACTCGATCTGTCGCACTGGCCGATCGTCGGCATGAATGTGCTTGGCGCGGCCAGATACGCGCTGCTCCTGCTGGCCGGACGGCCGCAGGCCGAGCCGGTGCGGCAGGACCAGCAAGCCAATGCCGAGGCCTGATGCCATTGCTCCCGCCTAGCCTGCCGATGCTGTTCCGCGCCTTCGGAACGCGGCAACTGCGCCTGGTTCCGGCCGTGGTGGGCCTCGGCCTGGTCAGCGCTGCCCTCGAAGGGTTCGGCATCGGCCTGATCATCCCGCTGCTGGGCATCATCATGGGACACGGCGACGCGACGGGAATGGCCGGCTTCTCCGCTGTTCTCCAGCAAGTCGGATCGGGCTTCAGCGAGCGCGACCGGCTTGTCGTCATTTCGGCCGCCATCCTCGGCTCGATCATCCTGAAGAACGTCTTCGCCTTCGCCAACACGCTGCTGACGACCTTCATCTCCGGCAAAGCCAGTCATTCGATCCGCAGCGCATTGTCGGAGCAGCTCCTGCGGGTCGGCTATCCCTTCTTCCTGCGGCAGAGCCCCGGACGGCTGCTCAACATCATTTCGAACGAATCCTGGCGGGCGTCGGATGCCATCCAGATCATGCTGTCGGCGATCGTCAGCGCATCGGCCGCCATCATCCTCCTGGCCTTCCTGCTTCTCCTGTCCTGGCGCATGACGCTGCTGGTCACGCTCGGGCTGGCGCTCGTCCAGATCGCGCACGCCATCCTCTCGGCCAATCTGAAGGAGCCCAGCCGCAGCGTCGCTTCGCGCAACAGCCACCTTGCCTCGCAGATGCTGCATCTGGTGCATGCCGGACGCCTGATCCGCATCTTCGGCCAGGAGGGCCGGGAGAAGGCGATCTTCGACACCGCGTCCGATGCGGTTCGCCGCGCCTCCTTCGTCCTGCAGGTCCGCCAGGGCGCATTGCCGCCGCTGACGGAGGTTCTCCATGCCATGCTGTTCCTGGCGGTGGTGATCGGCGCCTGGCTGGCGCAGGTGAGTTTCCCGCTGATCATCGCCTTCGTCATCCTGCTCTACAGGCTGCAGCCTCATATGCGGGCCCTGCAGGGCTCGTGGAGCCAGCTGCAGGGCCTGAGCGGATCGCTGGAAGAGGTGACATGGATGCTGGATCCCTCCGGCAAGCCCGGGCCGCCGCAAGGCGACGGGCCGTTCCACGGTTTGCGCCGGGGCATCGGGTTCGATGATGTGACGTTCACCTATTCCGGCACGGACCAGCGTGAGGTGGTGCTGCATGCGGCGACGTTCGACATCAACAGTGGCCGCTCGACGGCGCTGATCGGCCGCTCCGGCGCCGGCAAGACGACGATCGTCAACCTTCTGTGCCGCTTCGTGGAACCGGACAGCGGCAGGATCCTCGTCGACGGATCGCCGCTCGACCACATCGACGCCAGCCAATGGCGGCGCCACATCGCGCTGGCCAGCCAGGAGCTGGAACTGGTCGACGGCACGATCTTCGAAAACATAAGCTACGGCCAGGACGCGGCGACGCTCGCGGACGCCGAGCGCGCCGCGAAACTGGCCGAAGCACATGAATTCATCGAACGGCTGCCTCAGGGCTACGAGACGCTCGTCGGCTACAGAGGCGTCAATCTGTCGGCGGGACAGAGGCAGCGGATCGCGCTGGCCAGGGCCCTGGTGCGCGATCCCGATCTGCTCATTCTCGACGAAGCCACCAACGCGGTCGACGGGCTGTCGGAGGCGGCCATCGTCGAGACCCTGAAGTCGAGAGCGGGACGGCGCACGACCATCGTCATCAGCCACCATCACAGCACCATCTCGTTCTGCGACGACGTGGTGATCCTGAGCGGTGGCCGGGTGAAGAAGCAGGCCCCTTTCGGCGCCCTGGCGTCGCTCTCGATGGACGAGCTCTACCAGCATGAACCGCAGGACTGACAAGGGCCGGGGCCGCGATTCCCGGCGCGGCCCTAGGCAATCCGAATCAACGGCCCATGACGTGCCGCTGGCACCCTGCGCGATCGCACCAATGCCATGCGGTGCGCGGACTCGCTACCGTTCCTTCGCGGCGGACCTGTCGATCCGCCCGGGCCGGTGCCCATCGCTTACTCTCCAGATGCGGCGCCGGCCTACCCTTGCTCTGGTCATCCGCCGCCTTGCGCAAAACGGCGGCGTTCGCGGCGACGTGACGGGATGGGAGGCTGGCAACGTCGGCGGGACCGCACCCCCCTCTGCCCTGCCGGGCATCTCCCCCTCAAGGGGGAGATCAGATGTCGGGTCGGCTTTCGCCAACCACCAACGTCGCAAGGAGTGAGCTGTCGCGGAAACTGCCAATCTCCCCCCTTGAGGGGGAGATGTCCGGCAGGACAGAGGGGGGCGCCTGGCGCCAGTCTTCGAGGTACAGGTCTGGGGCGTCGCGCAGCCCCCACCCCGTCTCGCAATCTCCGCTTTGCTCCGACTGCGAGCCGACCCTCCCCACAAGGGGGAGGGTAAAGATCAGCCCGCGATCGCCATCGGCACGGCGCTCTTGTTGGGGATCTGGATATCGATCTCCAGCGTCGACATGGTCTCGCCGCGGTCCATCGAGACCTGCAGGTAATCCTGGTCGATCTGCACGTGCTTGGCGATCACCGCCATGATCTCCTCGCGCAGGATGGAGACGAGGTCGGGCTGGCTGCGGTTGCGGCGCTCATAGGCGAGCAGCACTTGCAGCCGCTCGCGCGCCACCGGCGCGCTGGAGCGCCGCTTGAAAAGGTCGAACACGTTCATGCCGCCCTCCTTCCCAACAGACGGTCGAGGAAACCTTTGCGCTCGAAGGGGACGACGACCGGCAGATCCTCGCCTTCCAGCCGCCTTGCGGCGTCGATATAGGCCTTGGCCGCGGTGTTGAGCGGCTCAGACAGCGTCACCGGCGCCCCGAGATTGGAGGCGCGCAGCACGTCCTGGCTTTCCGGAATGATGCCGAGCAGCGGCACCGACAGGATTTCCAGCACATCGTCGATGCTGAGCATTTCGCCGCGCGCGGCCCGCCCCGCGTCGTAGCGGGTGACCAGCACGTGCTTGGCGATCTGCTCGCCCTGTTCGGCGCGCATGGTGCGGGCGTCGAGCAGGCCGATGATGCGGTCGGAATCGCGCACCGACGACACTTCCGGATTGGTGACGATGACCGCCTCGTCGGCAAAGCGCATGGCGAGCTGCGCGCCGCGCTCGATGCCGGCCGGGCTGTCGCAGAAGACATAGTCGAACACCGAGCGCAGCTTGTCGATGACCTCGCCGACGCCCTCCTCGGTCAGCGCGTCCTTGTCGCGCGTCTGCGAGGCCGGCAGCAGGAACAGCGTGTCGACGCGCTTGTCGCGGATCAGCGCCTGCGACAGCTTGGCCGTGCCCTGGATGACGTTGACGAGGTCGAACACCACGCGGCGTTCGGCGCCCATGATCAGGTCGAGGTTGCGCAGGCCGACGTCGAAATCGACCAGCGCCACCTTCTTGCCGGTCTTGGCCACGGCGGCACCGAGCGCCGCCGTCGAGGTGGTCTTGCCGACACCCCCCTTGCCCGATGTGACCACCACTACCTTGCCCATGAAAAAAGCCTCCGTTGTTGTCAGTTTGTTGTCCCGGGCCGGCTTGCCGGCCTTTATTCAGTCAGCGGTCGTCAGCTCCCAAGCCGCTTCAGCTCCCAAGCCGCTTCAACTCAAAGCCTCGACGCGCAGGCCGTCGCCGTCGAGGAAGGCCTGCACCGGTTTGCCGCGCGACACCCCTTCCATCTCCTCGGCGGTGATGTACCAGCCGTCGACCGACAGAAGCTCGGCCTCGTTGCGGCGGCAGAAGATGCGCGCCGCGGTGTTGCCGAGCGCGCCCGCCGAAGCGCGCCCGCGCAGCGTGCCGTAGACATGGATCGAGCCGGCGGCGACGATCTCCGAACCGGACGCGACCGAGCCCAGCACGATGACATCGCCATGCGCGTGCATGATCGCCTGGCCGGAACGGATCGGCGTCTTGATCATCAGCGTGCCCGAATCGTAGTGCGAAACCTGCGGCTCGCTTTGGTCGGTCTTGCTTGCGCCAGCCTTGCCCTTGGCAACGCCGCCGGCGTCCGCGCCATGGTCCGGCACCCTGCCCTCGGCGGTCTTGCCGTCCGGCCTGCCGGAAGCCTCTTGCCCACCCTTGCGGCCAGACAGCAGCCCCTCCGTCGTCGCCTCCTTGGCGCCGACCAGCAAGGGCGGCAGGTCGGGCCCGAGCGAGGCCCCTTCCAGCTCGATGGCATAGATGCGGATGCCGCGTGTCCCCAGCTCCGCCACAAGTGCCGCGATCTCGCTCGGCTGCGGCTTCAAAACGTTCAGATCCAGCAGCACCGGCCGCCCGGCAAAATAGCCCGGCGAGTTGCCGATCCAGTGATCCAGCCCCTGCAGCCACTCCACCATGGGCGCTTCCGGGGTCAATGTGAAAGCGACGAAAGAACGGGCACGAAAGCGGATGGATTTGGCCTCGAGGGGGGCGGCAAAGGTCACGGCTGGCGAATCCTTACTGAGAGGTAAACGCTAGCGAGGGAATGGTTAATGAATGGTTAACGGAGGGGTGGGCAACTTGGCAGTCTTCGAGGAATTGGAAGGTCGGGCCAAACGCCAGTTGCGGCCGCTACCCCAACACCCTGAATGTCTTGATAGGGCCGTTTGCGGACTGACGGTTTTTTGGCGCACGAAGTGCAGAAGCGGACTTAAGCTTCGCATTTGGATAGCTCGACTGGTCGGAAGTGGTCCGCCTCAACGCCAACCTTTAAGTCAGTCGTTTGCCCGCGTCTCATTATTCAGGAGGACGGTTCGCTTCGGCTGATTCTCCAGGATCAGCCCCACCGACGGCTGTTGGTTGCCCAGCAAAAGCCGCGAATAATTTTCCGAATTGGGGATGCTCGCGGATCGGGTCGAAGTCGGGCTCGTTTTCAAACCAGCTCCGCTGATACCAGGTACTGTGCGGGAGGATTTTCCCAAGAAGACCCAGTGCTTTGTCGGGATCCCCCATGACGGAATACGCGCACGCGATGTTGAAGTGGGCGACAAGGTCATCCGGATCGATCGCCAGTGCGCGGGCGGCCCACTCCCTTGCCCGCTCGCGTTCGCCCAGATACGCCAGTAAAAGCGCTCCGCGGTGCGCAGGCCCGGCATTTTCCGGATGCAGTTCAAGCATACCTTCAGCCAACGCGATCCCCGCGCGCGCCCATTTCTCGGCATCCGCGAAGCGCCGGAGTCGGCGAAATATACCCGCCAGGAACATCGCCGAGACATAGTCATCGGGACGAATCTCCGCAGCGCGTTCGAAATATTTGGCTGACGCCTCGAAGTCGCCTTTCACGTAAAAATGCCTGGCGTAGAAGAAGTTCGCCTCATAGGAATTAGGGTCTAGGACGAGTGCACGCTGAAAGGCCACATTAGCCTCCTCGGGGCGCCTGTCATGCAGAAGTGCCAACCCGAGTGAGGCATGGGCCTCCGCTAGACCCGGATCGAGCGTGAGCGCCTTGGCACTCATTTCCATGATTGCTTCAGGTGATATCTGCTCGGAATGCCACACGAACAGTGCCGAGTCGCAATCAGCGATGCCGGCATATGCACGCGCATAATTGGGATCCAGTTCCACTGCCATGGCAAACATCCGGCGTGCCAGAAGCAGGTACGATTTAGTCCATTCGCGGAAAAACTCCCGCCCCCTGAGATAATAGGTGTAGGCTTCGACACTCACGGTTGGCGGCTGCTCGATCGCCTTCTTCTCCTCAGGCAAAAGCCTGACCCTGAGTTGCTCGACAATGGTGTGGGTTATCTCGTCCTGAATCGCAAAGATGTCGGTCAGGTCGCGGTCGTAGCGGTCCGCCCAGATGTGTGTGCCATCTTTCCCGTCAATGAGCTGACCAGTGACGCGCACGCGTTGGCCCACTTTGCGGACGCTGCCCTCAAGGACGTATCGGACGCCGAGTTCCCGCGCTGTCTGCTGAACCTTGATAGGCTTGCTCTTGTAGGTGAATACGGTATTGCGGGCGACGACGTGAAGTCCTGACACTTTAGACAGATCGGTGATGATGTCCTCGGTTATGCCATCGGAGAAATATTCCTGCTCCGGGTCGCCGCTCATGTTGTTGAAGGGCAGCACGGCAATCCGCGGCCTGTCCTTCTCGCGCCCGTCCTCGGAGGCGACCGCGCCACGGTCCACGCTTCCGGACGAAGCGCCAAGGGAGATGTTGTAGACGCGCACGGGCCGGTCGATGTTCTTCAGCAACTGCTCGCCCATGTCCTCGAATGTGAGGTCGAGCCGGGCTCCGACGTGATCCCGTACGGAACTAGAAACGGAAATCCCGCCCGGCTCGGCGAATGTCTCGAGCCGGGCGGCCAAATTGACACCGTCGCCGAAGATATCGCCATCCTCGACTATAATGTCGCCGAGGTTGATACCTATGCGGAAGTCAACGCGATTGGGGGCGGACACATTTGCATTTCTTTGTCGCATGCCGCGTTGGATCGCTACAGCGCAGGCGACCGCATTTACGACGCTTGGAAACTCGACAAGGAAGCCGTCGCCTGTCTGTTTGACGACGCGTCCCCGGTGGTCCGAGACGGTGGAATTGAACAACTCCTCGCGAATGCGGTTCAAAGCGGCCAGCGCACCTTCTTCATCCAGGCCCATAAGGCGGCTGTAGCCCACGACGTCAGCTGCGAGGATAGCGGTCAGTCTGCGTTCCAACTTTCCCTCTGAAGTTCAGCCGAAGCTGCGGGGCAATCTACCCTCTTGTTGACCGCAAGTCTCCTGTCTTCCGAGGGACTTGCCGATCGGGCGTGAAAATACGCCGGTCATTCCGATTCAGATACTTAGGCGCCGCATCTGGTCGGCAGCTGACATGCGAGCCCTCGCGTGAGCGTGCGGATAGCCTGCAGACGTGACTTAACCACATCCGCGATATCTGCTTTTGCGTAGAGGCAAACGCGCCCTCTACGGCCGATATCAGGCGCAAAGCTGCCGTGTGCTTAGCGGAATTAAGAGTAAACCGGTCACGCAAGCTTGCAGCGTATCGCCATCACGGTAGCCAGAGGTACGCACCGAACAGCCCTCCCTCAATGCCGCTTGAAATACTGCACCTCCCGCTCATGCTTCTCAGCCGCCTCACACGTCTCGAACGTCCCCCCGGTTCCGTCGCTTGCCGGTCTTCTCATCCTTCTTGCGTGAATAAAGCCGGTATTTGCCGTCCTTGAGTTTGCGGATCATCTCGCTCTCCCTGATCAGGATTTAGCGCCCGTCCTGGCCTTCAGTCCGAGCGCTGCCTGCTCCGTCGGGATCAACGCTGCGCCGGCCCGAACGTGGGAACGACAAAACCCCACGATCGGTTATCCCGCCGCGTGGAGTTCTTGAACGCAGCCATGCTAGCCTCCATCGAGCCGGCTGAAGCTCAGGGGCAAGTCATGTTGGATCAATGGACTGATTTCTTCGTCATGGTGGGCGGCGGCGCGGCGGGGCTTGCCGGGTTGATCTTCGTCGCGATCTCGATCAATCCCGAACGCATTGTCCGCAACGCGACGCATAAGAACCGGGCAATCAACATGCTGTCGGGCTTCAGCGCGATTTTCATGGCATGCAGCCTTGCGCTTCTGGGAGGTCAATATCTTCCGGCACTCGGCCTCGAATGGCTTTTGCTCTGGGGCATAGCAACATTCATCTTCGTCAGAGGATATGTCGTGGCCATCAAGGCGGGGATGAGTTCCATCGGGTTGACCGGGCCGCGGCTGGCGGGCGGCACGATGTGTTACCTGGCCGAGGTTGCAGGCGCGATTTTCCTCATTCTCGGGCGCGGCGTGGGCCTTTACATCGCGGCGCTTGGAACCATCGTCTTGTTGGCCTTCCTGATTTCAGGCGCATGGCTCCTCATCATCGGCATCTACGAAGAGCCGGCCAAGGGATGAGGTGGACGCCCGGCGCTGCAGACGCAAGCATCAATGCCGCTTGAAATACTGCACCTCCTTCTCATGCTTCTCCGCCGCCTCGCGCGTATCGAACGTCCCCAGGTTCCGCCGCTTCCCGGTCTTCTCGTCCTTCTTGCGCGAATAAAGCCGGTATCTGCCGTCCTTGAGTTTGCGGATCATCTCAGCTCTCCCTGATCAGGATTTGGCGCCCTTCCTGGCCTTGAGGCTGCGCGCTGCCTGCTCGATCGCGGCGCGGTCGGAGCCGAGTCGGTCGAGCAGCGCTTGTGCCTCATCGCCGGATATGCCGGTGCGCATGGCCAGTTCCTCGACCTCCAGCACGTCGGTGCTGGCGATCTCGCGCGGCAGCGCGTCGTCGGCCGTCAGCGGCAGGGCCGCTTCCCTGTCGATCTCGGCCTCGGCCCGGTGCCAATGATGCTCGGGATCGCCGCCGCCTTCACGCTCCCAGATCTGGTATGCGCGCTTCTGGATCTTCTCGTGCCGTTCGTCGCCCATTGTCGTTCTCCTTCGTGTCAGGGAGGAACGCCGCATCTATCCGAATGATCCAAAAAATTTGCGTGATCGCAGGTCCGAGCGGAATTGCCGGATGGGTGGGAGGGCGCGTGGCGCCTATTCGCACTGGCGCCTCGGCCCACCGGAATAGGGCTGGTAGCTGTTGTCCTCGGGACGGTAGGAGCGGTAGCGGCTGAAGCAGGATTGGACGTGGTCGTCCGAAAGGCCCGCTATCGCCACCAGCGGCGCGGCGCCGCCCTCGACATAGCTGACTTCGTCGGGCTGCTGCGCGGCCTGGCCGGCGTCGGGTTCGAGATAGGGCGAGACGCAGGGGCGCTGCTGTCCGCTGTAGGACATGTAGCTGTTGTCGTCTGGATTGTAGGAGCGGTAGCGGTCCGCGCACCAGCTGAGATGAGCAGCCGGCAGCCTGACCTGCTCCTCGCCCGCATCGGGCGCCACCGCGCTGGTAATGGTCGCGTCGACCGCCCTGGCGGCGACATCGGGCGCGGGAGGCTGCGCGGCGGCAACGCGCTCCAAGCCCGGCGCGGCCTTGTCCACGGGCTGTGCGTCCTTGGTCCACAGCTGCGAGACACTGTCGGCGGGCCTGGCCTGATGCACCGGCTTGGCCAGTATCAGCCAGGCGGCGAAAGCCAGCCCGCTGGCAAAGACCGCAAGGGTGAGGACGAAGCCTGCGACCAGTGCCAGAACCGCTTTCATCACACACTCCTTGAGCCTCAGCTAATAGAATGCGGGGGATCAGGACTGGTTCCAGCGAGCGCAATACTGACGGCCTTGCTGCCTCACACCGGCAGGTGCACATCCGCGGAGAACTGGTTCTCCACGGCCAGCAAGGCCCTGACCATTTCCTTGTCGCGCTGGCGCTTTTGCAGATACCCGGCCAGCAGCCAGTCCAGCGAGAACCGGCCGGCGCCGACGGCGGCCAGCACGAACATGCCGCCGGATATGGCCAGGTCCTTTTCGAAATGCAGCAGCTCGTTCTGGCTGGCGAAGTTGACGTGGAACAGCAAGGCCGTGGCCAGGCAGAACAGGCCGAGCCCGATGCCGCCCAGCCGCGTCAGCAGGCCTGAAGCCACCGAGAGCCCTGCCCCCAGTTGCAGCGCGATGGTGGCGACGAACAGCGGCAGCCCGACGCCAAGTGCTGCCATCGCCTTGGCGGCGCCGTCGAAATGGCTGGCCAGCGTCACGCCCTCATGCAGGAAGATGAAGGACATGAGCAGGCGGCCGGCAAGCAGGGTCACGTCCCTGATGTGGTATTTCGCGGCGGGGCCGGTGAGCTTCGCGGCGATTTCGTTCGGTGTCATGGTCAGCCTCCAATTTTTGAGCGCAGGCAAGCGCCGCCCGCCGTGGGACGCGCGCAAGCACGGCGCCTGACGGGTCTGATCTTCGAAAGGGCCGGAGCCGGCTCGAGGGAGAGGCGCCGGCTCCGGCAATGGGCGCCAGCCACGAGCGCCCAAACTGGTGGTGGGGGACTGGATCGGTCAGTACCAGTCCCCAACGCGGGCCGCTTGGCGGCCACCTCTGCCCCAGTCCGCGACTGACCAGCTCGAGGCTTGATTGCCACGTGGTTCCCCCAATCCGTCGCTGCTTCGCAGCGCCACCTTTCCCCCTCCGGAGGGAAAGGAAGGGAGCATTGCCGGACGAGCCTTGCCGGCAAAAAGCCTGCGCCTTTCCTCTACCCCGTCGATCGGGGGGTCCGAAGGACGGGCGAGACCCGTGGCTCGCCCCGGCAGTGGCTCGGCGAAGCCGAGACGGAGTGGGGGTCGACCGACGCAGCATAAGACAATGCATGGCCAAGCTCATGGCCACGTCCGTGGGGGAGTTGGAACGGGTCACCGCTTACTGCATCACCTTGGTGTCGATGGCCTTCTGCAGGTCGGAAAGCTCCTCGCAGCCGGCGGGGCAGAGTTTCTGCAGCGAGGCCAGCTGCTCCTTGGCCTTGTTCATGTCGCCGGTCTCGACATAGAGCTCGCCCAGATATTCTCGGGCGGCCTTGTGGTCGGGCTTCAGCTCCAGCGCCTTGTTGTAATAGGTCAGCGCGGTGGTGACGTCGCCGGTCTTGCGCAGCGTGAAGCCGAGCAGATTGTAGACGTCGGCCTGCTGGTTGTCCTGTGCGAGGTCGCGCAGATCGGCCAGCGCGCCCTTGTAGTCCTTGGCGGCGATCTTGGCCTGGACAGCGGTGAGATCGGGCGCATCGGCCCCCTCGATATCATCCACCGCATAGGCCGGCATGATGGTTGCAACGGGAACGATGGTCAGCACGGCGATGGCGCCGAGCAGGCCGAACAGGGCGTTTCTGCCCAAAAGAAGCTCTTTCATTGTCTTTCTCGCTTTGGTTTGTGCGTTAGCGTTGAGAGACCGTTTCGAAATTCGCTTTGGCGAGTCATATGATGGTGGTTTCGAGAACCGGAGCGGAGCGGACGTTCGGGTCCGTGAGCACCGGAAGCGCAGAAAACGCCTTCAGATGGCCGCCAGAGTAGAGTTTCCAAACGGTCTCAAATCTGAACGGCAGAGAAGCCATAGGCACTCCCGTCCTTGACGAAGACGCCGGTGCCGGGGAACGGGAAATGCGACCCGGAAATGCGGATATTGTCCGCGATCACCCGGTCGATGATCTTGTGGCGCGTGGCAATCGCGGTCGGCCCATCCTGGTCGTAGGCGCCCTGCCATTCCGGATGCGGCGCCAGCAGGGCCGGCACATACATGGTGTCGGCCGAGATCATCAGCTGCTCCTTGCCGGAATTGGCGAGGTACACCGAATGTCCCGGCGTGTGGCCGGGCGCGGCGACGATCTGGATGCCCGGCGCCACTTCCGCGCCGTCCTGAACCAGCTTCCAGTTCTTCCATTTCGGGAAGTTTTCGGCGATGCGCTTGCCCGCCGGCTTGCGGCCCTCCGGCAGCTTGGCCAGCCGGCTCGGGTCGGTCCACCAACTGTATTCGGTGGCGCTGACGATCAGCTCGGCATTGGGGAACACCGGCGTGTTGGTGCCCTTCTCCATCAGGCCCCAGACATGGTCGGGGTGGAAATGCGAGATCATGATGGTGTCGATCGCCTTGTAGTCGATGCCGGCGGCGGCCATGTTGGCCGGCAGGTGCGTGGCATTGGCCTGCCACTGGCCGACGCCCGAGCCCGCATCCATCATGATCAGCTTGCCGCCCATCTTGAGCACGACGACGGTGAGCGGGATGGGCATGAAGTCGGTGGTCAGCCCCGCCTTGGCGAGCGCCGCCTTGGTGTCTTCGACCGAGACATCCTTGATGAAGGCCGGGTCGTGCGGCTTCTTCCAGATGCCGTCGTACATGGCGGTGACCTCGATGTCGCCGACCGTGTATTTGTAGAAGCCGACGGTCGGCTCGACCGGCGTCTGCGCGAAAGCGGGGTGGGTGAATTCGAGCTTGCCGGCAAGGCCGAAAGCGGCAGCGGCGGCGGCGGATTGAAGCACTGTGCGGCGTGTCATGGTGAACATGGTGGTCTCCTGGGTTGTTGTGGCGGAAGGGCGACGGAGGGCCACGCCACATGGCCCTCCGTCCTGATCGCGGGCTGGGTCAGGACCCTCGAGAGCGGTCCGGACCCAGAACTCAGTTGCCCCAGATGCCCTGGCCTGGTTCGTCCGCGTCAGATTTCGTTGTCGCCTGGACACCGTGCCGGACCATGTCGGCCTTGCGGATCGAGGCGGTGTGGGTGTTATCGACCATGGCGGCCGTCTGGTTGGCGGTGCGGTCGCCAAAATGGTCGCTGCCGGCAAAGGCGCCGGTGGTGGCCACGAGGATGGCGGCGGCGGTGAGAGCGAGGGTTTTCATGTCGGTGCTTCCTGTTTGTGAGGTTTGAGAAGGAGTTCGAAGGTCGGGGGCGCTCAGCGGCCCCAGAGACCGTCGTCGTTGTGCCGGTTGATGATGTCCTGGACCGAACCTTGGCTCGGCCCGGTCGTCACCTTGGTGTCGACGCCGGCCGGGTGCGCGGTGTAGGGGATCGAGGCGGTGGCATTGGTGTCGACGGAAGCGACAGGCTGATTGACAGTGTCGGCGCCGAAATGGTCGCTGCCGGCAAAGGCGGCACTCGAGGCAAGCAACATCGCGGCCACGCTGAGAGCGAGCTTGGTCATGTTCGTAAATCCTTGTTTCGTTTCTTCGCGTCGCGGACCGGATTGGCCCCGCTGAAGGGAAGACCCGGCAAGGCGGTGCTTTATTCCCGGGGGTGGTGAGATTTTTTTGAGAGGCGGGGATTCAAGGGGCGCGGCCAGACAGGATCTGGGTGAAAGGCGGCGGCATCACCTCCGGAAAAGACCTTCAAGGGCAAGGCAGGAGGAGCGCTCAGACACAATTCAGAAACAAGTTTCAACAATTCGGAAAAACTGGCGAAAAGATCGGATGGCATAACCATCCTGCGGGGGACTGTGGGGACTTCCTTTTCGGAACTTTCGGTCCGCCATCGACAAGGGTCAAATTGCAGCAGCGGCACTGCCGAAAATGCCTGCTCGAACGGCGGCATGAACAGCCGGGCGATGCGCGGCCAGGACGAGAAAGTATGGAAATGGATTACGGTGTCGACTTTGCCAGCCTGGACAGGGACACGGCACGACCGGGCGCGGAGCCCGAAACCGGGCTGGCCCAAAATGGCCTGGCGGGCGTCGATACCGCGGGCGTCGATACCCTTGTAAGGGCCGCTCAGCGGGCCGCGCATGCCCAGATTCTGACCGGCGCCGATTTCGCCCGCGCAGGCCAGCCCGACGAGCGGCTCGACGCGTTCTTCGAAGAGCTCGCCGCAACATTCGCCACCTTGCCGGCGGTGATCTCGGACGGAAATGTCTGGACGTATCAGGAGCTGGACAGCCGCGCCAACCAGTTCGCCCGTGTGCTGATCAAGCGCGGCGTGCGGCCGGGCCACCGGGTCGGGCTCATTCTCGACCGGTCGGCGGAGACCTATGTCGCCTTGCTTGCCGTCGTGAAGGCGGGGGCCGCCTTCGTGCCGCTGGCCACCGCCTTTCCGCAAGAGCGCATGGCGCTCATCATCGAAGACGCCAGCGTCAGCCTGATCGTCACCATCGCCACCTATGCGTCGCGGGCCGACCAGCTGCCGGTTCCCCATGTGCTGATCGACAGCGCCGCCGCCGAGATCGCCAGACAGTCCAGCGCGCCGCTGAAGCCGCAAAAGGCGCCGGCGGAAGACATTTGCTACATCCTGTACACGTCGGGAACGACCGGCAGGCCGAAGGGCGTGGCCATCCGGCACCAGAGCTTCGTCAACTTCATCCGGGTCGCCGCCGCATCCTACGGCTACAGGCCGGGCGATCGCGTCTACCAGGGCATGACGATTGCCTTCGACTTTTCCTCCGAGGAGATCTGGGTGCCGTTCGTCGCCGGCGCGACCGTGGTGCCCGCGCCCGGCCAGATGCCGCTCGTCGGCGAGGAACTGGCGGATTTCCTGCGGTATCATGAAATCACCTGCATGGCCTGCAGCCCGACGCTGCTGTCGTCGATGACATCGGATGTGCCCAGCCTGCGCACACTGCTGGTCGGCGGCGAGGCCTGCCCGCACAATCTGGTGGTGCGCTGGTCGACGCCGGGCCGGCAGATCCTCAACACCTATGGCCCGACCGAGGCGACCGTCACGGCTACGATGGGCGCGCTGACGCCGGACAAGCCCGTCACCATCGGCGCGCCGCTGCCCACCTATTCCATCGTCATCCTCGACCCGTCGCTGCCGGAACTGGCCGAGCCTGGCGAACTGGGCGAGATCGGCATTGCCGGCATCGGGCTCGCGGTCGGCTACCTCAACAGGCAAGACCTGACGGAACAGAAGTTCATCGCCGATTTCATCGGCCTGCCGAACAACCCGTCGCAGCGCATCTACCGCACGGGCGACCTTGGCCGGATCAATGGCGATGGCGAGATCGAATATGCCGGGCGCATCGACACCCAGGTCAAGATCCGCGGCTATCGCATCGAGCTCGGCGAGATCGAGGCGGTGCTGCTGGACCAGCCGGAGATCGCGCAGGCGGCCGTCACCACCTGGGAGATCGAGCCCGGCCGCGTCGAACTCGTCGCCTACTACGCGCCCAAGGCCGGCCAGCCGGCGCTCTCGCGCGCGGATCTCGCCCAGACGATGAAGCGTCGCCTGCCGGACTACATGGTGCCTTCCTATCTCGAGGAACTGCCCGCGATCCCGATGACGGTCTCCAACAAGGTGGACCTTCGCCAGCTGCCGAAGCCGACAAGCGTGCGGCTTTCCGCCGACCGGGAGATGGTTGCCCCCGGCAATGACGACGAACGTTTCCTGGCTGACGCGCTGGCCGCGGTGCTGAAATTCGACGAAGTGTCGGTCGAGGACAATTTCTTCGACGATCTCGGCGCCAACTCTCTGCTGATGGCGCATTTCTGCGCCCGCGTGCGCACTCGCAAGGAATGGGCGACGACGTCCATGCGCGACATCTATCTCCATCCGACGGTGGCGCGCCTGGCCAAGCACCTGAGCGTCTCGGAAGAGGTGACGACCGCCGCCAACGAGCCTGTTCTCACCCGCCGGGCATCGAATCTTGCCTACTGGACCTGTGGAATGGCGCAGTTGCTGTTCTACGCGGTCTACAGCTATGCGGGCCTGTGGGCGCTCAACATCGGCCTCAACTGGATGTATGACACGCTCGACGATCCGCTGCAGCTCTATATCAGGTGCGTGGCGCTATCGGCCGGCGTGTTCTTCGGCATGACGGGCTTTGCCGTCCTGGCGAAATGGGTACTCGTCGGCCGCTGGAAGGCGGAAGCCTTCCCCATCTGGGGCCTGCGCTACTACCGCTTCTGGGTGGTCAAGACCTTGATCCGCACCGCCCCTGTCGTGCTGTTCCGCGGCAGCCCGCTCTACAGCTTCTATCTGCAGATGCTGGGAACCAGGATCGGGAAGAACGCCGTCATCGAATCCAAATCCGTGCCTGTCTGTACGGATCTGATCTCGATTGGCGCCAACACCATCCTGCGCAAGGAATCGCTGATCCTCGGCTTTCGCGCGCAGTCCGGCTACATCCACATGGGACCGCTGACCATCGGCCGCGATGCCTTCGTCGGCGTCGGCTCGACGCTCGACATCGACACATCCATCGGCGACGGCGCCCAGCTCGGCCATTCGTCCTCGCTGCAGCGCGGGCAAAGCATCCCCGATGGCGAACACTGGCATGGCTCGCCGGCCGTGCCGACCACGGCGGACTATTGCAAGGTACGCAACGAAAACCCTTCCGACATCCGGCGCTTCCTCTTCGAGGCGGTCCAGCTGATCGGGCTGTTTGCCATTGTCATCCCGCTGCCGCTGCTGTTCCACAGCTATTGGGAAAATGTCGGCGACGACTACCAGGAGACGATCGGCGTGGTCGCCGTCGGCACCACGGTCACGCTTTTCGGCTATATCGCCACGGCTTTTATCGCCGCGACGGTGCTGCCGCGCCTGCTCAGCGTGATCCTGAAACCCGGCCGCACCTACACGCTTTACGGCTTCCGCTACTGGCTGCAGGCCGCCACCGAGTTCACCAGCAATTCCCGCGTGCTGGGGCTGCTGTTCGGCGACAGTTCGGCAATCGTCTATTACATGCGCGCCATCGGCTGGAACCTCAACAAGGTGGTGCAGACCGGCTCCAATTTCGGCTCCAACCAGCAGCACGAAAACCCGCTTCTGTGCGAGATCGGCACCGAGACCATGGTGTCGGACGGCCTGTTCATGATCAACATGCACAAATCCGCCTCCGCGTTCCGGCTCGAGCGGACGCGCATCGGCGAACGCAACTATCTTGGCAACAACATCTACTACCCGCCGGATGGACGCACGGGCGACAACGTCCTGCTTGGCACCAAGGTGATGATCCCCATCGATGGGCCGGTGCGCGAGAATGTCGGGCTGCTGGGTTCGCCTGCCTTTGAAATCCCGCGCATGGTCAATCGCGACAAGGAACTCATCGCCGGCGTCGACGAGGCGGACCGACGCCAGCGCATCCCGCACAAGAACCTGCACAACGCGGTGACGATCCTCCTGTTCATGGCCACGCAATGGGTCATGCTGTTCGCCACGCTGGCGATCTGGGACCGGGCGCTGAACTACTACACCGAATGGGCTGAAGTCGCTCTCTTCGCCGCCGTGCTCTTGACCTCGGCGATCACCATTCCGTTCTACATCTTTGTCGAGCGGGCAAGCCTTGGCTTCGGCAGGCTGAAGCCGCAGATGACGACGATCTACGACGTTGCCTTCTGGCGCCACGAACGCCATTGGAAGCTTGCCGATTCTCCGATCGTGCGCCTGTTCTCCGGCACGCCTTTCCGGCCGATGATCCTGCGCATGCTGGGCGTCAAGGTCGGTAGCCGCGTCTATGATGGCGGAGCCAACCTCACCGAGCGCTCGCTGGTCGAGATCGGCGATGACGTCACGCTCAACGAGGGCTGCGTCATCCAGGCTCACTCGCTGGAGGAAGGCGCGTTCAAGTCCGACTATATCCGCATCGGCAAAGGCTGCACGCTCGGACCGTCCGCCTTTGTCCATTACGGCGTCGTGATGGGCGAAGGCTCGGTGGCCGACACCGATTCCTTCGTGATGAAGGGCGAGGAGCTTGAGCCCTACTCGATCTGGCGCGGCAACCCGGCCAAGCTGCATCGCTTCGTGATCCCGGTCGCGGACGACGGCGCCAAGGCGTCGGCTTGAAGGCCGGAGACATCCGTCTCGCCCCGGTGACTAAAGCCAATCGGGCCTTGGTCGCGTCGCTGGAACTGGCGCCGGAGCAGATGGATTTTGTCGCCGGCAACGCAGAGTCGCTGGAGGAGTCCCAATCCGACGAGGACGCGCGGCCCCGCGCAATCATGGCCGGGGATCGCCTCGTCGGTTTCCTGATGTACGACGCGCCGGAAGATGACGACGAGGCGCGCATCTACCGCTTCATGATCGACCGCGCCTGGCAGGGCAGAGGCTACGGCAAGGCCGCGTTGCGCGCGGTGCTGCACGAGATCGGCGGGCTCGGTCACGTCAGGCACGTCTCGATCTGCTACGAACCGGAGAATGAAGCGGCACGCCAGCTCTATCGCACCGCCGGTTTCGTGGAAGAAGGGCTCGACGAGGACGGAGAAATGATCGCCGACCTCGTGCTGGCGAAGGGATGACCATTGACGCGGCCGCCCTCCCCTGAAGCCGCGCTGGCCGAGGCGATGGCGGCAATCGCGCCCCGGAATGTCCTGACCGGATGCCGGGTGATAGGCCATGCGGACGAGACCCATCTGCTGCCCGAGGAAGCGCGCTCCATCCCCGCGCGCCGGCCGGCCATGCGGCGCGCCAGCGGCGCCGCCCGCTGGATCGCGCACCGGCTGCTGGCCGATGCCGGCATCAGCGACCTCGCCATCCCACGCGCGCCATCCGGTGCTCCGGTCTGGCCGGACGGGATAATTGGCTCGCTCGCCCATGACGACGACATGGCCGTCGCGGCGGTCGCGCCTGTCGGCGGTATCGTCTCTCTCGGCATTGACGTCGAGCCCGCCGAACCCTTGCCCGACGACATTTTCGCGATCGTTGCAACCGGCGCGGATCGCACCGGAGCGGCGGATCCGCGGCTTGCCGGCCGCATCCTGTTTGCCGCCAAGGAGGCGGTCTACAAGGCAGCCTTTCCGCTCGATCGCCAGGTGCTGGGCTACGAGGATATCGCCGTGGACCTCGATGCCGGCCGCGCGACGACGAAGACCGGCCGCATGGTCAGCCTCGCCTACTGCGTCGCCCCGCGCGTGGTGGTGTTGGCGTTTGCCGGGCAATAGCGCGGATCTATTCGCCCACGATCTCCCGATAGGTCCTCGCCGCGCCGTCCTGACCGCGTATCCGCCAGCTCTCCCCTTCGCGGCCCTCGATAGGACATGGCCCGAGCGGCACCTTGCCCCCGCCTTCCGGCAGGTCGAGCACATAGACGGGATTGCAGATGCCCGACAGGCGTGCCCTCAGCGCTTCCACCAGCGCCTGGCCCTGCGCGATCGTGGTGCGCCGGTGCGCCATGCCGCGCGCCAGGTCGCCATGGTGCAGGTAGTAGGGTTTTACGCCCAGCCGGTACATCAGCTCGCGGCAGAGCTCCTCCAGCACTTCGACACTGTCGTTGACGCCCTTGAGCAGAACGCTCTGGTTGAGCAGCACGAAGCCCGCCTGCCGCATGATCCGGCATGCCACCTCGGTCGCGGGCGTGATCTCCCGCGCGTGGTTGAAATGCGTGACGACCGTGACCATCAGCCGGCCCTGCAGCACAGCGACCAGCCCGGATGTGATGCGCGACGGCAGCGCCACCGGCACGCGCGTGTGGATGCGGAGCAGCCGCACATGCGGGATCGCCTCGATGCGCGCGAAGATTTCGGCCAGGGCCTTGTCGGGCAGCGACAGCGGGTCGCCGCCGGTCAGGATCACCTCGCGGATCTCGGGATGATCCGCGATATAGGCCAGCGCCGGCTCGAGCGCCTCGCGCGTATAGCCGCGGCCGATCGAGGTCAGCGATTCCTTGCGGAAGCAGAACCGGCAGTAGACCGCGCATTGATAGGTCGGGAACAGCAGCACCCGGTCGGCATGGCGGTGCGTCAATCGCGGCACCGGACTGAACTCATGGTCGGCGATCGGATCGCCAAGCTCGCCCTCCACCTCCTCCAGTTCGCCCAGTGACGGGATGACTTGCGCTCGGATCGGATCGGCCGGGTCATTCCAGTCGATCAGGTCGAGATAGGCTTTTGGCGCACGCACCTTGTGCAGCGCGGCCGCCGCCTGAGCGGCTGCGCGCTCGGCCGGCGACAGCGGCAGGCGGTCGAGGTCGCGCACATGGCGCACGCCCTGGCGGACATCGTCCTGCCAGTCGGGGGCGCGGGTTGCATCTTTGAGGTCGGTCATTGCAGGTCTCGGAGTGGTCGCGCGGACCTATCGGCCGGATGAGCGACGCGGTCAACCATCGTCGCAGAGCCAATTGTGCCCGCCGCGCCCCTGCGGCGCCCCCCTCTGTCGTGCCGGCCGTTCAGCGAGCCTTCACCCAGCCCTTTCACCCCTCTCGGCCAGCGCTACGAAAGCACTTTCGACCGTCTCGAACCTCAGCTCCGGATAAAGCGCACCCGCCTCCGGAGTGTCCGTTTCAAGCGCGGTCTCGCCACGGATCCAGAAGGCCCGCAGCAGACCGAGGCCGGGGACTGCGGCGATCAACGCCTCCAGCTCCTGCGCGCTCATCTTCACGACGCGCGGCGAGCGGCCGCTGACCCGATGCCACAGATCGATCATCGCGCCCTGCGTGATCCTGTTTCGCGCGATGCGGATCTCGCAGCGGACGGCATCGGGATCCTCCAGCGCGCGCATGGTGACGGCGGCGATGTCCTTCTCGCTGACGAAGGTCGCCGGCACATTGCCATCGCCATAGAGCGTCACCTCATCCGGCGGCAGCACGGCCGAACCGAAGCGCGTCAGGTCGCCCAGCGTCGCCACCCAGGTGGAGAAGAAGCCGTTGGTGTAGATCACCGTATAGGGCAGATCCGCCTCCCTGACCGCGTCGAACACGGCCCTCTTGATGTCGAGCGGCGCGATCGTGCCGGGGGCGGCGGCGGCAAAGTCGAGGCCGAAGCCGGCGGAGGGCACGAAGCGGGAGACGCCGACATCCCTGACGGCGCGCACCAGCGTCATCTCGCTGGCCGAACCGACATGCACCGAACTGATGACGCGGTCGACCTTGCCGACGGCTCGCACAAGGCTGTCATAATCGTCGAGATCGCCGACATGCACCGTCGCGCCCAATTCCCTGAGCGGCCGCATCCGCTCTTCATTGCCTGAAGTGGCTGGCCGAACCAGGACATGCAGGCTGTCGCCATTGCGCGCGCTGGCCTTGGCCATTTCGCCGCCCAGAAGCCCCGTCGCGCCGATGATCAGGGTGCTGGTCATATTCCCCTCCCATTGGGCAAGATCGAACCGTCCCAGTCGCGCTCCAGGCCGATGTCCTGCAGGCGGCGGTCGGAAAACCGGGAAATCCGGCGCAGCACGCGGCGGCGCTCGAATGCCGCCATGCTGCGCGTGGCAAGGCCGCTCATCGCGGAGCCGATGGGTCCAAGGGTCAAGGTCATTGTCTGTCTCCTATATTCGTCAGGGCGCAAGCGTGCCGGTGCCGCCCATCGGGCGAGCATGAAGATCGCTCACACATGTCGTTGGTCTTTCAACGCATCGAAGAACCGGAAAGGTTGATATAGATGCGCGGTACGCCCTGATATTGGGCATTTCCGGGCTGGACGACAAACGACTCTTTGTGCAGGATTTGTGAGCAACACTCACAGGTCGAGATCATGCCGCGACGATTGCCGCCCCTCACCGCCCTGCCCGCCTTCGACGCCGCCGCCCGGCATCTGAGCTTCTCCAGGGCGGCCGACGAGCTCAACCTCACCCATGGCGCGGTCAGCCGCGCCATCCGCAACATCGAGGACAGGCTCGGCATCCAGCTGTTCGATCGGGGAACGCGATCCGTGCGCCTGACCGCCGTGGGCGCGGCCTATGCGGTCGAGGTCGGCAAGGCGCTGGACCGGATCGCCGCCGCCACCATCGCCGCCACGCCCGACCGCTCGACGCGCATCCTGAGCGTCTCGACGTCGGACGGCTTCGCCGGCCGCTGGCTGGTGCCGAGGCTGCATCGCTTCCACCGCGCCAACGCCGATATCGACGTGCGGCTGGCGACCTCGGGCGTGCTGGCCGATTTCGTCAGCGACGGCATCGACATCGCCATCCGCTACGGCAAGGGCGGATACACCGGCGTGACGGCGGAATTTCTCGCTGACGAGGAGGTCTTCCCGGTCTGCAGCCCGGAACTGCTGCAAGGCGAACATCCGCTGCGCCGGCCCGGGGACCTCAGGCACTACAAATTGATCCATGACGCCTTTCGCATCGACTGGGCGACATGGCTGCAACTGGCCGGTGTCGATGGCATCGACCCCAAGCGCGGCGTGCGCTTCGATTCCGCCACCTTCGCCGTCGAGGCCGCCGTGCATGGCGAAGGCGTGCTGCTCGGCCGCAGCGCGCTGGTCTCGGCCGACCTCGCGGCAGGGCGGCTGGTGCGGCCCTTCGACCTCGCGCTGAAATCGGCGGCCAGCTACTATCTCGTCTATCCCGACGGCGCGCTGCGGCAGAAGAAGATCAGGGCGTTCCGCGACTGGCTGTTTGCCGAGGTGGCGGCTGACTGGGTCGGAATGTCCAGGAGGGATTGAGGATGATCTCGCCCCTTCTTGGGTGAGGAACCCAAGTCTTCCAAGGGTAGCGCCAGCACCCGGACCTTCGGTCCAGTGGGGCGAGCCGCGGGTCTCGCCCGTCCTTCGGCCCCCCACAAGGGGGAGGTAGAAAGCCCGCCTTTTGCCACATCTCCAGAAGAGCACTATCGCATGGGCGGACGAGGCGCTTCCTCACCCTCCCCCTTGTGGGGAGGGTCGCTGCGAAGCAGCGGGGTGGGGGCAGCGCGCGCGCCTACTCTTTGGCGCGATAGGCTTCCGGTATGACGAACACCTCGTCGGCCCGGCCATAGCCGCCGTCGGCGACCTCCTCGACCAGCACCATGGTGGTGGGCCGCACGCCTTCGCCGAAAAAGTCGACGAACATGGCCGTGGTCCGATGGATGAGGTCTTCCTTCTGCGCCTTGGAGAGTGCCGCCTGCGGCAGCTTGATATTGGCGAATGGCATGATCGTTTCCTTTCTGTAGGGATTGGGTTTTCAGGCTTTGGGATGGAGCAGGTCGGCAAGGCCGATCCGTTCCAGGAGTTGCGCGCACGCGGTGATCAGGATTGTCCGTTGCATGTCGGCCTCCTCAGATCGCGCCGCCATTGGCACGGATGATTTGTCCGTTGACCCAGCCACTGTCCGGCCCGGCCAGGAAGGAAACCACGCCGGCAATGTCATCGGGCTGGCCGAGCCGGCCGAGCGGGATCATCTTGGCCGTAGCCTCGATCTGCGCCGGGCTCTTGCCGTCCATGAACAGCGCCGTCTCGACCGGGCCGGGCGCCACGGCATTGACCGTGACGCGGCGCCCGCCAAGCTCCTTGGCCAGGATATGCGTCATCGCCTCGACGGCCGCCTTGGTGGCGGCGTAGACGCCGTAGCCCGGCTGCAGGAAGCCGACGACGCTGCTGGAGAAATTGACGATGCGGCCACCGTCGCGAAGGCGTTTCGCGCCCTCGCGCATGCCCCGGAACACGCCGCCGAGATTGACCGCGATCTGCGCGTCGAAGGACGCATCGTCGGTCTGCGCGATCGGCGACAGCTTCATGATGCCGGCATTGTTGACCAGCATGTCGACGCCGCCGAACGCCTTTTCGCCGGCATCGAAAAGGGTGGCGATGCCGGTGGGGTCGGCGATGTCGGCCTGCACGGCGATCGCCTTGCCGCCTTCGGCTTCGATCGCGCCGACGACCGCTTCGGCCTCGGTGCGGCCCCGTGCATAGTTGACGACGACGGCGAAGCCGTCGCGGGCGAGCCGCTGCGCGATCGCCGCACCGATGCCCTTGGAAGCGCCGGTCACGATCGCGGTTCTGATTGGGTCGCCCGTCTTTGTCTGCTGGTTTGTCATGGGAGTCTCTCCGTGTTGCTGGTGACACGGATATAGATGCAGCCATCTTTTGGATAATCAGCCGTCACTTGACATCACTATTCGGAAACTGCGAACAAAGGCCATGGATCGCCTGGACACGATGCGGCTCTTCGTTCGCGTGCTCGAGCGGCGCAGTTTCACCGCTGCCGCCGCCGATCTCGGCCTGCCGCGCTCAACCGCGACGGAAGCGATCCGCCGGCTCGAGGAACATCTCGGCGCACGTCTGCTGGAGCGGACGACGCGGCAGGTGAACGCCACGCAGGACGGCGAGGCCTATTACCGGCGCTGCCTGTCGATCCTGGCCGAGATCGAGGACGCGGAAGCCGCCTTCCGCAAGGCCGAGCCCTTCGGCCTGCTGCGCATCGACGCCAGCACGCTGCTCACCCGCACCTTCCTGCTGCCGCGCCTGCCGGAGTTTCTTGCGCGCTACCCCCGCATCGACCTGCAGATCGGCCAGAGCGACCGGCTGGTCGACCTCGTGCGTGAGGGCGTCGATTGCGTCATCCGCGTCGGCGAGCCGCCCGACAGCGGCATGATCATGCGCCGGCTGGGGATGATCCGCGAGATGACCTGCGCCAGCCCCGCCTACCTCGAACGTTACGGCGTGCCCGCCTCCCCCGACGCGCTCGACGGCCATCAGGCCGTGGGCTTCGTCTCGTCGCGCACCGGCGAGGTGCTGCCCTTCGAATTCACCGTCAACGGCAAGACCCGCGAGATCAGGCTGCCGGGCCGCGTCGCCGCCAACAATTCCGACACCGCCGCCGATCTGGCGCGGCTCGGCCTCGGCCTCATCCAGGCGCCGCGCTATCGCTTCGAGAAGGACCTTGCCCAGGGCACGCTGGTCGAAGTGCTGGCCGACTGCCCGCCCTCGCCGACGCCGCTATCGGCGCTCTACCCGCAGAACCGCCAGCTCTCGCCGCGCCTGCGCGTCTTCCTCGATTGGGCCGCGCACATCTTCGCCGAGGCCAATCTGTAGGGATGCGGCCATCGGTCCGTGCCCATCATGGGTCTCTCGCCGCCATCGACCCCATCTCCGACGAAACCATAGGTCTTGAAGCAAAATAGCGGTATTCTGCGCGGGGTCTTGGGATAAGCGGATGGATTTCAGCACGGGTCATGGCTACCTCCTCATTGGCGGCCTCATCCTGGTCGGCACCGGGCTGCTGATCCTGTCGCTGATCGTCAATCTTGGCGTCGCCCACAGCGTGCGCAACGACGTGCGCCATCGCGAAAAGCTGCTCGAATATTATCGCAACATCTTCTCACAGCTGGGCGTGATCCTGATCGGCATCGGCGTGTCGCTGTTCATCTTCTTCTTCCAGCAAAACTATCAGGACCAGCGCCGGCGCGAGACCGAGCTGCAGCAGGTTCTCGCCAAACTCGCCGCGCGCATTGCCCGCGGCGCGCCGGTGATGCAGTCGCTGGAAGAATTCGACGAGTTGCTGGATGAAGGCGGACCCTATCTCAGCCCCCAGCTCGGCGGCAAGAACACCGCCGTCAGCCTCCACGGGACAGAGCTCGGCAAACAGGCGGCCAGGATCCTGCTGGTCGAGCGCGACGTCGATCTCGCGGACTTCGAGGTGCTGAACCTGTCGCGCGATTTCGAATCCTCTTTCGTCGTCAACGAGCTGGATTCCAGGCTGTGGTTCGACATCGTGCGCGACGAGAGCGAGATCAAATACGCCACCACCCAGCTCGCCCTCGACTACAAGGACCTGCGGGACACGATCGGCGGCGATCCGCCGGAGGCAGCGGTCGCCGACCCGGAAAAGGAGAGCCGGGTCAAGCGGGAGGTGCTCGACATCTTCTACGATGCCGATCTGCTGCGCCAGCGCTCCAGGCAGCATCTGGCCCGCGCCTGCTGGCTGTTCAGCCAAGGGCGCGGCTTCGTCGGCGCGGCCCCGGTCAATGCGATCGAGGCCGATGCCAGGTCGCATCAGGAATGGCTCGACGGGTCAAAACCGGTGTTGTCGCAGGCGAAGTCGGGCAGCGGCGACTGCTTCAAACTGCTCCGGTACGGCCAGGGGTCATGAGCCGGGAACGAGCGGCAAGGCCCGCTGCTCTGGTGACAAAGCCAATCACTTTCAAAGACCGCGCCGGATGCGGACTGTCCGTTCCGACGCCGCCAGTTACCCCAGTTCGTCGCTGAGCGCGCGCTCGTTGGGATCGATCGAACCCAAATTCTTGACGACCCGGAACCGACCGCCCTGCGCCTGCGCAATGTACATGTTCATGCGAACATGGTGCTGGCCGGGGACCATTTCGGCCGGGCCACCCGGTCCCTCGCTGATGCGGGCGTGATCGAGCGCCCGGATGACGGCGTCCCGCTCGGCACTGCCCGCTTCCTTCACCGCCGCTTCCCACATCTTGATCGCCCGGTAGTGCCCGGTGCATCCGCTGCCCGCGGTCAGGGTAGCGCCACCGGGGAACCGTTCACCGTAGCGGCGCAACAGCGCGCGACCGAACGGTTCGTCGAGTTCCTGGTAGTAGTCGAGGCAGCTGTAGAGGCCCTCGATCTGATCGGACGGCACCAGATTGAAGAAGTTCTCGTCGAAGTAGGTGCAGACGATCTTGCCGCCGCGTTTGCCGAAACCCGCCTTGTGCAACTCTTCGAGGAACGGCGTCAGGCCCGGCGGGACGATGGTGTTGAAAACCACGTCGGTGCCGCTCGCCATGATCTGCTGCACCGTCCGCCGGAAATCGACGGTGTCCAGCGGAAAATACTCCTCGCCGACGATCTCGCCGCCATTGGCGCGCACCGCCCGGCTCGCCGCCTTGTTCAGCAGATGGGGCCAGATGTAATCGGCCGACGGCAAATAGAACCGCTTCGCGCCGGTGCTGTTCATGAGCCATGGTATCAGCGGCTCGACCTGCTGGGCGGGCACGGGCCCGGTGCAGAAGATCAGGGGATCGTTTTCCTGTCCCTCATACTGCTCGGTGTAGATGTAGAGCGTCCTGCCCCGGGTGACCGCCTCGCTCTTGATGGCCAGGCGGGTCGAACTGTAGATGCCGCCGACGACCACGTCGACCTTGTCGACGTCGACCAGTTTCGCGGCCCTTGCCTTGGCAACGCTGTCCGTGGTCTCGCCATCCTCGATGACGAGTTCCACCGGCCGGCCGAGCAAGCCGCCTTTGGCGTTGATGTCGTCGACAAGCATGGTGGTGAGGTTCGCATTTGCGACGCCCATGAAAGACAATGGGCCGGTGAGTTCGGCGACAAGGCCGATCTTGATGGGTTTCGGATCCATTTGATTTCTCCAAATCTTGGGGTTCGTCGGGGGCGCGCCGCCTGGCGGCAGGCGGCGCCCGGTGCGGGACATCAGGCCTCGTAGTGGCCGAGCAGCAGTGCCGCCTGCGGCTTGCCGACATGGCCGGCTTCCTGCAGGATCGCTGGCACCTCCGGATCGGACACGAAATTCTTCCAGCCCTCGGCGTCCCAGTCGAAGATCGCCCAGACGCGGTCGGGCTCGCTGGGGTCGCGGAAGACGGTCGCGCCGTTCGAGCCGTGCAGCCGGCGCTTGTCGGCGCCCTTGGTCGAAAAGATACGGATGAAGTGATCGATATCAGCCACTTTGGTCGTTGCGAGCAGCATCTGATTTCCTCCTGTCGGTTGCGGCCGTCATTGGCCTGTCGACGGGATCACGATGCGCGCCCTGGAGTGGGCGCGCATGGGGTGGATTCCCTATGCCTGCGTTTCGCCTGGCCGGACAAGGCCGTGCTCGACCGCGTAGAGCGCGGCCGCGGCACGGGTGGTCACGCCGATCTTGGCATAGACGCTCTGGATATGGTGGTCCGCGGTCTTGGGCGAGATGTCGAGCTTTCGGGCCACTTCCTTCGCCGTAAGTCCGGCGGCGATCACGCGCAGCACCTCGACCTCGCGCGGCGTCATTCCGGCCAGCGCTCGCGGCACGGCCCGCCGCGATGGCTGCCCGGCAAAGGACAATACGGCCTCGGCGGCGTCGGGGCAGATACAGCCGTCACGCACGGCGGCGCGCAGCTGCGCCGCCGCCGCCTCGCTGGACAGCGCCTTGCGGTGCGGACGTTCCTCTCGCGACGTCTGGAAGGCTTCGGCGGCGGCCAGGATCCTTGCCGCCGGGGACAGGTCCGAGCCGCCGACCTTGCGGTGATAGCCCGAGCCGTCCAGGCGCTCGTGATGGCAAAGCACCAGCGCGGCCATCGCCTCGCCCTCGCGACCGAACGAGGCCAGGGCCCGCTCGCCGTAATAGGCGTGCAGCTGTGCCGCGTCGCGTTCGCGCACCGACAGCGGACCGTTGCGCATCCAGGTCGCCACCGGCACCACCAGTTCGCCAATGTCATGGATGCAGCCCGACCAGCGCAGCGCGCGAACATCAGGGTCGGGCAGCCCGATCCGCTTACCCGCACCCGCGGCCAGTTCCGACACCATCCTCGAATGGCCCTGCGTAAACGGCATGCGCATGTCGATCATGTCGGCTATGGCCAGGAACGCCTCGTCGCAAGCCCCCTCATCCAGCGTCACCGGCGGATCCGGCTCGAGCGCCAGGATGGTCTCGCGGTCGACCGTCGCGCCGATGCCCGCCATCAGGACCGCCGCGTTGGCCGAGACGAGCCGAGCCAGATCCGCTTCGTACGGACCGTCGCCGCGGCTGGCGACGGTTTCGGCCATCCCGTCGATGCCGACGGCATCGCTGAGCGCAATCGCATCCTGCGCCAATGTGATCAGGCGCACGGCGGGCAGGACATCCTCGCCACTCAGCCCGCGCGGCAGGCCCTTGCCGTCCCAGCGTTCGTAGATCTGCCCGAGATTGCGCCGGATCTCGTCGGACAGGCCGAGCCGCTCGCCGATCCGCTGCGCGACCTCGCAATGCGCGGTGAGCACCGGGCGCGCCACCGCGAGCGCCTGCGACATCGCGGCCTCGATCGCCCTGCCCTGCGCGTCAGGCTCGAGATCGTAGTAGAATCGCTTGAAGGCCTGCACGAAGACCCTGCCCAGTTCCGCTCGATTGCCCATGTCGAGACCGACAAGATCCTGGCGGAGCGCGATCTCGTCGCCGAACGTGGCCGACAGAAGGTCCGTGTCGGCATTGCAGCCGACATAGCGCAGCATCGACTGATGGTAGGCGCTGCGCCGAACCTCATCGGAAACACCTGCAAGCTCGGCGATCCGCATTGCAAGCACGCAGGATTTCAGCGCGAAGTCGCGAGAATGGCCCGTGGCGAGGTCCGAGGCATAGGCCAGGACCATCATGAAGTCCGCCCGGCGTATCGAGACAGCTGTCATCGCACACCCCCAGTGATCCCCATGCTAGCCCCCTGCACCGTCGATACCTAGGGGAAAAATCTCGAGCCGGATGCAGATCCTGCGAGAAACAGGGCGTCCTGTTTTGGGGGCCGCAAGCTGAACGTCCGCTTTTGGCTGTCGCGCTGCCCTTAAAGCTCCGAATATACATGCTTTGCCCCTGCACATGCTGCAGGGCCAGTAAGAACAGCAATGCGGACGACCGAGCATGAGGTCGACAGATTCCCGAATCCGGCTAGCCACCGTGGTGAAACGCGCTAGGCTGCTCCGATTAACGAAGCCAGGCTTGTTCTATGGAGCGCCGCCTTACCGCTATCCTTGCCGCCGACGTGGTCGGCTATTCTAGGCTGATGGGCGTCGACGAGGTCGGCACCCTGGCGGCGCTTAACGCCCATCGCAAGGAATTCCTCGACGGCAGCATTGCCGAGCATCGGGGGCGCGTCGTCAAGCTGATGGGCGACGGGATGCTTGTAGAATTCCCCAGCGTAGTCAATGCGGTGGCCTGCTCGGCAGCGATCCAACGCGGCATGGCCAGCCGCAACGAGGGCGAGCCGGGCGATCGCCGGATCGACTTCCGGATCGGGATCAACCTCGGCGACGTGATCGTCGAGGACGACGATATCTTCGGCGATGGAGTTAACGTCGCCGCTCGGCTTGAGAGCATGGCGGAGCCCGGCGGAATCGTAGTCTCGTCTTCGGTGCGCCATGAAGTCGGTGACCGTTTGGGTCTTGCGTTCGAGGATCTCGGCGAGCGGAAATTGAAAAACATCAAGCACCCGGTACGCGTGTTTCAGGTTAGATTGGAAGGGTCACTTCGCATCGAGCCGCGGGCGCTTGCCAGCCAGCGCGACCAGGCATCAGTTGCGGTCTTGCCATTTCAGAACATGAGCGGCGATGCGGAGCAGGAATATTTTGCAGATGGTGTCGTTGAAGACATAGTCACAGCGCTCGCTCACTTTCGCCACTTGCTGGTCATCGCCCGCAATTCGAGCTTTGCGTACAAAGGCCGCGCCGTTGACGTGAAGAAGGTTGGGCGCGAGCTGGGTGTTCGGTATGTGGTTGAGGGCAGCGTGCGCCGATCTGGCGAACGGCTGCGCATTTCAGCCCAGCTCATCGATTCCTCGACAGGGGCACATTTGTGGGCCGACCGTTTCGATGGCGCGCTGGCGGAGGTGTTCGATCTGCAGGACCAGATCACATCGAGCATCGTCGGGGCAATCGCGCCGAAAATGGAGCAGGCCGAGATCGAGCGCGCCAGACGCAAGCCGACGGAGAGCCTTGAAGCCTATGACTACTATCTACGCGGGCTTGCTACCTTCGACCGGACGATCACCAAGGCCGCTGGCGAGGAGGCGCTGCGGCTTTTCAATCAAGCGATCGCCCGCGACCCAGAGTTCGCACTCGCCCACGCCAGAGCCGCGCGATGCTATTCCACTCGGAAGAGCAATGGCTGGATGGTCGATCGCACGCAGGAAGTCGAGGAGGCGCTTGGATTTGCTTCTAGAGCGATCGACCTCGGTCGCGACGATGCCATTGCGCTTTCGTTTGGCGGCTACGTGCTTGGCTATGTCGGTGGCGACATTGAAGAGGCCGCGGCCCGCCTCGACGAAGCGCTTGCGCTCAACCCAAACCTGGCTCTGGCGTGGGGCTACAGCAGCTGGGTCAAGACGTGTTTGGGCCAACCGGACAAGGGAATTGAGCACGCCGCGCGCGCAATGCGCCTCAGTCCGCTCGATCTGCGAATTTACTCTTGGCAGTTCTGCACCGCGCTGGCCCACTTCTGTGCCGGCCACTACGACGACGCGTTGCTGTGGGCGGAGCGGGCGCTTCGACAGCAACCCAACTACGCAAGCGCGTTACGCGTTGCTGCCGCCAGCCACGCCCTAGCCGGGCGATCAGGTCAAGCGAAGGAGACGATCGAGCGCCATGCGAAGGTCGCTCCTGCGCTGCGGCTTGTAAATATTGCTGACGTGCTGCCGCCGTTCCGACGACCCGAAGACCGGAAAAAGTATGTCGAGGCTCTGAAGATGGCGGGAATGCCGCACTAGTAACTTCGTGCATTGCGCCTTTGAAGCCGAGAGCAGACGGTTCGGTTCTGGAAGAACGAGCAAGGCACCACTCCCTTGGTGACGCCATCTTGGCCGCGACGGCTGCTCGTTCAAACTTTTGTCCAGGAGCCTACTGTCGGGGGGCATCAGCGATGTCTGCTCACGGGCACCGGCAGAGTAGTCCTCTGTGGCTGACATCAGGCCCAAAGCGGATGTCGTTTTCGTAAAGTTCACCTCAGTAATGCGTCGTGAGAAAAATCCGATCGCTTGTCAGGCTGCTTCCAGCGCCGGCACTATCGCCCATCGCGATCGCCTTGCGGCGCAGTGAACCATCGCATCGTCCTTTGCGGCGATCCGACATCGGGCATCTGGAGCTGCGGCACAAGATCTGCGTCCCGGCGCGGCTTGTTGCCCCGTCCGCCCCTAGTCGCCCACGCGCCGCAGCGTGCCGAGATGATTGTCGTCGAGGAAGCCCATGGTCATGGCCGACGCCTTGCCGTCGGGGCCGACGACGAAGCTCACGCCGGTTGGCCTGTCCGGTGTCTCGGCATCGGGGAAGGTCAGGAAAAGATCGCCGTCGTAATGCGCCAGGGAATAGGACCGGGCGCCGGCCGGGCCGACCTTGAGCACGAGGTCGTCTCCCGCACTCGCCACGACAGCATCGCCGAAGAAGTCGTTGGCGTAGCGGCCTTCATAGGCACTCGCCGGCCGGGCCGGCCTTGCCGGAGATGGCGGCGCGGCATAGGTGGCCTTGGCCGCCGCGACCGCCGGGCCGAACATTCCGGCATAGATGCCGTCCCATGCCTTGACCCAGTCCTTCTGCACCGAACCGTCGAAGACGAGGTCGGCGAAACTGTCGGACAGCCCTTCCGGCACGCCGGTCGGAAAGGCGTTGGCGATGATGACGATGCCAAGCTTCTCCCGCGGGAAGATCGTCACCAGCGTGCGTGCGCCGACGCTGAAGGCACCGGCATGGCCCCAGCTCAGGCCATGCCGGCCGAATTCGACATTCCAGCCGAGGCCGTAGAAGGACGCGCCGCCGGAGACAGGGTTCTTGCCCCGCGTCATCAGCGGCACATGCGTCTGGTCCAGCGCGTCTGCTTCTATCAGCGTCTTGCCGGCATAGACCCCGTTGCCGAGGACAAGACGCACCCATTGCGAGAGATCGCGTGCGGTGGAGCTGACGCCGCCCGCGGGCGCCTGCGCATCGGGATTGCGCTCTAGCTTGGCGGCCCAGGCGCCATCGACCTTGATGTGCAGCGCGGCACGATCGGCGTGCTTGACGAAGTCCGAATGACGGGAACTGGTCGAGGCCATGCCAAGCGGACGGTAGAGCTTCTCCTCGGCGACCTCCTCCCAGGGCTTGCCTGTCGGCAGGGCGACCGCGACGGCGCCCTCGGTCAGTCCGAAATTGCTGTAGGAGTAGCCGGCACGGAAGCTGGACGACGGCGGCACGAACCGCAGGCGATGCAGGATCTCGGCCCGGTCGTAGCCTATGTCCTCGAGGTCGTCTCCGGCGGTGCCGGGCAGTCCGCTGCGGTGCGAAAACAGGTCACGGACGGTGAGTTGGCTGGTCGGATAGGGATCGGCCAGCCGGAAGGCCGGATCGAGGTCGGCGATCTTCGAATCCCAGGACACGATCCCGTCGCTGACCAGCGCCGCCACGACGGTTGCGGAGACCGGCTTGGAGAGGAGGCGATCTGGAACACCGTGTCGGCGTCGACCGCCTCCGGCTTGCCGGCCTCGCGGTGGCCGAAACCCTTCAGGAAGATCACCTCATCGTCGTGCACCACGCCGATGGCGAGACCGGGCACCCCACCGTCCGCGACGGCGCCTTGGGCGAGCGCTTCGAGCTTCGACAGGGCGACAGCGATGCGCTCCGGCGCAATGGTGTCGGCCGACGCGGCACGCGGCCAAAGCGCCAGTACGGCGATGCAGACCCAGATTCGCCAGAGGTTCCGTCCCAGCCGCACGTCCGACCCTCCTCTCCTGCATTCACCTGGCTATGATACAGGCCGGTGCAAACGAGGCCAATGCCTGCCGCCCCACGGTCCGCCTTCGTCGCAATCGACCATCACCACGATTTCAGGCAATCTGACGGATGAAGGCGCCATGGGGAGATGGAGCGCCGCCAGGGAGGACTGACATGACCGGCTTGCCACGCTACGAGGACGCCGTTGCGGCCTTTCGCATCGAGGATGAAATCGCCAGGCTTGACGGCGACCCGGCGACCGGCATCAACGCCTATGTCGAATGCTGCGGCCGCCATGCCGGTGAGAACCGGCTGGCGCTGCGCGCCATCTCGGCCGGCGGCGAACTGCGGCAGTTCAGTTTCGACGACCTCGCGGACATGTCGGGCCGCGTCGCCAACCTGCTCAAGGATGCAGGCGTCGGCCCCGGCGATGTCGTCGCCGGCATGCTGCCGCGCATTCCCGAACTCATCGCGCTCATCCTCGGCACCTGGCGCATCGGCGCCGTCTACCAGCCATTGTTCACCGCCTTCGGCCCGAAGGCCATCGAGCACCGCCTCGGCTACAGCGGCGCCAAGCTGGTGGTGACCAATCCGGCCAATCGCGGCAAGCTCGACGAGATCGAGACCTGCCCGCCGATCGCCACCCTTCTTGGTCCCGGCGATGCCTTGCCTCAAGGCGACATCGATTTCCGCGCCGCCCTTGCCTCTGCCTCCCCCGATTGCGAACCCGTCATGCGCAAGGGCGACGACCTGTTCATGATGATGTCGACCTCGGGCACGACGGGCCTGCCCAAGGGCGTGCCGGTGCCGCTCAGCGCGCTGCTGGCCTTCGGCGCCTATATGCGCGACGCGATTGGACTGCGCCCCGATGACGTCTTCTGGAACATCGCCGATCCCGGCTGGGCCTATGGCCTCTATTACGCCATCACAGGCCCGCTGCTGCTCGGCATCGCCACCACCTTCAACGAGGGCGCGTTCAACGTCAGGAACACCTATGATGTCATCGAGCGGCTCGGCGTCACCAGCCTTGCCGGCTCGCCCACCGCCTTCCGCCTGCTGCTCGCCGAAGGCCCTGAAGCCGCCGCCCGCATCAAGGGCCGGCTGCGCGTGGTGAGCAGCGCCGGCGAGCCGCTGAACCCGGAAGTGATCCGCTGGTTCGACGCCCATCTCGCCGTGCCCATCCATGACCATTACGGCCAGACCGAAAACGGCATGATGGTCAACAACCACCATGGGCTTTCGCATTCCGTGCGCGCGGGCTCGGCCGGCTTTGCCATGCCGGGCTATTGCATGGTGGTGCTGGACGACGAAGGCAACGAGCTCGGCCCCAACCAGCCCGGCATCCTCGCCGTCGACATCGCCAACTCGCCGCTGCGCTGGTTCGACGGCTACCACCAGGCCGAGACGCCGGCGATCGCGGGCGGCTACTACCGCACCGGCGACACGGTGGAATATGAGCCGGACGGCTCGGTGTCCTTCATCGGCCGCGCCGACGATGTCATCACCTCGTCGGGCTACCGCATCGGCCCGTTCGATGTCGAAAGCGCGCTCATCGAACATCCCGCGGTCAACGAGGCGGCGGTGGTCGGCGTGCCCGACCCGCAGCGTACCGAGATCGTCAAGGCCTTCGTCATCCTGGCGCCCGCCTACCAGGCCAGCCCTGACTTGGCCGAGGAACTGGCGCAACACGTCCGCAAGCGGCTCTCGGCCCACGCCTATCCGCGCGAGATCGATTTCGTTGCCGAATTGCCGAAGACGCCGAGCGGCAAGATCCAGCGGTTCCTGCTGCGGAAGGCAGAGGTGGAGAAGCGGAAGGGGTGAAGGGCCGCCTATGCCGGCTCAACTCGGGCGACGCCGGCGCAGCGGCGCGTGCCCTGTTGCAGATCGGTTCTACATTATCGCTATGACCCTGCCCGCCGCATCGAGGCGACAACCGACTTGCGCTTGCCGGACTTCGATGCCACCGCGTCCCGCATAGTCTATTCGCACCTGGATCGGCGCCGTCAGTGCACTTCCACGTCGACGCAAGGCACCTGCGCTCACCGCGCGGACCCGCACGGCGCCAAGCGGCCTGGCGGCGGACAGGATCGCCGCGCGGCAGGCTTGCACGACCGCGACCGGCGTGCCGGGTTTCGCTTTCAGTGCTTCCAGGGGTGCAAAGGGATATCCCCTGGCGAGGTCGCCCTGACCGGCTTTGGAAGGCCTGAGGACGGGCGGCAGGGCGATCGATGGCCTGGCGGTCTTGGCAATGACGGCGTTGGCAGTGGCGGTCTTGGCAGTGGCGGCCTTGGCAGCGGCCGTCGCGGCGGACCCAGTGCCTGTCGCGGCAGAACCACTGGCTGCCGTGGCGGCCGAACCACTGGAAGCGGACGCCGATCCGTTTCCGGCTGACGGATCGGCGCCCAGGCCGACACCTGTCGAGAGGCCCCCGCCTGTGGAGCCAACGTTGCCGCCGGCACTGACGCCTGCGCTGACTGATCCGCCGCCTGTGCCGACCGAAGCGCCGACATTTGCTCCACCGACACCACCGACGCTCGCGCCCACCCCTGCGGATGCGCCTTGCGAACCGGCGCTCACTCCAGCACCGAGCCCGAGACCGCCGACCTGACCGCCTAAACCTGCATCGAGGGCCGAGGCAGGCCCGATCGCGATGCCGATCGTCAACGCGGCCGCGACATATTTTTTCACTGTCATCCTCCCTGCGCCGTGCATTTCGCTCACCTGTCTTTCACTGCGAGAGTGGGCGGGTTGGCAGCAATGCGGGGGGAAGAGCCATCGTTGCCAGCAGGACAGCTTGTGCTGACCTTCGACCCTTCACCTTCCATTTTTTCGGCAAGCCCGGTTGATGGGCTGCGACCGGAGGCGAACTCGCGAGCGCGCTCTTGGAAACACCTGCCTTGGGCGCGCGCACCACTGCCGCGGTCCGACGTTTCTCCCTGATACTGTCGATTTTGGCGCTGTCGATTTCGTCGCGCGCGGCACTGAGGCTGCGGGCCAGGCCGTTGGCTCTTTCGCGCTCCTGGTCCAGCGCCGCGCTCAAATCCATCGAGCTCTGCTTCAAGGCGTCGCTTTGCTTGCGAGCAATGTCGAGGGCACGCATGGCTGAATCTGCTCGTTGACGTTCCAGTTCGAGCGCTTTGCGAGCCTGCTTCGCGGCGTCGTCGGCCTGTTGCCGGTCCTTCACCGCCTTGGCCTGCTCCGCGGCGGCCAGATTTGCGCCTGTCTTGAGCGCATCGATGGTGTGACGGGCCGTGGCGAGTTCCTGCTCTAGCAGCCCGACCTTATGGCGCTCCTCATCCAGCGCCTGCTTCGCGGCGTCGTCGGCCTGTTGCCGGCCCTTCACCGCCTTGGCCTGCTCCGCTACAGACAGATTTTCGCCTGCCTTGAGCGCATCGATGGTCTGACGGGCCGTGGCGAGTTCCTGTTCCAGCAGCCCGACCTTATGGCGCTCCTCATCCAGCGCCTGCGTCGCGGCGACCTGGGAGCCATCCACGGAGGGCGGCGCTTCAGGCATCGCGGCTTTCTTGCTATCCCAGAGACTGGCTTCCGCCCTGAAATTTTCGATGGCACGCTGCGCCGTCTCCAGATTGAGCGTGAGCGCTTCGTCCGTCCGCTGCTGCGCTTTCAGGGCCTGCGCTTGCCTGGCCAATTCAGCCCGTGCCGCGGCCAGTTCGCGGCGCAAGGCCGCCTGCTCATCATCGCCTTTGGCGATATCGGTGCGCTCCGAAACCGCGACCGGCGACCCGCCATTGGCTGCGGCGGTCGCGGACGCATCGGGCGCCAGCTGGCTATTTGCCGGAGATGCCAACAGCAGGATGAGGATTGACGAAACGACCGGCAGCATGGCGTTGCACCCGCTGCCAAATATCCCGTGAAGCACGATCGAAGGCCATCGTTCGGTAAAGGTGAAGTCAAAGCGCAGACATTTGGACCTGGTACCCTGCAAATGATTCATCACTTGACCTCACCTGGCGCGACCCTCACCGCGATCGTATTCTCCACTTAATTCGAGCTACGGCTGGATGCCGCGTCACCTGGACGCTACCTCCTATTGCCTTGCTTGTTGTCATTCGAACGAACGAAACCTTTGCCCCGCTCCTTGCTGGGGACGGCTCCGCGGCGCCGAGCATGCGCCGGCAGGCGCGCGGCCAGATTTCCGCGGCAGTGCCAATCTCATCGTTGGCGAACAGTGTCAGATCTTCACAAACCGATAGGCGAAGCGATCGGTCTCGCCCTTGATCGAGGGATCGAACACCTTGATCGAATGCGCATCGTCCTTGTTCGCCAGTATGGTGCTTTCGGCGTCTAGTACGAACCCGGCTGCCTCCACCTCCTCGCGGACGGATGCAGGTTCAATCCGATGCAGCGACTGGGCGTCGCTCGTGCCCGCCCCTGCGGCGGCGGCGTGGTCGACGATAACGTATGACCCACCGGGCTTCAGCCGCTCGTGGACGGCTCGATTGAAGTCGGCCGCCGTCGCGCCCTTCTTCTGAATCAGCGCGGTGTGGAGATCGTGGTAGAACAGGTGCAGCCACAGGACATCCGCGGGTTGCGTGGCCTGCGGCATCGCGACGAGGTCCGCCGAGACGGCTTCGACGTTCTCTCGGCCCGGTTCCTTCGCAAGCGTCCGCATGCGGCCGACCGGATCGTCCTTGAAGTCGGCGACTTCGGCCGGCACGAAGCTGTAGACCCGTCCTTCGGGTCCCACGACGTCGGAGAACAAGCGCGTCCAGTCGCCGTCGCCTGGGTAAACGTCAATGACAGTGGAGCCCGCGTCTATACGTGCGAACCGGATCAATTCGGATAGCTTGGATTGGTCGTACATCGGAGTCTCCTTTAGGTTGAGCATTCGACGAGTGCGAGGGGGCGATCCATGGCTGAGCCACCGTCAAAGCCGATGGCTGCAGCGGGCTTCTCAAGGCTCATGGGAATTTCTCAATTCCGCACGGATCGGATCGTACCCGATCCGTGCATCGTGGCCCTGCCGGTTGGCAGGTCAGTGTTCATCAGTCGAACTTGACCAGGTCCTTGAAGATCAGTTGACCCCAGCTGTTTCCGCGCGCCTGGACGAGCAGCCCACCTTCCGACAGCCCGCCAAGCTTGATCGGCGAGAAACCGAGATTTTCCGCAAGCGCACCAATCTCCGCCGCGGCGTCGTCATGGTCGCTCGCCAGGAACACGACCCTCCTGCCACCATGCACGGCCGGATCCTGATCAAGGACGGCAGCGACCAGATGGTTGAAGCCCTTGACCAGTTTTGCACCGGTGAAGGCCTGTGCGATGAACCTGGAAGAAGGCTGTCCCCCCAGTTTTTCAGGAGGCACGCCGTAAGCATTGGTCACATCGACGATGGTCTTCCCCTGCCAGGTGGCGAGCGCCTTCGCGACCTCAGGGTGCGACTCGAAACGGACAGCCAGAAAGATGATGTCCGCCTTGACCGCGTCGGCCAGCTTCTTGGGAATGATCGTGGGTCCGATCGCGGCCGCATCGGCTGCAAAGCTTTCCGGGTCGCGCGTGGTAGCAACGGACACGTCGATGCCCTTGCGGGCAAACGCCTTGGCCAATGCCTGGCCGATATTGCCGAATCCTATAATTGAATAGCTCATAATGCTTCTCCGATCTTGTTTTAACGCGGGGTCAGACCTGCGCCATGCCTCCGTCGACGGCGAGATCCACGCCGGTGATGAAAGAACTTTCATCGGAGGCGAGGAACGTGACGGCAGCCGCGATTTCCTCTGGTTTGCCCCTGCGACCCATTGGGATCTGTGAGGCAAACTGGGCGGCCGCTTGCTCGGCTTGCTCAGGGGTAAGGCCTGTCGTTGTCTCCAGCGCGGGGGTCTCGATTGCTCCGGGGCTCATCGTATTCACCCGGATCTTGCGGTCTTTCAGCTCCAGTGTCCAAGCGCGCGAGAAGTTGCGCACGGCCGCCTTACTCGCGGCGTATGTGCTAAACCCCGGCAATCCCAACACGTTCGAAACCGAAGAATTCAGGATGATCGAACCGCCGTCTTTGAAGAGGGGAAGGGCCTTCTGCACCGTGAAGAACAGCCCCTTCACGTTCACATCGAAGGTCTGATCGAAGTGGGCCTCAGTAGCGACCGCGAGCGGTGCGATTGTCCCCGCGCCCGCGTTCGCGAAGAGAACGTCGATGTGACCATGTTTCTCTTTCACGGTGGCATAGAGCCGGTCCAGATCCTCCAAGCGAGCCACGTCGCCCGTGACCGTCGTAATGTTACTCTTGATGACGGCTGCGGCCTCCTTCAGCTCTTTCTCTCGTCGCCCGGTGATGACGACGTGTGCACCTTCTTCCACGAAGCGCTTGGCGGTCGCCAAGCCAATCCCGCTGCTTCCGCCTGTGACGACTGCAACCTTGCCTTCGAGTTTTTTCATGATCTTTCACCTTTGGTTGTGTGTTCCGGTTTTTCGTAAAGTTTGAGAAGCGTGGTCCCGCATCGGGTCAGAGTTGTGCCAGGCCGCCGTCGACGGCGACTTCGCTGGCAGTCATGAAGCTGCTGTCCGACGACGCGAGAAAGGCGGCCACGGCCCCGATCTCCGCCGGATCGGCCATGCGCTGGAGCGGAGTCATCGCGCCGTAGGCCTTCTGGCCTTCCTCGCCCAGCGCCTCTCTCGCGAGTTCGGTCGCCGTCGCCCCTGGCGACAGCACGTTGACCCGGATGCCGGTGCCCTTCAGGTCTTCCGCCCAGGTCCGCGCGAGGTTGCGCACTGCCGCCTTGCTCGCGCTGTAGGCGGTGAACCCCGGAGCGCCCGTGGTGCCGGCGCTCGATCCGGTCAGGATGATCGAGCCGCCCTGGCCCATCAGCGGCAACGCCTTCTGGACCGTGAAGATCGTACCCTTCACATTGGTGTCGAAGGTTTCGTCAATGTGCTCGGCGGTGATCTGGCCGAGCGGAAGCGGGCCGCCGGCCCCGGCATTGGCGAAGACGATGTCGAGGCTTCCGCGCTCGGCCTTCACCGCCGCGTAGAGCCGGTCGAGGTCGGCCTCATTCGAGACCGAGCCCTTCACCGCGCGGGCACTGGGCCCGAGGTCGGCCACGGCGGCATCGAGCGCTTCCTGCCGGCGGCCGAAGATGAAGACGAAGGCGCCCTCCTCGATGAATCGCTTTGCCGCGGCGCGACCGATGCCGGTGGCGCCGCCGGTGATGACGGCGGTCTTTCCATTCAGTCTGTTCATGTCATGTATCCTTTGTTTCGCCGTCTCGTGTCTTGGCTGTACGGGGAAGTCCCGCGAGAGCCTCAAGATGGGTTCGCCGAAGTCGGGCGGTGAGTGCGCAATCGCGCACATCGGTGGTGCGAAAACGATCCAGCTGGATGATTGAACGCCGCGACGACCGCGCGAACCACGGCTGAGCGTGTTAGAATGGGCTTTGCAAACCGCACTGCGCGGCGCAGGAATGCACCATGATCGACTGGGATGACGTTCGCTACTTTCTTGCCGCCGCGCGCGGAGGCTCGGTGCGGGCTGCCGCCGCGCACCTCGGAGTGAATCATTCAACCGTGCTGCGACGCATCGCCCAGCTCGAGGAACGTCTCGGGGCGCAGATGTTCGAAAAGCTGCCTTCGGGCTACCGCCTGACGGCTGCGGGCGAGGAGGTCCTCGAACTCGCGGAGCGGATGGAAGCGTCGTCGCACCAGCTGGAGACGCGCGTCTTCGGTCGCGACCAGAGCGCGCGCGGGCTTTTGCGGGTGACGCTTCCACCGTTTCTCGCCACACACCTGCTCATGCCAGATCTCGCCGACTTCGCGCGTAGGCATCGCGACATCGAGATGGAAATCTTGACCACTGGCGAGGTGGCGAATCTGACCAACCGAGAGGCCGACGTCGCGATCCGCATTGTCGCCGACCGCAAGACCCTGCCGCTCAATCTTCACGGACTGAAGGGGCCGGAGTTGTTCAGCGGCGTCTACATGTCTCGCGATCGACTAGCCGCGTTGCGTGCGGGCACGCCTGATCCCATCCGGTGGATCGTCATAGACAATCATGGAATTCCGGACTGGGCGCGCGAGGGAGAATTTCACACCGCGGGAGCTCCGTTCAGGACGCCGGATGCCGAGACGCAGATCATCGCGGCGCAGCAAGGAATCGGGATGACGAAACTGCCGTGCTTCGTCGGAGATACCGACCCCCTGCTGGTCAGGGTGCCGGGCATCAACCCGCCCATGCATGGGACACTCTGGCTTCTCACGCAGGGCGAGACACGCAAGACGAAGCGCGTGCGGCTCTTCACCGACTTCGTATCCCGCAGGCTCGCCGCGTACGCGCCGCTTCTCGCGGGCCTGTCCGTATCGCGCGAGGCGACGGTGCAGCCGTTGCCAGCCAGATGACCGAATGGCGGCTTTTAGCAGCAAAGAAACCTTGGCACGAATGACCGAATGGAGGCGCATTGCCGCCATTCGAAGCCCAGACAACCTGAGCCGATCAAGGACGATTGGCCGAAATCAGTGCGCCACGCCATCCGACGCGTGCAGCAGCCTCCAGGCCGAGCCTACGTGCCCATGGAACTGCGACGCAAACCTCTCAGCGGCGACATCCTCCAGGCCGTCATCGACCAGCGCCTCGATGCTTCGCCGCATCAGGGCGAGTTGCATCTGCCTTGCGTGTTCCTGGTCCGCCTCCCGCATGATTTCCGTCACGTGGTAGGCGACGACGGGTTGGCCGAGGCATGAGAGCAGCGCGTTGGCCTCGGCTGTTACAGCGGTCACTGCGTCTTCGATCTTCATTCTGGCGATCCTCATCAAGAATGATGCTGACGCCTCCCCGCAAAGGCGACGGTGGTCCGTCGCTTCTTCTTTGATTTCAGCCTGCTGCGCCACGGAAAGCGGCGCGCCAGGCTTGCAATTACTGTCTTCTCCGGCCCCTCGAGCTGCCTCGTTTGGCCTGGAAATAGTATCCGTCAAATTTGATTCAAAGGCGAACGGATAGTTAATCGATGGTTAATGGCAGCACTGGCCACGCCTCCCCGATCAGGATATTTCGCCTCGGCGTCTTCTGCCGCGCAATAGCCGCAAAGCTGCCCGATGGCTGCCTGGCCTGTTGATCCGCCACGAAGAAAGGTTCTGTCATGCGGTTGGTCTGGACGGTCATGTTTGCCCTGGCGAGCAGCGCTGCCTTCGCCGCCTCGCCCGAGGATGATTATATCGCCGCGCGCGACAAGGCGATTGCCGACATCGCGGCGATGGAGAGCACGAACACACCCGTGGAGACGCTCGATGCGGCCAATGAAAAGGCCCGCGCCGATCTCGAAAAACGGCTTTCCGCCCTGCTCGGCCCTTTCACGGTCAAGGATTTTCCGGCGGCCGGCACGATCAACATCGAAAGCCTGAGTTCCTCCGATGTCGGCTTCGGCATGCTGGACGGGCTGCGCCACGGCACCGAGGACGGCCCCAGCATCGTGGCCTCGACACGCGGGCTGGTCGAGCGCTGGCTGCAGTCGCGCGCCGCCGAGACGGACGCCGATCTTAAACTGCCCACAAGCTTCGACGCGGCGCTGAAGCTCGATGCCTTCTACACCCAGGCCATCGGCAGCGACGCCGCCTTCACCAGCACGCTCGACTTCGCGCTGAAGAAGCCTGACGGCGCCGACATGGCGATCGCCCGCCTCGGCGGCTGGGCACAGGATATCGGACCGAACTCCGACCAGGAGGTCGTCGTCACGGTCGTCAAGGGCAACAGCGTCCTGATCGCCGAAGCGCCTGCGACTCCGCCAGTCCCCAAGATCGCGGCCTGCGACGCCGCGTGGACCGCCGCCGACGCTGCCGCCCAGAAACTCGCCAAGCAGGCCACCGACGACAGCGACGAAAACACATCCGACGCCGCCAACGCCGCCTGGACGAAAGGCGACAACGACTTCCGCGCCTGCATGGGCAAGAGCCTGCCGGACACCCCGGCCTACCCCGCCCTTCTCGCCCAGGCGCAGGCGCTGGCCGATCACATGGCGGCGAATTAGGCGCGCAAGAGAGTGGCGCGGCGCCGACGCTTCCGATCTCCCCACCTGTGGGGGAGATGGCCGGCAGGCCAGAGGGGGGCGCTGGCCCGCCGACGTCTGATAGCGTTGGATTACCCGTAACCTTGAGAAGAACGCGCCTCGCTGGGCCAATCGGCAAGGCCGAGTTCCTTCACGCCCCCCTCTGCCCTGCCGGGCATCTCCCCCACGAGGGGGGGGAGATTGGCAGTTTCGCCGCCGGCGCCCTCTTGTTACCCCGGCATCCCACCACCATATCGTCGGCGCGCGGCACACTGAACGCAGTTGCCAGCACCGCAAAAAATGGTTGAAAGGAAAGTCCCGAACGCGCCCGGCGCGGCGGGCCGATGAACAGCGTGGGAAAATCTGCATGACGATGGATACGAAAGCGACGGAAACCAGGGCATTCGAGGCGGATGTTTCGCGGCTGCTGCACATGATGGTGCACTCGGTCTATTCCGATAAGGACGTATTCCTGCGCGAACTGATTTCCAACGCCGCCGACGCTTGCGAGAAGCTGCGCTTCGAGGCCATCAGCCGCCCCGAATTGCTGGGCGACGACCCCAAGCCGCGCATCTCGATTTCGGCTGACGCCGACAACAGAGAGATCACCGTCGAGGACAATGGCATCGGCATGAGCCGCGACGACATGGCCGAAGCCCTGGGCACGATCGCCCGCTCGGGCACACGCGCCTTCATCGAGCGCGTCGGCGCGGACACGGAGGACACGCAGCTCATCGGCCAGTTCGGCGTCGGCTTCTACTCCGCCTTCATGGTCGCCGACCGCGTCGACGTCATCAGCCGCCTGGCCGGAAGCGAGGAGGCCTGGCGCTGGTCCTCCGACGGCAAGGGCTCCTACGAGATCGCCCCCGCCCCGCTGGAAGCCGCGCCGAAGCGCGGCACCCGCGTCGTGCTGCACCTGATGGATGACGCCGTCTCCTACACCGGTTCGTACCGGCTGGAGCAGCTGGCCAAGTCGCAGTCCGGTCATGTGCCGGTACCGATCACGCTGGTGGAAAAGCCCGGCGCCGAGGCGCGCGACATCGCCGATGGCACCGCACTCTGGGTGCGGCCGAAGAGCGAGATCAAGCCCGAGGAATACACCGACTTCTACCGCCGCGTCGCCGGCCAGTATGACGAGCCGGCCGCCACCATCCATTTCCGCGCCGAGGGCCGGCAGGAATACTCCGTGCTCGCCTTCGTGCCCGGATCGCGGCCGTTCGATCTGTTCGACCAGGACCGCAAGGGCCGCATGAAGCTTTATGTGCGCCGCGTCTTCATCACCGACGATGCCGATCTTCTGCCGCGCTATCTGCGCTTCGTGCGCGGGCTGGTCGATTCCGCCGACCTGCCGCTCAACGTCTCGCGCGAAATGATCCAGGAAAGCCCGCTGCTGGCCTCGATCCGCAAGGGCCTGACCAACCGCGTGCTCGGCGACCTCGCCAAGCTGGCGGAGAACGAGGCCGAGGCCTATGCCAGGATCTGGGAGAACTTCGGCGTTGTGCTGAAGGAAGGGCTCTATGAGGATTACGAGCGGCGCGAGCAATTGCTGAAGCTCGCCCGCTTCCACTCGACCGCCTCCGGCGAAGGCTGGCGCGGCCTTGCCGACTATGTCGCGGCGATGAAGGAGGGCCAGAAAGCGATCTTCTTCATGGCCGGCGACGACCGCGCCCGGCTCGAAGCCTCGCCGCAGCTCGAAGGCTTCAAGGCGCGCGGCATCGAGGTGCTGCTCTTGACCGACCCGGTCGACAGTTTCTGGGTGACGATGGCGCCGGACTTCGACGGCAAGCCGTTCAAGTCGGTAACGCAAGGCGTGGCCGAACTGTCCGACATCTCGCTGCTCGACGAAGCGAAGAAGCCGGACGCGGCGGCAACGCCTGAGGTCGACGGCTTCCTGGCTTTCATCAAATCAACGCTTGGCGATGCCGTCTCGGATGTGAAGGCCTCCGACCGCCTGACCGAGAGCGCCGTCTGCCTGGTCGCCCCGGAACATGGACCCGACCGGCAGTTCGAGCGGCTGATGAACGCCGCCGGCCGTCTCGACAAGGCGGCCAAGCCCATCCTCGAAATCAACCCGCGCCACGCGCGCGTGCTGGCGCTCGCCGGCCTCGGCGACGAGGACCAGGCGTTCAAGGACGACGCGGCTCATCTTCTCTACGACGAGGCGCGTGTGCTCGACGGCGACAAGCCGGCCGACGCCCGGGCATTCTCGCAGCGCCTGGCGCGGCTGATCGCACGCGGCATCGCGAAGGGCTGAGCGTAGGCCGATTCTGGTAAAATAGACGCCGACTTGCCAGGAAAAGATATGCGAGGGGGAATGTCATGGCAGCAGGCCCCGGCAAAACGCAGTGAGCGTCTTCGAGCCATCGCCCCAGACGCTCCGGTAACGTTTTGCCTCCCGCGAGTGCTAAAAAGCCTGGGTGCCGTCAAGCACCCAGGCCATTCTCGGATGATGCCGGTCTCAGTTCTTGCCGACGCTGGCGGCGGCCTGTTCGATGAGCTTGGCGACCGCAGCCGGATCGGAAACGTAGACAGCGTGGCTGCCGGGCACTTCGACCGTCGTCGCGCCAGCCCGGCTCGCCATCTGGCGCTGTGCCGGCGGCGGTATCATATGATCGTCGGTGGCGACGAGATACCAGCTCGGCTTCACCCTCCAGGCCGGCTTGGTGACCTTGCCTTCGAGTGCGGCCACGCCCCACGGCACCTGCGAGTCCGCCATGAAGGAGGCGAGCGAGGGGCGCACATCTGCGGCGAACGAGGCGGCGAACTTGGCCTTGTCGAGCATCAGGAAGCTGTCGACGGGCGGAAGGATCGGCGGTACCGAAGCGCCGGGAGGCGGGTTGGCGATCAGGGTCGAGACCGACTCGCCGGCATCCGCCGCGAAGGCAGCGATATAGACGACACCAGCCACCTTGGGATCGGTGCCGGCTTCCGACACCACGACGCCACCATAGGAATGGCCGACCAGGATGACATTGCCCGGAGCGGCTGCGATGGCGCGCCTGGTGACAGCAACATCGTCGGCGAGAGAGGTGGTCGGGTTCTGGACGATGGTGACGTCGTAGCCATCCTTCTTGAGCTGGTGGTAGACCCCTTCCCAGCCGGAGCCATCGACGAAGCCGCCATGAACGAGGACGACGGAATTTGCTGCGTTCTTGGACATTTGAGTTCTCCTTTTCAAAGTGTTGTTTGCGTTGGTTGCAGGAGGACTATGCGGCGCAGCCGCAGCGCTCGCTTTGAGGCGGCCTTCAGGACCTCTTGATTTTCCCTTGAGATGGCTTTGATTTTGCGGCCACCACGCGGCTACAGTGTCCAGAATCGCTATTAGCCGGGTTCCGGAGCCAGCAATTTGCCGTATTTTTTCGAGGATTTCGCCCTGGACGGCGACCGGCGCGAATTGCGCCGTGGCAACAACCTGGTCGCCGTCGAGCCACAAGTGTTCGACTTGCTTCAATATCTCATTCGCAATCGCGAGCGGGTGGTGAGCAAGGACGATCTGGTCGATGCGGTCTGGCAGGGACGCATCGTCTCGGACGCCACGCTGGCCAGCCGCGTCAACGCCGCGCGCAGCGCCCTTCAGGACAATGGCGAGCAACAGCGCCTCGTCCGCACCTTTCCACGCAGGGGCTTTCGGTTCGTCGGCAGCGTGCGCGAGGAGGCCGGTGCCGAGGCGACAGCACCGGTCGAGCCGGCGAAGCCTGGCCTTGGCATCCCCGCCCGTCCTTCCATTGCGGTGCTGCCTTTCGTGAACCTGAGCGGCGATCCGGATCAGGACTATTTCGCCGATGGCATGGTCGAGGACATCATCACCGGCCTGTCTCGGATCCGCTGGCTGTTCGTTATCGCGCGGAACTCCTCCTTCACCTACAAGGGCCGGGCGGTGGATATGAAGCGGGTCGGACAAGAGCTTGGCGTGCGCTATGTTCTGGAAGGCAGCGTGCGCAAGGTGGGAAGCCGCGTGCGCATCACCGGCCAGTTGATCGACACCGAGGAAGGCGGCCATCTCTGGGCCGAACGCTACGACCGCGAGCTGACCGACGTGTTCGCGCTGCAGGACGAGATCACCATCAGCGTGGTCGCGGCCATCGAGCCCAATCTGCGCCGGGCCGAGATCGAGCGCGTCAAGCGCCAGCGACCCGACAGTCTCGATGCCTACGATCTTTTCCTGCGCGCGCTGCCCGACGTCTACACCTTCATGCCGCAAGGTGCCGCCAAGGGCCTGCCGCTGCTCGACCAAGCGCTGGCCATTGAGCCGAGCTATGCTCTCGTCCACGGTTTTGCCGCTTGGGCGCATCAAACCCTTTTCATTCGTGGGGGCATGCAGGCGGAGCATAGCGGGAAGGCGTCCCGCCATGCCCATGCGGCGATCGAGCACGGCTCGGGCGACGCCATGGCGCTGGCGCTGGCCGGCTTCACCATCGGCCTGGTCGAGCATGACCGCAAACTCGCCGACGAGGCGTTTTTGCAGGCGCTTTCGCTCAGCGCATCCTGCGCCTTCGTCTATGCCTTCGGCTGCGTGCCGGTGGCCTATGGCGGCGATGCGACACGCGCCATCGACTGGGGCGAGCAGGCGTTGCGGCTGAACCCGCTGGACGCCATGAACTGCGTGCCGCAAGGCATGATCGGCTTCGCCAACTTTCTCGCCGGCAGGCACGAACAGGCCATTGCTGCCGGACGGCGGGCAGTGGAGATGAACCCCGGCTTCAGCATCCTGCACGGATGGCTGGCCGCACCCCTTGCCAGGCTGGGACGGCTCGAGGAAGCAAAGGCTGCGGGATCACGGTTGATGACGCTCGACCCGCATTTCACCATTGGCCGCTGGTCCGCCGCCGTCGGGCTTGCGCCTGCCATCATCGATGACGTCACCGAGGCCATGCGGCTGGCCGGCCTGCCGGCATAGAAGCCGCCGGTAAAATTCTACCAACCCGACCGAACGGCCATGCCGGAGCCGCTGCGATGCCGTCGACATCCATCGCAGCCGGCGACGCGCCCGATGTCCGCTGGCTCAATCGCCTGTTGTAGACATCGGGCCTCCAATCACCCAATCTTGGCCCGGGAACAAAACAGGCGCTTCAAAGAAAGCGCACCGGGTGCTCATGAAACGACGATGGACATTGTATGATCCACGGCTGGCATGGCTGCTGGTCGCGCCGGTGCTCCTGCTGCTGATCTTCTTCCTGGTGTTGCCGATCGCCGTGATGGGCGCCTACACCTTCTTCACCTTTGTCACCGCCGGCGTGGAAACCAGCGCGCTGACGACGGCGAACTGGCACGAATTCCTGACCGACAGCTATTATGCCGGCTTCCTTTTGAAGACGCTGCGGGTCGGCGCCATCACCGCGCTGCTTTGCGGGGTGCTCGGTTATTTCCCGGCCTATTTCATCTGGGCGACGACCTTCAAGCACAAATGGCTGCTGCTTCTCCTGCTCATCGTGCCGTTCTGGATCAGTTTCACCATCCGCACCTTTTCCTGGATCAACATCCTTGGCGAACAGGGCGTCATCAATGTCGCGCTGCTGAAGATGGGCATCATCAGCGAGCCGCTGCCGATGCTCTACAATGAGGGCGCGGTCATCCTGGGCATGCTGCACTTCCTGCTGCCCTACATGATCCTCAACGTCTATGTCAGCCTCGAGGGCATCGACCGCACCCTGATCTCGGCGGCGCGCTCGATGGGCTGCACCAGCGCGCAGGCGTTCCGCGAGGTCACGCTTCCACTTTCGCTGCCCGGCCTGGCGGCAGGCCTGCTGCTCTGCTTCGTGCTGGCCGCCGGCAGCTATGTGACGCCGCAGCTGCTCGGTTCCGGCCGCGACGCGCTGTTCGGCAATCTGATCTACGACACCATCATGGGCGAGCTGAACTGGCCGATGGGCGCCACGCTTTCGATCGTGCTGTTCCTCGTGCTCGGCTCCTTCGCCGCCATCTACACACGCTTCATGGGCATGTCGCAGATCGTCAAGGGATTGGGCGGATGAAGGCGCGGCGCAAAGAGGAAGGCAGATGGGCGTGGCGGCTGACCGGCTTCGTCACGGTCTGCGTCTACATCTTCATGTTCGCGCCGATCGTGACGACAGTGATCCTGTCGTTCAACGCCTCGATGTTCGGCGGCTTCCCGATGACCGGCTTCAGCCTGCAATGGTACGGCAAGCTGATGGCCAACGAACCGGTGCTGGCCGCCTTCCGCACGTCGCTGTGGATCGCGCTGGTCACCGCCGCCGTCACCACGGCCATAGGCGTCGTCACGTCGTTTGCGCTGGTGCGCTTCGAATTTCGCGGCAAGCAGGCGCTGAGCACTCTGGTGATCCTGCCGGCGCTGGTGCCCGAGACCATCCTCGGCGTCGGCCTGCTGGTGCTGATCAAGGCGGTCGACCAGCCGCGCACCATGCTTCTCCTGGTGCTCGGCCACATCCTGCTCGCCGTGCCCTATGTGGTGCTGATCACCCAGGCGCGCATGGTCGGCATCCGCCGCGTCTACGAGGAGGCGGCGCTCTCGCTCGGCGCCTCGCGCTTTTCATCCTTCCGCGAGATCACGCTGCCGCTGCTCATCCCCGCCGTCATCGGCGGCGCGCTGCTCGCCTTCACCATCTCGTTCGACAACACCTCGGCCAGCCTGTTCTGGCGGCCGGCAGGCGTCGAGACCATGCCCACCCAGATCCTTTCGATGCTCAAGATCTCGATCAGCCCGGAGATCAACGCGCTCGGCACCGTGATGATCCTGGTGACCGTCGGCATCCCGCTGCTCGGCGGCCTGATCCTGCAAAGCCTGACCAGATTGAAACGACGCGACGAACCAAAGGAGGAAGCACGATGAAACTGTCCAACGGCAAGCGGCTTGAACGGCTGCACGATAGGTACCAAAACGGCGATCTCAGCCGCCGCACTTTCCTGACGCTGACCGCCGCCGCGGCCGCCGCGGCCGGTCTCGACATGCCCTGGATGCGGCAGGCGCTCGCCGCGGTCGAGGAGGTTCGCTTCGATGGCTGGGGCGGCACGGTGCAGGACGCGATCGACAAATACGCCTTCAAGCCCTACACGGCCAAGACCAAGATCAAGGTGGTCCAGGGCACGTTCGGCGACGAGGACGAGATCATCACCAAGATCAAGACCGCCAAGCCCGGCGACTACCAGGTCATCCATTCCTCCGGGGTCAACTACTACATCAAATACGTGAATGGCGGCCTGACCTCGGAGATCAATGAGGCCAACATCCCCAACATGGCCAATGTGCTGCAGCCGATGATCGACCCGTTCCGCAAGCTGACGCCGAAACTCTCGGCCGTGCCTTACGACTATGGCACGACCGGCATCGCCTACAACACCAAGGTGATCTCGCCCGAGGAAGCCAAGGAAAAGGGCGCGGCCCTTTTGCTCGACAAGAAATATGCCGGCAAGGTCGGCGGCTATTCCGACATGACCACGCGCGTCTGGTACGCCGCGCTCGCCACCGGACAGGATCCCAACAACCTCAAGGACATGGACGCGATCTGGGCCAAGGTGCGCGAAACGCGCGACCTCGCCAAGAAGTTCTGGAGCTCCGGCGCGGAGCTGATGGACCTGCTTTCCAAGGGCGAGATCGTGGTGACCGACGCCTGGTCGGGCCGCGTCGCCGCCTTGCAGGACCAGGGCCATCCGATCGGCTATCTCGACCCCGCCGGTTCCTATGCCTGGATGGAGGATATGCTGATCCTGAAAGGCTCGCCAATGGCCGAGTGCGAGGAGTTGATCAACTTCATGCTCGACCCGGCGACCGCCATTGCGGTGGCCGAGGGCCAGAGCTATCCGCCGTCGCTCGACCCGACAAAGGTCAAGCTCACCGAGAAGATCGAGAAGCTGCCGGCCTTCGACAAGACCGGCACGATGAAGTCGCTGACCTTCGCCGACCCGGTCTACTGGGCGACCAACGAGGATGCCTGGACCAAGCAGTGGAACAGGATCTCGAAAGGTGCCTGACAGAAACGACCTTTCGGAAGTGCCCCGGCCGGAAGCGGCCGGGGCGGCAAGGAGCGCAGCCGCTCTGGGCGGCGGCATCGGGGCCGGCCAGGCGGCGGTCGAGTTCCGCGACATCGACATCGCCTATGGCAAGTTCGTCGCCGTGCGCGATTTCTCGCTGTCCATCGCCAAGGGCAGCTTCGTCACCTTGCTCGGCCCTTCGGGCTGCGGCAAGACGACGATCCTGCGCTCCATCGCCGGCCTCGTCGACATTTCGGGCGGCCAGATCATGATCGACGGGCGACGGGTCGACGACGTGCCGATCTACAAGCGCAACATCGGACTGGTCTTCCAGAGCTATGCGCTGTTTCCGCACAAGAACGTCTTCGACAATGTCGCCTTCGGCCTGAAGTACCGCAACGTGCCGAAGCCCGAGATCGCCCGCAAGGTCGGCCGGGCGCTCGAGATGGTGCGGCTGCCGGGCAGCGAGAAGAAGCTGCCGTCGCAGCTGTCGGGCGGGCAGCAGCAGCGCATCGCGCTCGCCCGCGCCATCGTCTTCGAGCCGCAGGTGCTGCTGCTCGACGAGCCGCTGTCGGCGCTGGACGCCAATATGCGTGAGGAGATGCGCGTCGAGATCAAGAAGATCCAGAAGGAAACCGGCATTACCGCCATCTTCGTCACCCACGACCAGGAGGAAGCGCTCTCCATGTCGGATCGCATCGTGGTGATGAACGCCGGCGCGGTCGAGCAGATCGGAACCCCGCAGGAAGTCTATGAGACGCCCGCCACGGCCTTCGTCGCCGACTTCCTCGGCAAGGCCAACATGCTCGCCGGCACCGTGAGCCGGTCCGGCCAAGCGACGACGGTGACGCTTGCCACCGGCCAGACGGTCGAGGTGGCCTGCCCAAGGCCGCTTGCGCAGGGCAGCAAGGTCACGGTCGTGCTGCGGCCGCAGAAACTGTCGGTCGGCACGGCGGCAAGCATCAACAGGCTGTCCGGCCGTGTCGTCTCGGCCTCGTATCTGGGCGGCAGCGCGATCTACGAGATCGACATCGGCGGCAAGACGATCATCCGCGCCAACGCGCCGATCACCGGCCGCGTCCTTCGCGAAGGCGAGGCGATCGACATCGGATTCGATCCCGAAGGCTGCGTTCTGCTCGACGAGGATGGTCAGCGGATTTCGTGACGCGGGCTAGCTTGCCCTAGGCGCGGCTCCGTCCCGGCGACCAGCCGCTGGATGTTGGCGCGATGGCGCGCGACCACGTAGAGGCCGCCGGCAATCACCAGCAGCCGGTAGGGCAATGGTTGCTCCAGGGCACAGACGAGAGCGATTGCTGTTGACGCGGACAGCATCGAACTCAGGGATACAATTCTGGAAATTGCCAGCACGACGCAGAAGGTCGCCGCGGCACCCAAGCCGATCGGCCAGGCAAGCGCCAACAGTACGCCCAGCCCCGTCGCCGCGGATTTGCCGCCGGTGAAATTCAACCAGATCGAACGGCCATGCCCCAGCAAAACGGCAAGTCCGGCCAGGCAGATGGCCCAGGGCAGAAAGGTTTGCGGGTCAAGCGCTGTCGGTGGCGCGAGCGATGTAAGAAGCCAGGCGTAAAACCACTTTGCAAATACGATTGCCGCCACGCCTTTCAGCACATCGATCAGCAGCACCACAAAGGCGGGCCATTTTCCAAGCGTACGTAACACGTTGGTCGCGCCCGTGGATCGGGAGCCATGCTGCCAGATATATCGATGCCCCCGAGCAGTTTCCCCACCAGATAGCCCGTAGGCGTCGAACCGAGGAGATAGGCGATCGCCAATCCAGCCACGCTTGCCGTCCAGAAAACCATTGGATTTCATCCTGTTTCGGAGCAATCCCTTATAACTTTATATTCCCTCGTCATAAAAGGCAGACTTGGGTTGGCAAGCCAAGTTCTCTCGGTCTCGACGGCGTGGCCTTTGCCTTGGTACGCCCGCGCTCGCCTTTGCGCGGAAGCGAGAGTGGTTCAGGCAACGCCGAAGCGGCGCTACGCGGCCGGCTTCATTGCCCCGCCGAGACGCTCGCCAGGCGGTTGGGATGCCGCAGATGGGTCGGCGTGACGCCTGTCTGCTGGCGGAACACGCGGCTGAAATGGCCGGCATTGGTGAAGCCGCAGCGGTAGGCGATGTCACCGATCTGCAGGTCGCTGCCTTCGAGCAGCGACTTCGCATGATGCACTCTCAGCGCCAGGTATGCCGCCATCGGGCCGATACCCAGCTCCGTCCCGAAAAGCCGTTCGAGCTGGCGCCTCGAGCAGTTGAGCCGGGTTGCGATCTCGCCGACGGACAGCGTCTCCTGCAGGTTGCTCTCCATCAACAGCAAAGCGCGCTTGACCGCGCGGCTTGACGCCGCCGGGAACAGGTCGCCGACAGGCTGCACGTCCCGGCTGCTCCTGATGCGGTCGAGCACCAGGATCTTGGCGGCCTTTTCCGCCGCCTTCTGGCCGATGAACTGCGACACGAAATAGCCGGCAAGGTCGGCCGCCCCCGTGCCGCCGGCGCAGGTCGAGCGGCCCCGGTCGACGGAATACAGGCTGTCGGCATGGGCGTTGACATCGGGGAACTGGCTGCGGAAATCCTTGATGTGGAACCAGCTGACGGCGGCGGCGTAGCCGTCGAGCAGGCCGTAGCGCGCCAGTACGAAGCTTCCCGTGCAGAGCGCCGTCAGCGGCACCCCCTTTTCGGCAGCCCGCAACAGGAAGGCCTCCTTGTCGGAACTCAGGCTGCGGTTGGTGTCGAGCAGGCCGCCGACCACGACGATATTGTCGAAATCCTCCGGATTGCCGATCCCCTTGGTGGGCAGCAATTCGACGCCGCAGCTGGCCCGGATCGGCAGGCCGCGTTCGCCGACGATCTCCCAGTCGAACTCGATCCTGCGGCTGCGGTCGCCCTCATCGCCCGCCAGCCGCAGCGTGTCGATGAACAGCGACAGCGGCGACAGCGTGAAGTCGCGAACCAAAAGAAACGCAAAACGCCTTGCCATTGTACTTCCGCCGCCCGTCCGCCTGCCATAGCTGATGCCGAAACTTGACACCAGTCTGGAAGGGTAAATTTAAGCGTTTTCTACTACAGTCCATCGATGAGCTATAGTTCAGGAAAGGTGTCAGGGTCGAATTGACCATCACTGGATTCAGCCTCGGCCGCCTGAGACGGGCCGTTCTTTCTTCCGCCAACTTGCCGGCGGCGATCGCTTTTGTCGTGCTTCTGATCTGCTCCATCGTTGCCGACCAGCAGAACAGGAGGGTCTCCGACCAACTGGCGCGCGCCGACGTGCTGGCCAAGGTAAACATCATCCGCGCCAAGCTCGAAGGCAACATTAACGGCAATCTTCAGCTTGTTCAGGGTTTGGTCTCGGCCATCGATACCGAACCCTTTATGGGCCAGCAGAGATTTGCCTCGCTTGCCGGAAATCTGTTCCAGCAGAAATCGCAATTGCGCAACATTGCCGGCGCGCCTGACCTGGTGATCTCGCTGATGTACCCCATGGAAGGCAACGAGAAGGCCATCGGGCTCGATTACCGCAAGAACGAAGCGCAGCGCATGGCGGCGCTGCGGGCGCGCGACCAGCGAGTCCTGGTGTTTGCCGGCCCGGTCGACCTCGCCCAAGGCGGGCGCGGCTTCATCGGCCGCATCCCGGTCTTTGTTCCGACCGCGAACGGCGGCGACCGTTTCTGGGGCATCGTCTCGGCGGTGGTCGATGTCGACCGGCTCTACGCGGCGAGTGGGTTGACCGATCCGGATCTCGACATCGATGTCGCGCTCACAGGCAAGGATGCGCTGGGCGGCGGCGGCGAACGCTTTTTCGGCGGCGGCCAGGTCATTGCCGGAAATCCCGTATCGGCCGATGTGCAGCTGCCATCGGGTTCCTGGCAGATTTCGGCCCTCCCCAAGGGCGGCTGGCCGGAGGCTCCGAAAAACGAGTGGGCCTTGCGGTCGCTTATGTTGCTCGCCGGGGCGCTGGTGGTGCTGCCGATCATGGTGGCCGGTCGGCTGTTTGGCGAAAGGCAGAAAAACTACGCCGAGCTGAGGCGCCTGTCCGGGCGCCTGGAGCTGGCGCTGGAAGCCTCTGGCATTGGCGTTTGGGAACACGACCTCACCACCAATGAAATGGTGTGGGATGACCGCGTCAACGAGATCTACGGCAAGTCAGCCGACGGCAAGCCACGCGGCTATGATGACTGGGCGCAGGCGATCCATCCTGAAGATCTGGTACGGGCGAGACAGGACTTCGATCTCGCCGCGGCCAAACAAGGCCCCTATTCCTCACAATACCGGCTCCTACGCCCCGACGGCACCGTCCGCCATGTGCGCACGCGCGCGACCTACTTCCAGGACATTGGCGGAACGCCCAAGCTGATCGGCGCCGAATGGGACGTGACCAGCGACGTGCTGCTCAACGAAAACCTCATTCGTGAACGCCAGTTGACGGAATCGAATAACGCCGAAATCAATCTCGCCAAGGCACATATCGAGTATGCGGCGCTACACGATTCGCTGACCGGCCTGCCCAACCGCCGCTATCTCGATGAACTGCTGGCCGAAAACGGCGAACCGGACCGGCGCACAGCACTGCTGCACCTGGACCTCGACCGCTTCAAGCAGATCAACGACACGCTCGGCCACGCTGCGGGCGATGCCATGCTGGTGCATGCATCCGAGGTTATCCAGGCCAATGCGGGCCATGACGATTTCGTTGCGCGCATCGGCGGCGACGAGTTCGTCGTGGTGAGCCATGGGCTTGACGACGACGGACTGTCGGCACTTGCCCATCGCATCATCGAGGACATGCGCCAACCTGTCGATTACCGCGGTCATCCGTGCCGTTTCGGGGTCAGTATCGGCATTGCCGCCAACAACGGCGTCGACGTGAAACAGTTGCTGGTCAACGCCGATCTGGCGCTCTATCGGGCCAAAAGCCGTGGCCGCAACCGCTACGAGTTCTTCAACGAGGAGTTGCAGAGCGAGATCGTGCGGACCAAGCAGATCGCCGACGAGATCCTGGGCGGGTTGGAGCGGAACGAATTCGTCGCCTACTATCAACCGCAGTTCGACGCCAGCACGCTCGAGATCGTCGGCGTCGAGGCGTTGTCGCGCTGGAAGCACCCGCGACGCGGCATCCTGGCCCCTGACGCTTATCTCAAGGTGGCTGAAGAACTCAACGTCGTGGCGCTGATCGACCGCATCGTCCTCAAACACGCGCTGGAGAATTTCGAGCGTTGGTCGCACAGTCATCTTAACATCCCGCGCGTGTCGGTCAACGTCTCGGCCAGGCGGCTGGAGGACAGGGACCTGATTGAAGGTCTGCGCAAGCTCGCCATCAAGGCTGGAACGGTGTCGTTCGAACTGGTGGAGTCCATTTTCCTCGATGAAAACGACGACCTGGTCACGTGGAATATCGACCACATCAAGGAGCTCGGCATAGACATCGAGATCGACGATTTCGGCACCGGCCACGCCTCGATCGTCTCGCTGCTCAAATTGCGTCCGCGCCGCCTCAAGATCGACCGCCAACTGATCACACCCATCACCGGCTCAATGGCGCAACGGCATTTGGTGGCGTCGATCATCGAGATCGGCAAATCGCTCGGCATCGAAGTGGTCGCCGAGGGCGTCGAGACGATGGAGCATGCGCGCATCCTCAAGGAACTTGGCTGCGATATCCTGCAGGGCTACCTTTTTGGCCGTCCGATGGAGGCCAAGGCCTTCAAGGCCTTCGCCCTATCGCGTAAATGGCTGGCCGCGGGCTAGATTGCCCCTAACCAATGGCGTTGCCCTTGGCCGCCGCCTCACCTGTTGCAGACCAATCGCCACATCGCTATATAGCCCACGTCGGAAAAGGCAGAGTTGGTTTGGTAAGCCCAACTCCTCTCGGTAACGAGAGCTCTGGTCTTTGGCTTCGTGCACGAGATCCCCACGACGAACATCGGACGCTGACCCAGCGCCCTGTCGTTCGTCCGTGTGGTTCTTATCTCGAGGAACGCTCCGGTCGAACATCGACCAAGGAGTAGTTTCATGCACAGCCACCACCCAATTTCCTATGACGTCATCATCTGCGGCGCCGGCCCGGTCGGCTTGTTTCTCGCTTGCGAGCTGCGTTTGGCCGGCCTCTCGGTCCTGGTATTGGAAAAGGCCGACGACCCCAGCTCGCCGCTGAAACGGCTTCCTTTCGGCATGCGCGGTCTGTCAGCCCCGACCATCGAGGCCTTCCATCGTCGCGGCCTGCTGGACGCCATTGTGCCGCCGCCGGCGAAGAATGGCCCGGGCGACGACACATTGGCCGCCGCGCACTGGATGCGGCAACCGCGCCGCCCGGGCGGCCATTTCGCCGGCATCCAGTTCCATCTCGACGCCGTCGACAGCTCGAAATGGCCCTATCGCCTGCCCGGCCCGGCGGGCACCAGCATGGCGGTCGAGATGGAGCATCTGGAAACAATGCTCGCCACCCGCGCAGACGCGATGGGCGTCGAGATCAGGCGCGGGCTCGGCGTCGAAAACTTCGCCCAGTCGCACGAGGATGTGACCATCCGCGCCGGTGGCGAGGTCTTTCGCGCCCGCTGGCTCGTCGGTTGCGATGGCGGCCGCAGCACGGTGCGCAAGCTTGGTGGATTTGCCTTCACCGGCACCGCTGCCGAGTTCACCGGCTATTCCGTCGACGTCGAAATTGCCGATCCGGACACGCTCGGCCTTGGCCGCCACTACACCCCGACGGGCATGTACACCTACTCGCGGCCAGGCACCATCGCGATGGTCGAGTTCGACGGCGCCGCTTTCCATCGGACAGAGCCGGTCACGCTGGAGCACGTGCAGGCGGTGCTGCGCCGCGTGTCCGGCACCGACGTCACCCTGACGGCGCTGCGCCTCGCCACCACCTGGACCGATCGCGCCTACCAGGCGACCACCTACCGCAACGGGCGGGTGCTGCTTGCCGGCGACGCCGCGCACATCCATTCTCCATTGGGCGGCCAGGGCCTCAACCTAGGGATTGGCGACGCCATGAACCTCGGCTGGAAGCTTGCCGCCACCATCCGCTGCGACGCGCCGGCCGGCCTCATCGACAGCTATTTCGACGAGCGGCATCCGGTGGCCGCGCAAATCCTCGACTGGTCGCGCGCCCAGGTCGCGCTGATGCGGCCAAGCCGCAGTTCACGCGCGCTCGAAGCCATCATCCGCGACCTCATCGACACGCGCGACGGCGCCACCTACTTCGCCGAGCGCGTCTGGGGCGTTTCGCTGCGCTACAACCTTGGCGGCAGCCACCCACTGGTGGGCCGCAGCGCGCCCGATTTCGAACTGGCCGACGCAACGCGGCTCGGCGAGCGCTTGCGGAACGGCCAAGGCCTGTTGCTGGACTTCGATTCCCACCCTGCCCTGCAAGCGCTTGCCAGCCACTGGAGCGGGCGGATCGCCTATGTCGCCGGGGATGCCAGGGAGCGCCTGGGCCCGAGCGCCCTGCTCGTGCGCCCCGATGGCTTCGTCGCCTGGGCCGCTGATGGCGAGCCTGACCTTGGCGAAGCGACGCAGGCCGCATCGCGATGGTTTGGCGAAGCGGCAACAGGTGGCTGCGCATGCTAAGGAACTGTTTGAGCCTGATTTCGGTTGTCTGCTGTGCGAAGTGCCGTTCCACGAAGGCACCTGATGAGCGAACATGAAACATGGCAGACAAGAAGCGCGATTCCCTGCGAAAGGTCCTGAGTGGCATCGTCGCGGCAATTGCCGGCGCGCCTGATCGCGAGCAAGGCCTGAGCACCGCCAAAGCGTCAGCAGTCGCCGAGTGGCCGCTGCCGCCATCGGCAACGCTTGGCTCCGCCTTGCGCCTGAAAGGGATCGAACGCGAAATTCGAGCCCGCCTGCCGTGGGCTGTGAGGCGATTTGCCAAGGCCGAGACGGGCCGCATCGTCTTGCGCATGTTGAAAACCGACGCGGATGCCTTCCAGGCGGCCTCGGCAATCATCTCCAGGACACTGGAGGGGATCGAAACCCTGGCCGTGCTTCCGCGCGAGACAGAGGACATTCTCACCATCTCCGCCCGCGAGCGTCACAAATGGCTGAAGGACGGCCGCCTGAAGAGCATCGGCACCCGCACCGTCAAGATGCGCGGGCGATCCAAGGCCGTGACCTTCCATGTCTTCGATCCACGACACATCGAGGATGTTCTCGATCGCGACCTGGCGAGCGCCTGGCGGGAGGAAGATGCGCAGGAAGCGTCCGAAAACAGACGGCGCGGTGCCGGCAAGGCCGCCCTGACGCGCGCGGGAAAACGACAGCGCAAGGCGCGCAGCGCCAGGACTTCGGGAAAGGATGATGCTCCACCGCCGAAGCTGGAGGGCTGGGACACATTCGAGGCGGAAGGCCTGCTGCGCTAGAGCCGAGGACGCTTTTTAGCCGGTCCGAAGCGTTAAATCCCGCGGTCCGGAAAAACCAGGCGGTTGTCGGGAATCGCCCCGGCCGTTCGTCCTTTGGGTGCAACCAAGAACCGAACCAACCACCCGGAGCCTGCCATGATCCCCACCATCACCGCCTTCGAACGATCGCCCGACGGCGGCAAGGGACTGGCGCGCGATACGCGCGTTCGCTGGGCGCTCGAAGAAGTGGGGCAACCCTATGAGGTTCGTCTCGTTTCCTTCGCCGGGATGAAGGCGCCTGGCCATATGGCCATCCATCCGTTCGGCCAGATCCCCACCTATGAGGAAGGATCTCTGTGCCTGTTCGAGACCGGCTCGATCGTCTTTCATCTTGCCGAACGGCATGCGGGCCTGCTGCCCAGGGATCGCGATGCCCGCGCGCGTGCCATCACCTGGATGTTTGCCGCCCTCAATACCGTCGAGCCGCCCATCCTCGAATTGACGACGGCGAGAATATTCGAAGCCGACAGATCCTGGAGCGAGGAGCGCCTGCCATTGGTCAAGGACCGGGTTCGCGCCCGGCTGGACCAGCTCTCGGCCTATCTGGGCGCCGCCGAGTGGCTCGATGGTGCGTTCAGCGCCGGTGACCTTTTGATGGTATCGGTGCTGCTGCGGCTACGCATGTCGGGCATTCTGGACGAATATGAAAACCTGGCTGCCTATGTGGCGCGCGGCGAAGCTCGCCCCGCTTACGCCAGGGCCTTCGCCGCGCAATTTGCGGTCAACGCCGCATCATAAAGCCGACACACCAAAGCGCGGCGCTTCCGGCTTGACCGCTTGCCCAGGCGAAGACGGCTACGGATATTTCGCCTTTGCGCCCGGGTTTAGATCGCCCTGCAACTCTTTCGGCAAAGGCAGACTCGAGCATTGCAGGTGCACGTCGCGGGCGTAACGCTTTCGCTGCTTCTGCTCGGCCTCCTTGGTGGCCGCGATGATGCCCAGGCCGTACGGGCCGAGGACCGCGAATTCCCAGCCCGGATGTTGTTTTTCGCGCGCCGCGTAGTCCGAAGCCGCCGCCCGCGCCTGCTGGCATTCCGGCGACGCCCATTTCGGATCCTGCGGCGAAAGCGACGCGCCATAGTCGACCGGAGAGGTCGCGCATCCGGCCACTGTCGCGGCCAATGCGACGGACACTGCAATTCGCATCTCAACCCTCATCCAAAGCCCTTCTCGCTGGCCGCAAACCTCGCAGGCGCCGCGTCGGCGCCAATCACGTGTACGCGATGTCCCGCCGGAGCGCTTGCCATAGGCCTCGCTTCATGTCGATCTTTCCGCGGCCAGATTCAGGCCGCGTGCCTGGAACCAAATGACGGGCGAGACTGTTCCGTTGTAACTTTAACACAGCGCTGGCGCGCCCGGTCGGTTGGGCAAGCGGCGACTTCGAGGAGCTCTCATCATGAATATTTCGTCCGGATTTCGTAGAATCGCGGTTGCCGCCATCGCCACCGCGGGCATCGGCTTTGCCAGCGCCGCGCATGCCGACAGCGGCACGATCCGCTTTGCCGTCTACAAGGCGGCCTTCTTCGTCGGCGGTTCCGGCGGCGAAGGCACGTTCACCTTCCACGGCAAAACCTATCCCATCTCGATCGGCGGCGTCTCGGGCGGCCTCGCCTTCGGCGTTTCAAAGACCTATTTCCGAGGCACCGTGCGCCACATCAGGCGCGTCCGCGATGTGACGGGGGTCTACGGTGCGGCGGGCGGCGGCGGCACGCTCGGCAAAGGCGCCCAGATGATCGTCATGACGAATGACAGGGGTGCCCAGCTCGAACTCACCGGCAAGCAGGTCGGGCTGCAGGTCAACGCCGATCTCAGCGGCATGGCCATCTCGCTGAGGTAAGGGACCCTCGCCCATTCCTTCGACGGTAAGAGGTCTGACGGAAAAGTCCGGAAGGCGGCGTCGGCTCGACAGCCGCCTTTTCCCTGGCCGAAGACCGACAGGCTGTTGATCCAGACACGAGGTTGGACGCATGGCGCTCAAACGGATGGACAATGTCGGAATCGTCGTCGATGACCTCGAAGAGACGATCGATTTCTTCCGCGAGCTCGGCCTTGACCTCGAAGGGCGGGCCACGATCGAAGGCGAATGGGCGGGACGTGTCACCGGATTGGGCGATCAGCACGTCGAGATTGCCATGATGCGCACGCCGGACGGTCACAGCCGGCTCGAACTATCCCGCTTCCTCACGCCGCCGGTCGTCGCGGATCACCGCGACGCCCCGGTCAACGCGCTGGGCTACCTGCGCGTCATGTTCACCGTGGACGACATCGACGATACGCTTGAAAGGCTTCGCAAGCGCGGTGCGCGGCTCGCAGGCGAGGTCGTTCAGTACAAGGACGTATATCGGCTCTGCTACATTCGCGGACCCGGAGACCTTCTCATCGGCCTCGCCCAGGAACTCGGCTGAGCGCGATGCGATGACAATGGCCAAGAGCGACCAATGCCGGCTGGCGCGTCTCACAAGGCCCCTGGTAGCCTAGAGCGTTTCACCGTTTCATGGAAACGGCGAACCGCTCTAACTCTTTGTTTTGACGCAATTCCGGACGGAAAACCGCTCACACTTTTCCTGGAATTGCTCTAGCTCCGCAGCCCCGGCGCCTCCTGCCCCGTCCTCTCGACATACTCGGTATAGCCGCCGCCATAGGTATGGATGCCTTCCGGCGTCAGTTCCAGCACGCGGTTCGACAGTGCGGCCAGAAAATGCCGGTCGTGCGAGACGAACAGCATGGTGCCCTCATATTGCGACAGCGCCTCGATCAGCATCTGCTTGGTGGCGATGTCGAGGTGGTTGGTCGGCTCGTCCAGCACCAGCAGATTGGGCGGGTCGAACAGCATCAGCGCCATCACCAGCCGCGCCTTCTCGCCGCCTGACAGCACGCGGCACTTCTTCTCGATCTCGTCGCCGGAAAAGCCGAAGCACCCGGCAAGTGCGCGAAGCGGCGCCTGGCCGGCCTGCGGGAAATTGTCTTCCAGCGTCTGGAACACGGTGCGCTCGCCTTCGAGCAGCTCCATGGCGTGCTGGGCGAAATAGCCCATCTTCACGCTTGGCCCGCGCGCCACCGTGCCGGTGTCGGGGTCGGAAGCGCCGGCCACCAGCTTCAGCAGCGTCGACTTGCCGGCACCGTTGACGCCCATGATGCACCAGCGCTCGCGGCGACGGACCTGGAAGTCGAGCCCCTCATAGATGGCGCGGCTGCCATAGGCCTTGTGGACGTTCTTCAAGGTGACGACATCCTCGCCGCAGCGCGGCGCCGGCTGGAACTCGAAATTGACGATCTGGCGGCGCTTGGGCGGCTCGACGCGGTCGATCTTGTCGAGTTTCTTCACCCGGCTCTGCACCTGCGCGGCATGGGAAGCGCGCGCCTTGAAGCGCTCGATGAAGGCGATCTCCTTGGCCAGCATCGCCTGCTGGCGCTCGAACTGCGCCTGCTGCTGCTTGTCGGCGATCGCCCGCTGCTGCTGGTAGAATTCGTAATTGCCCGAGTAGGCGGTGAGCGAGCCGGCATCGATCTCGACGATCTTGTTGACGATGCGGTTCATGAACTCGCGGTCGTGCGAGGTCATCAGCAGCGCACCGTCATAGCCTTTCAGGAACTGCTCCAGCCAGATCAGGCTTTCGAGATCCAGATGGTTGGACGGCTCGTCGAGCAGCATGACATCGGGCCGCATCAGCAGAATGCGCGCCAGTGCCACGCGCATCTTCCAGCCGCCGGAGAGTTTTCCGACATCGCCGTCCATCATCTCCTGGCTGAAGCCGAGGCCATCCAGCACCTCGCGGGCGCGGCCGTCCAGCGCATAGCCGTCGAGCTCCTCGAAGCGATGCTGCGCCTCGCCATATTTCTCGATGATCTCGTCCATCCGGTCGGCCTGGTCGGGGTCGGCCATCGCCGCTTCCAGTTCCGCCATCTCGGCCGCCACGTCGCTCACCGGCCCGGCGCCGTTCATCACTTCGGCGACGGCGCTATTGCCTTGCATGTCGCCGACATCCTGGCTGAAATAGCCGATTGTGACGCCGCGATCGACCTGCACCTGGCCCTCGTCGGGCTGCTCCTGGCCGGTGATCATGCGGAACAAGGTCGTCTTGCCGGCGCCGTTCGGCCCGACAAGGCCAATCTTCTCGCCCTTCTGCAAGGAAGCCGACGCCTCGATGAAGACAAGCTGACGGCCGTTCTGCTTGCTGATGCTTTCAAGTCTGATCATGCGGTTTCCGGGGAATTGGAACTTGGGAGGATTTTCCCCGGGCCATACGCGATGGCGGGCGCCAGAGGAAGAGGCGCAAGCGCCGCAGCGGGCGCGACGCTCTTCCTTCCCCCTTGTGGGGGAAGGTGGATCGGCGCGCAGCGCCGAGACGGTTGAGGGGTGTTCCAGTGGAGTGAGACGTTGGCGTTCCCTGGAGCACCCCTCATCCGACCTCGCTGCGCGAGGCCACCTTCTCCCTCAAGGAGAGAAGGAAAAACCCTGCCAGACATACTTCAGAAACAAGATTCAACATGCGGGAAAAACTGAAGAAAACATCGTCTGCGATAACCATCCTCGTAGCGACCGGACAGTGGCCGCCACACAACGCACAGGGATGGTCCCGACAATGCAACGACGTTCGACCGGATGGATGGGTGCCCTCGCAGGCATTTCGCTCGCCATGCTTGCGGTCGCGCAATCGGCTGCGCAGGCGGCGGTTACCCGGAGCGAATATTGCAGCCGGCTCGGTTCTCAACTCGACGGAGCCATCCGGACCAAAGCCGAACCCGGCGCCAGCGCCAGCCAGATCGCCACGGCAGAGGCACTGCAGGACAAGGCCAACCGGTTTTGTGCCGAGCGCAAGGAGGCGCAAGGCATCCGGACCTACGCCAACGCCCTGAAACTTCTTGGAGTGACACCGGTCGACCTCGACCAGTGACAGCAACCATCAATCCGAAGGAAAGCCTATCATGAACAAGCCCCTCCTCTCCGCCCTCGGTCTCGCCATTTCGCTCGGTCTGGCCATGCCGGTTATCGGCACCAGCACGGCCAACGCGGCCGCCACCGCCGCCGCTGCGCCGACCACGGCTCCGGCTCCCGCGGCGTCGACTATGGCTCCCGCTGCCACGGCCAAGCCGGCCCAGGCTGCCGCGCACAAGCACGTCAAGAAGCATGTTAGGCACAGCAAGAAGCACCATCGGCATGTAAGGAGGCACGGCCACCGGCACGTCGCCAAGAAGCACACCCACAAGAAGCACGGCCACGCCAAGGCGGCTTGATCGCCAGCTTTTTTCTGACTTCCTCCCGGGAAAAGGCCGCCATTCGCTAAAAGCGAGGGCGGCTTTTTCTTGTGTACAAGAAGGCAAGCCGGATCCGCTGAAAGTTAGTCAAAACAGGCGCTTACGGTAACTCCGCGCTTCAGATCGTGAACCGCCTCAAGCCACCCCGACCTGTTCGCTCACCACGGCAGTCTTTTGCCGTCGCGGAAGAAGCCGCCCGTCGGCCCGTCGTCCGGCAAGGTCGCGGCCCAGACGATGCCGGCCGCCCCTTGCGCCACCGGGCGTCCGCCCGGCCCGCCCATGTCGGTGGCGACCCAGCCCGGGCAGATGGCATTGACCAGCACGCCGGAGCCGCGCAATTCCGCCGCCAGCACGCAGGTCAGCGCATTGAGCGTCGCCTTCGATGTCGAGTAGGCCGGCGCGCCCGCTCCCATCGAGGCCAGCGAACCGCCCTCCGACGACACATTGACCAGCCTTCCGTGGCCGCCGGCCTTGAGCAGCGGCGCGAAGGCGGCCGCCACCCGCCAGGCGCCGAAGACATTGGTCTCGAAGGCTTCGCGGATGACAGTCCAGTCCGGTCGCGAGGCGCGCGAGCCGGTGTCGTAGTGGATGGCGGCATTGTTGATCAGCACGTCGAGCCGGCCGAACCGGCGTTCGACCTCATCGGCTGCCCTTGCAGCCGCGTCGGATGCTGCGACATCGAGCGCGATGGCCTCGACATGGCCGTCGAGCGCTTTCGCTGCCGCCTCGCCCTTGGCCAGATCGCGCACGCCGAGCAGCACGGTGAAACCGAGTTTCGCCAGTTGGCGGCCGGTTTCAAGTCCGATGCCGCGATTGGCACCGGTGATGAGGGCGACTTTGTCGGGATGCATGGTCATGGGGAATGCCTCCGTTATCGTCTCGGGAAAAGATGGCACAGCCGTAATTGATTTATTAGGCGGCGGAGATCGCAATCATTGTGCCGCCGAGTGCATGAATTGACCGAGCAGGAATCGGGTGTCGTCCGATGGCGTGCCATGCGATCGTTCGCCGATCACGAGGATCGGCCATGCTCACGCTTCACGATTATCTGCCATCGCAAAATGGCTGGAAAGTCCGGGTTCTGCTCGGCCTGCTGAAGATCCCTTACCAGACCCGCCTCGTCTCGATCTTCGAGGGCGAGAGCCACAGCGATGCCTTCCTTGCCCTCAACCCGGCGGGCGCGGTTCCCGTGCTCCAGCTCGAAGACGGCAGCGCCATCGCCGAATCCAACGCGATCCTCACCTACCTCGCCGAAGGCACGCCCCTGCTGCCGGCGGACCGCTACCGGCGCGCCAAGGTGATGCAGTGGCTGTTCTTCGAACAGTACAATGTCGAGCCCGTGATCGGCTCGCTGCGTTTCTGGACCTTGACCGGACGGCTCGAGCGCAACCATGCCATGGTTGCCGGCAAGCGCGAGGCCGGCGCCCGCGCGCTGGCCGCCCTGGACCGCAGCCTTGCCGAGACGCCGTTCCTCACCGGAAACGACCTCACCATCGCCGACATCGCCATCTACGCCTACAGCCACCGCGCCGGGGATTGCGGCTTCTCTCCAGCGGACTACCCTGCATTCCTCGCCTAGACCGGCCGCGTGGGCGACGCCATCGGCCAGGGCTATCCGGTTCACCCCTACGGCATCGACCCGCATTCGGGCGGCTGAGACTACTTCTTGCCCTGCGGATAGATCGTCTCGCCACGCTTCAGCATCGCGACAAAGGTCTCGATCTTCTTCTTGCGGCCGGCCTCGGTCTTCATGTTGTGGGTGCGGAAGGCGAGCGAGAAGCGGTTCTGGGCGCTGAGTTTTTCCAGCATCGCCTTCGCCGCCGGCTCGGCATCGATGGCCGCCTGCAAATCGTCGGGGATTTTCATCTCCTTGCTGCCGCCATAGGCGCGCGCCCAGCGCCCGTCGGCCTTGGCGGCTTCGACCTGTTTCAGCCCATGCCCGGTCATGCGGCCCTCCTCTACCAGCCGCGCGACATTGTCGATGTTGATCTTGCTCCAGATGCTCTTCTTGCCGCGCGGCGTGTAGCGCTGGAGAAAACTGTTCTCGTCCAGCCCCTTGCGCACCGCATCGATCCAGCCGAAGCACAGCACGACGTCGATGGCCTCCTTCGGCGTGATCGACTTCAGTCCAGACCCGACCTTGTGCACCTTGATCCACACCTCGCTTTCGGTGGCGTGGTGCTGACCGAGCCAGGCATAAAAACTTTCCGCGTCGGGGAATTCCCGCACCTTGTCGGGATCGACCTTGACCGGCGCCATCAGTGCGCCCGCGGGTTCAGAATCGTTGTCGCTGGCGTCCCTGTCATCTTGCCTCCATCATCCTGCGATTTCCGGCATTATGGCATCGCCCACTACCCAATTCCCGTCAGCAGTGAGGCACGGTGCCGCGAAATAGGGAACGCGATATACATCGCCGTGTTGCGGCTGGAGCGCGCCCGACCAGATGGAGGAGCGCGATGCTTCCCCACCGTGCTATAGGATCACAAATGCCAGGCTTGGGGGATGTGCCACAATGAAATCTCTGCTCTTCGGCCTTGCCTTGTTGCTGCCGGGCGTGGCGCTGGCCGAACCGATAGAAACCCGCAAGATCATCACCGCGCTGACCGGCGACTTCAACGGCGACGGCGCTCCCGACCTTGCCATGGTGGTCGAGACCGCGCCGACCGACCCGATGGACATCCACTTCTTCCTCGGGGACAAGGAGCATAATTACCTCAAGCCCGTCGAAATCGTGCGCGAACAGATCGGTGGCGAGTGGAACGGTTACGACCGGCCGGGCTACGAGAACTCCGCCACCGAGCCGGAGCTGACCATGCTGCCCAACGGCTCGATCAAATTCTATCTGCCGGCGCCGGAGATCGGCAGCGAGCGCACCAACCAGACGCTGACCATCGCCTACCGCGACGGCGCCTTCATCGTTGCCGGCTTCGCCTACGATTCCGATGATTACCTGCAGGAGAATGCCGCCAGCGCCTGCGACTACAACGTGCTGACCGGCAAGGGCACCAGTTCGAAGCAGCAACCGGACGGCAGCACCAAGCACAAGACCGTGTCGGCTGAAGGCAGGACCATCGCATTCCGGGACTGGAACTCGGGCGACGCCTTCGCTGCTTGCCAGGAATAAGTGGCGCGCGCTGCGCCTTCGGCCGGCATCAGGCCGGTGGCGGCATCGCCGGTGTCAGGCCGTGACGGCGCATGATCTCCATCATCGCAGCCTTGTCAGGCGGCCCGCCGGCAGCGGCGTTGAGCAGACCGAATGCCTCGCGGAAATAGTCCGGACCAATTGCCGCCGGCGTGATGACGCACAGCGTCTTGGCATCCCGGGTGCCATTATTGTCGAAGCGGTGGACGGCGCCGCGTGGAATGCACAGCGCCTCCCCCGGCCCAACCTCGATCGGCTTGCCGTTCACGGTCCAGGTCAAGACCCCGTCAATGCCGTAGATCGTTTCCTCGTAATGATCGTGGCTGTGCGCCGGCGCGGGCAGGCGCTGAGCGCTAGGCACCATCAGTTCGAAAGCGGCGACACTGCCGTTCGAATTTTCGCCCGACACCAGGAAACGGACCGACAGGCCCTTGGTGCCGATGGTCTCATTGGCTGGGTTGACCTGAAGATCCATGGCTGACATTGCGCAAACCTCTCCGGTAAATTACATTTACTAGCAGTCAGTAAACTCAATTTACCGGATCGTCAATGGCCACCTCCACCGAAGTCCTGCAGACCAAGACCACGGACCTTTTGATCGGCGCCCTGCTGCGCGTGCCGGCGCAGGCCATCCAGCGCCGGCTGATCAAGGAGCTCAACGCCGCCGGTTTCGACGAATTGCGCCTGCCGCATATGGCCGTGCTGCAGTTTCCCGGCCCGGACGGCGCGCGCCCCGGCACCATCGCCGAACGTGCCGGCATGAGCAAACAGGCGATCAACCAGTTGCTCAGCAGCCTCGAAGGCTACGGCTATATTGTCCGCTCCGACGGCGAAGGCAGCGCGCGCGTGGTGCACGCCACCGAACGCGGCCACGCTGCCTTCTGGAAGATGGTCGACATATTGCGCGACATCGAGGAGGAGTGGCGCACCGAGCTCGGGCCGGAGCGCTTCGAACAGCTCAAAGCGCTGCTGTTCGCCGTCTGGGACAGTCCGCTGGTGCGCTGACCGAAACCGCATTCGTGCATCATCATCGGCATTTCCGATGACGCTATCGGTTTCTTCCGTTTCCTTCTCGGCACACCGACCTGCCAATCCCCTGTCCTTGTCCCATCAAAGCAAAGGCAGAGCGAAATGAACCTTTCGAACCAGAAGATCCTGATCGTCGGCGGCGGCTCCGGCATGGGCCTGGCGCTGGCCAGGCGCTGCGTCGAGGCCGGCGCCACGGTCATCATCGCCGGGCGCAGCGAAGACAGGCTGCAAGAGGCGCGCGAGGCGCTTGGCAATCCCGCCGGCCTCGACGTTGCCGTCGTAGACATCGCCCGGGAAGGCCAGGTTGCGGCGCTGTTCGCCGAGATCGGTGGGCTCGACCACATTGTCAGCACGGCGGCCGACATCGACGGCGCCTACAGGCTGCTGCCGGAGCTTGACCTGAAGGCGGCGCAACGCATGGTCGACAGCAAGCTGTTCGGCCCGCTGCTGCTTGCCAAGCACGGCGCGCCACGGCTTGCCGCGGGCGGCTCGATGACCTTCATCTCCGGCATCGCCGCCTACCGGCCGGCCGCGCGCGGCTCGGTCGTCGCCGCCGTCAACGCCGCGCTCGAAGGGCTGGTGCGGGCGCTGGCCGTCGAACTTGCGCCGACCCGCGTCAACGCCGTTTCGCCCGGCTGGGTCGACACCACGATCTGGGCTCAGGTCGCCGGCGACCGCAAGGCCGAGATGCTGGCGGCGATGGCCGAGCGGCTGCCGGTCGGCAGGGTCGGCCAGCCCGAAGACATCGCCGACGCCATTTTCTTCCTCATCGGCAACGGATTTGCCACCGGCACGACGCTGCATGTCGAAGGCGGGCACCGGCTGGTTTAGCCGGTGGCGGTCTTCGCCAGGGAGTTGTTTGGAAACAATGCTTTGGAGCCATCTGCCGATTCAAGTCCTGAGCCCGTCTCAAGACGTTCCGGCACCAGCGCGTCGCGCGCGGCGGCGAGCAATTGCCTGAGCGCCGGCGGCTGGATGCGCCGGCGTCGCCAGATCATCGTCAGTGGTGCCGTCCGCATTCGGCCGGGCCATGGCAATTCCCTGAGCTCGCCACGCGCCAGCGCATCGCTGACGGCGAGACGGGGAAGGAGGCCGAGCCCGGCACCCGTCGCCACCAGCCGGGCAATGGCGCCGATGCTGCCGACTTCGGCCGCGGGTTGGGGCGGAACCATATCCGCCTCGGCAAAAGCGGTGTCGAACATGTGCCGGTAGACGCATCCGGGCTCCGTCGCCACGAAGCGCAGAGCGGCCAGGTCTGCCAGGTCGCGCGGCGCGGCGGCTTGCCCGGGAGCCGCGACCAGCACCAGCGGTTCGGCCCCTATCGTGCGCCTGGCCAGGCGTCCGTCGGCGGCGCGCTTCGCACCGTCCTGACGCTCGAAGCAGAAGGCGACGTCGATGTCGCCGTCCTCCAGCAGGCGCCGCAGCGTGCCGCTGTCGGCCACCTTCATCCGCACGGTGATGTCGGGATGGCCAGCCTGGAACCCCGGAAGCCAGGGCGCCAGCCGGGCCGAGGCGATCGTTTCCAGCGCGCCGATGGTCAGTGCCCCGCTGCTGCGCCCGGCAGCCGCCAGCACCGCGGCGCGCGCCTCGCCGTCGAGCCGCAGCAGCTCTTCGGCGATCGGCTTCAGCGCCAGCCCGGCCGGCGTCAGATCAAGGCCGGACTTCGAACGCGTGAACAGGGCAGCACCCAGTTCGGCCTCGAGAGACTGGATCTGGTCGCTGACGCTCGATTGCGCGAGGTGAACCGCCTCGGCGGCACGCGTGATGTTGCGGCTGCGCGCCACCGCGAGGAAGGTCTTGAGCAGTCTGGGGTGCATTGCCGGGCCGACACCAGGCCTATTGCAGTTGCGGCTTCTTCAAGAAACTGCCGCGGTCTGCGGATTTGACGCGCAGCCAGGTCTCGCGGCCGTCGCGCACCACCCGCATCGGGATCTCGGCGCCGGCCGAGCCGCTGTCCCACAGCTTGCGATAGAAATCCGCGAGCCCGTCGACGGCGCCGTCGCGCACCTCTGAGATGACGTCACCCTGGCGCAGGCCGGCTTTTGCCGCCGGGCCGCCCTCGGTCACGCTCATCACCACCACCTTGCCGTCGCTTTCGGCCGACAGGGCGCCGAGCCACGGGCGCGGCGGCTTGGCCACCTGGCCGCGCGTCAGCAGATCGTCGAGGATCGGCGGCAACAGGTCGATCGGCACCACCATGTTGATATCGGCGACCTCGCCGGCGCGGCTCATCTGCAGGCGCAGCGAACCGATGCCGAGCAGCGCCCCGTCGGCGCTGAACAGCGGCGCCCCGCCCCAGGACGGATGCGCTGGCGCGATGAAGATCGCCTCGTCGAGCAGATACTCCCAATAGCCGGCGAATTCCTGCTTGGTGACGATCTTGGCCTCGACCGCCCGGCCGACGCCGTCGGCAAGCACCACCGCGTCGCCGATCCTGGCCTTGCCGGCATCGCCCAGCGCCACGGCCGGCAGGCCGGTCGGCGCCAGCGCCTGGACAAGGCCGAAACCCGATTCCTGATCATAGGCCAGCGCGTGCGCCGGGATGACACGGCCGTCATGCGCGGTCAGCCAGACCTCTTCGGCCTCGGTGATGAGATAGCCGATGGTCAGCACCAGCCCGTCATTGCGGATGACGACGCCGCTGCCTTCCCTGAGCGTGCCCAGCGCGCCGGCTGTGAAGGCATCCTCGGGAACAGTGGCGCGCACGGCAACGACGGAGCGCGGATTGGGATTGATGGCCATGATTTTGTCCTGCGATGCAAATGCTTGGCGGCTTCTCCTATAGGTATGGCTCGGAGGGGATGCTGCAAGGGGTGAGAAGCGGTGGCCGCAGGCCACGAAAAGCCAATTGCTTGGCTTTCGAGTTTCGAACGGTGAAGGCCCGGTCCGCCTTCAGGCAGATCAAAAGTTCCAGTGGGCGTTTTGAAGGGCTGGGGCGCGGCGCCCGCATAAACAATAGTTCAACGCAAGTTGAACTTTCGCCTCCGCGGCCCTAGCTGTAGATGCATCCGCTCAATCACATCCTTCCCATCCCCACCCGAGGCCCGACATGACAGACTACACCCCGCCGAAAGTATGGACCTGGAACAAGGCAAATGGCGGCGCCTTTGCCAGCATCAACCGGCCGATCGCCGGGCCGACGCATGACAAGGAATTGCCCGTCGGCAAGCATCCGCTGCAGCTCTATTCGCTGGCGACGCCGAATGGCGTCAAGGTCACCGTCATGCTGGAGGAGCTTCTGGCGCGCGGCCACAAGGGCGCCGAATACGATGCCTGGCTCATCCGGATCAACGATGGCGACCAGTTCGGCAGCGGCTTCGTCGAGGTCAACCCCAACTCCAAGATCCCGGCCCTGATGGATCGCAGCGGCGCCCCGCCGGTGCGCATCTTCGAATCCGGCTCGATCCTGGTCTATCTCGCCGAAAAGTTCGGCGAATTCCTGCCCACCGAGCAGCCGGCGCGCGCGGAAGTCCTGTCCTGGCTGTTCTGGCAGATGGGTTCGGCACCGTATCTGGGCGGCGGCTTCGGCCATTTCTATGCCTACGCGCCGCAGAAATTCGAATATGCCATCGACCGTTTCGCCATGGAAACCAAGCGGCAGCTCGATGTGCTCGACCGCCGGCTGGCGGAGACGGAATATCTCGGCGGCGAGGATTACACGATCGCCGACATGGCGGTGTGGCCCTGGTATGGCGGGCTGGCGCTCGGACGCATGTACAATGATTCCGGCGAGTTCCTGTCGGTGCAGGAATACAAGCACGTCCAGCGCTGGGCCAAGGCCATCGACGCCCGGCCGGCGGTCAAGCGCGGCCGCATGGTCAACCGCGCCTTCGGCGAGCCGGCCCTGCAACTGCATGAGCGCCACGACGCCAGCGACTTCGACACCAAGACGCAGGACAAGCTGGCCGCCGAATAGGCGGCGGCAAAAGCTGGCAAGAAAAACCCGCCACCAGATTGGTAGCGGGTTTTTTCAAATGCCTGATGCTGAACCAGTCAGTGCAGCACTTCTACGATCTGACGGGTGTCCGGGTCGACCAGGACAGTCTGGTCGTTGATCACGGCGACGCGATACTTGACGTTGGGCACTTCGCGCAGTTCGACCTTATCGGGCACCGGCGAGCCGAGCTTGAGCTCAAGGCCCAGCAGATTGACCGACGCCAGCGGCTGCTTCTTGACGTATTCGCGAACCACAGTTTCCTGCTCCGGCTGAACGACGATGGTATCCGCCAGGGCCGCACCGATGCCGCCCATCAGGACGATCGCGGCTGCCGCACTCGAAAGATAATGTTTCATAACAACCTCCATATCCATTATCCGGGCTTCCGGCCCTGTGGGAGAACTCGGCCACCGTCACGAGGTTCCATTTCGATTTGTGGAATAAATGCGACACGCCCAACAAATGCCTATTTTCTATTTTTTTCGAAATCGAGCGAAAGCGCGCAATCTATGCTTTTGACAATCCGCGATTAATTACCGGATTTGAGGAATGTCTCGGAATGCACTTGACTCGGAGGATGCATCCGAGGTGCTCTTTCCAGATAGAACGCGAACTGTCGATTGCCTTGGCGACAGCTAACGTAGAGCGCACGCTGTCGTTCCACATGCCGTCATGGAAGACATTAAAAGGCTCGCCGGCCGGAAACAGGGGCTGGTAGTCGGTCGTCCCACTGGCGATCTATCCCCGGTATCCGGCCTCACAAGTGATCGGCCTCACAGCGAAACACCGTCGCGATGCAGCGGCGGAACACCGTCGACCTCACCCTCGCTCACCGCCTTGCGTGCGCGACTGTAGATCAGCCGCATGACGAGCGCGAAATAGCCGACTTGGAGGACCACCAGCACGGCTATCGTCCAGCCCAGCGCCTTCCAGAAAGAACCGGTGGCCATGTAAGCCCAGACCGCCACGATGATGGTCGTGGCTGACATCCCCACGAGAAATTGTCCAAAATACATCGATCCCGCATCGCCGAAACCACCCGGTTTCGCACGACTCCCTGCCCGAATTCCCAATGCCCGCCTATAAAGTTTCATTATTTTAGCAACTACGCAACTATGTGATCGTCCGACCTTAGCCCAGCCTCGAAATTTGTTGCGCGTTGACCTGGTCGGGAGCAATTTGATGCTCACGGACTGCGGGTGGCGCAGAAAATAAGTCCGGGGGATGGGGAAATGACGCTCAAACTGATCGGAGCCGGTTTCGGCCGCACCGGCACGTGGTCGACTTTTGCCGCGCTGAACAGGCTCGGTCTGCCCTGCTATCACATGCAGGAAGTGATCATGAACAAGGCCAACAAGGGCCATCTCGATTTCTGGCGCAAGGTGGCCAACAGCCCACCCGGCAGCCAGCACGACTGGAACCGCGTCTTCGCCAACTATACGGCGACAGTCGACAATCCCGGTTGTTGTGTGTGGAAGGAATTGCTGGCCGCCTTCCCCGACGCCAAGGTGCTTTTGACCTTGCATCCGCGCGGCGCCGAGGCGTGGTACGAAAGCACGATCGACACGATCTACTTCACCGAGAATGTCTGGCAGTTCAGGATCCTGGAATGGCTGACGCCCTTCGGCTGGAAATTCGGCGACATGTCGCGCAAGCTGATATGGGGCCGCACGCTGGATGGCGTGATGAACGACCGCGCCAAGGCGGTGGCGCGCTACAACGCCTATGTCGAGGAAGTGAAGGCGGCCGTGCCCCCGGACAGACTGCTGGTCTACAAGGTGACCGAAGGCTGGGCGCCGCTCTGCGATTTCCTTGGCGTGGCGCTGCCCAACGAACCCTTCCCCAACCTCAATGACCGCGAGACGATCAAGAAGATCATCCGCGACATCATCAAGGGCTCCTACATCATGCTGGGTCTGGCGCTTGCCGCCGTTGCGGTGGTGGTTGCGGCGCTGTGGTGGTGGCTGTGGTAGTTGCACCCGCAAGCTCAAGTCCGAAGGGCATCCGAACCCCTTGCCACGGGGACCGGGAACCAACCACCGCACCTCGAGTTTCGCTTTCAGTCTTTTCAAGGATTGGAGGCCAGCATGGCACCGCGCAGCAAACCACGCACCGGCGATGACGAAAGCCCTGAGGTCGAGGGTCCGACCATCGAGCAGCAGGACTGGGACGCGATCAAGGGTGCCCAGATCCTGCCCGATACCGTGTCGGAAAACGGCGACATGCGGTACGCCGTCGAAAAGGACGGCGACCTGCCGGAGGAGGACGATGACAACGCTCTCCAGCACAGCGACGACGCCTTGCCCGACGACGAGGAAGAAGCCGCGATCAAGCGGCACCCGACACGCGAGGGGCGGTTCGACGAGACATGAGGGCCAACGCCCTTTCAGAGCTGCAAGCGCTCCCTCCCCGCAATTGCGGCAATCCAGGGTTCCCGGGCCCGCTTGGCCTGCGAGCCGGTGAGCTTCCTCAAATGGTTCCGCTTCTCGGCAACGACCTGTTTGCCGCGACATCCGGACTGAACCAAGTTCCACTTCACCTGCCTTCTGGGGCGCATTTTCTCCAATGAATGTGAAAGTTGGCACACCGCTATCAGATGCCGGGCGGCCGATATCTGCTCTGCTCGACGCCCGAATTGGCCCTCGACAGGGCAAAGCCTTCATATCCGAGTTGGCTAAAATAGCGGAACATCCGATGGACATTGCCGGAACCGAACAGGACCCGTCGGACCTTTGCATACCTCACCTAAGACCTTGGTCCCAAAAGGAAACGCAAAAGGCCGATGTCGCCCGTCACCGGGAACATCCCGCCTCCGCCGTCGTTTGCCGCAAGATCTGCTGACCGGACGGGATTTCGGAGGAAGAGCCATGCACCATCGGTCCATCATCACCAGAACAGGCCACGGCCCGGGCACGGCGGTCGCCGTGTTGATGGTCGGACTTGTGGCGGTTGGGATCGTTTTCCTTGTCCTGGGCGGCTTGCTCTATTTCGGCCAGCAGCCGCCTGATCAACGCGCGCTGTCCTCCGTGCCAGCCCGATCGGCCCAGGCGGTCGATTGATGTGTGCGCAATCCGCGACGCCGCCCTCTGCCGGCAGCGCGTGTCAGCGCGCCAGCACCTTGCCATCTCTGGCGACGGCCTTGCCCCGCCGATAGACCGTGCGGTCCTTCGGCACCGCCACCACCGCTTCGGGCACGTGCTGCGCCGGATGGCGACGAAGTCGGCCTTGGCGCCGACGGCAATGCCATAGTCCGCCAGCCCCAGTGCCCTGGCGCCGGCATGGGTCACCACATCGAAGGCCGCCGCGAGCTCGCGGTCCTCGTAGAAGCCGGAGCGGTAGCCGATCATGTTGGCCCGGTTCAGCATGTCGCCATCGCCATAGGGCCACCAGGAATCCCGGATGTTGTCGGAACCGCTGAACACGGTGACGCCGGCCTGCCGCAGGGCCGCCACCGGCGGGAAGGCATGGTTGCCGGGCGCGTTGGTCATGATCGCGACGCCGGCGGCCGCCAGCATCGCGCCGGCCCTCGCCAGCGCGTCGGGCGGGATGTCGCCAAGGCCATAGGCATGGCTGACGGCGACATGGCCCGCCATGCCGAGCGTCTTTGTCCGCGCGGCGATCTCCTCGACCTGGAATAGGCCGAGCGCGCCGCCGTCATGCAGGTGGATGTCGACGCCGGCGCCATGCTTCCGCGCCAGGGCGAACACCACATCGAGATGGCCCTTCACATCGCGGTCGAAGCTGGCGGGGTCGAGCCCGCCGACAAGGTCGCAGCCGAGCCTCAGCGCCTCGTCGAGCATCTCCGCCGTGCCGGGCGAGGACAGGATGCCGCTTTGCGGGAAGGCGACGAGCTGGATGTCGATGAGGTCGCGGTATTCTTCGCGCACGGCCAGGATGGTCTCGACATGGCTGAGCCCGACCGATGCGTCGACCATGACATGGCTGCGCATGGCTAGGCTGCCATTGCCGACGCAGAGCTCGAGCTGGTTCTTCGCGCGCTCCGCCATCGGCGCGGCGGCGGCAAGGTTTCGCGCCTGGAAGGCGACGCGCTCGCGCACGTCGAACCCGTTGGTGCAGGGAATGTGCGGGCGCCAGGCATCGCCATAGAACGAGGTGTCGAGATGGATGTGCCCCTCGACGAAGGCCGGCACGACAAGCTGGCCATCAAGGTCGATGATGGCGGGGTCGACGATGCCGGGGGTGCCGATGGCGGGGGCGACGGCGGCGAAATCAGCCGGCGGCGCCGTGCCGGCCGGCACGATGGCGCTGAAGCGGCCGCCGGTGACGAAGAAATCCGCCAGCGACCCGTCGGCCAGTTTCGCGTTGCGGAAAATCGTCTGTTCGCTCATCGTCTGCTCGCTCATGGGCGCCATCGCTGCTGAAGCGCCAGTCCTCGCCGCCCGCCTGCCGTGGGTCAATGCGGCAGCCAAGGAAACTGTTTCGCGCAATTGCCGCTGGTGCCGGCGAGACAGAGCGCGAATCCGCGCCGCGGCTCTTGCCTATTCCGCTTTCGCGGAAGTTTCGGCGGCCCCGCAATGTGCCATTGTGTTATCGCGGCGGTACGAGCCGCCCTGGTTGACGCGGGCGCCCAGCCATCCCCAACAATGCGCCGCCCCGTCCGCGTCGACCATGGCAGGAGCCGGTGTTGTGATCCGGTCCGGCCGGCCGGGCTGTCATGATCGTCGTTGCCGCTTCAACCGCCAACCAGCGCCTTTGTCGTCACCAGATTGACGCCGGCCTCGGCGAATTCGTCATTGTGCCTGGCGATGATCTGCTCAGCGCTCTTGCTGGCGCTGTCCAGCGTGCTGTGGGCGTCGGAAACCACGGTGACGCCGAGCCCTCTGGCGATTGCGGCCCTGACGGTTGCCGCGACACAAAAATCAGTCTGCGCACCGACGATCACAATTCCGCCGGCCCCCTGCCCAACCACCCAGTCGCCGAAGGCTGAATTGCTGAAAGCATCGCGCACGGACTTGGCGAAAGTCGGCTCGTCCTCCGCCTGACCAAGGGCGGGCCATATCGGCCAACCCGGCTCGCCCGGCGCCAGCGGATCGCCTTCGGGTCCATCATGCCTGACGAAAGCGACCTTGCGTCCATCCCGTCTTGCCCAGTCGATCACCGCCCGGGCACGCTCCGCAATGCCGGGCGCGTCGTGGATCGGCGGCTCGTGCAGGCCGTCGAACATTCCGGTCTGGAGGTCGATGACGATGAGCGGCGCGTTGGCCATGAGACTGGGTGCTGGCATGATTTTTACATAGCATGGCGGGGAAGGCGATCAAGAATTTCGGAGTGCCTAACAAGAAGACGGAACCTCACCAGGCTCTCACTCCGGCGCGCCGGCAAACAGCACCACGCCATCCCCTCCAGCCGCCGGCCAGTCCCTGATGGTGCGGTCGTAGCCGCCGGTCAACACTGTGCCGTCCGGAGCGAAAGCCACGGCGTAGATCGGGCCGGTCTGGCTGTCGAACATGGCGATCTGGTTGCCGGTTTCCATGTCCCACAGCCGCGCCGTGCCGTCGAGCGAGCCCGACAGCAAGCGCTTGCCGTCGGCCGACAGCGCCAGTGTATAGATCGTGCCTTCATGGCCCTCGAAGCGCTTTACCTCGCGGCCGCTGTCGAGATCCCAGACCTTGATCGTCAGGTCGCCGCTGCCGGTGATCAGATGATGCCCGTTGGCGGTGAAGACGGCGCCATATGTGCCCTGCTCGTGGCCGTGCCAGCTGCGCAATTGCCTGCCGCTTTCGATGTCCCAGAGTTTCAGCGTGCCGTCGATGCTGCCGCTGAGCGCCTGCTTGCCGTCGGGCGAGACGGCGACCGCGCTGATCGACCAGTCGTGCCCGCTCAGCACATGCAGCACGGAATTGTCGACCAGGTCCCAGACGATGACGTTGCCGGTGTCATGCCCGCTGACGGCGCGCCTGCCGTCCGGGCTGATGGCCAGCTTGTTGACGCCGCCATTCTGGCCGGCCTGGAAGACATGCAGCACGGCGCCGTCGGCAAGTTTGCGCAGCACGATCTCGCCATCGTCGCCGCCCGTCAGGGCGCTGACGCCGTCGGGCATATAGAGCGCGGTGCGCGCCATGTCCTTGTGGACGCCGAGGTTGCGGATGAGGTGCTTGCCGCCAATGTCCCACAGCTTGATCACACGATCGGTGCTGGCGCTCATGATCGATCGGCCGTCCGGCGCCACCGCAAGCCAGACGACCGCCTCGCGATGGCCGTCGGGCTGCGTCGGCGCCGCCGGTGGCGGTGGCGGCAACGGCGCCACGGTCGGCGGTGGAATGACCGCGACCTCCGGCGGAGCGGCCGGCGCCTGCGGCGCGGGTGCCGGCGGCGGGTTGGCGGCTGTCGGTGGCGGAACTGGTTGCGGGGCCGGCGCAGGACCCGGCTCAGGTGCCGGTGGTGCGCTGGCGACATCCTGGTCCTTCGGCTCGGCGGGTTTGGGTTCGGCCACCTTCGGTTCATTCGGCTGGGCGGTCACCTCGCCGCCGCCCCACGGGCCGAACCGGTGGATGGCCAGTGCCGCCAGCACGATCAACGGCAAGGCGAAGAAGATCGCGCGCAGGCCGGGCCTGCCGGTCTCCTGCACGTCGGCCGCGCGGCCGAACAGCGGTGTCCCGGCTAGACGTGCCGGCCGCCCCGGCAACAGCCCGGCCCAGAACAGCACCGCGCCGACGAGGCAGGCGAGTGCCAGCAGCGAGAAGACCGCCATCTGCGTCGCCCAAGGCTCATGCATGGCCGTCAGGCCGAAATCCTTGCTGCCCGGCAAGAGATAGAGATGGACAAGGCAAGCCGCGGCCAGCGCCATCAGCAGCACCGCCATCAACCTGTCGGCAACCCTGGTCATGGCGCAAGGCTCATGATGCCGCCGATGACGGCATCGGCCTCGATATTGGCAGGCTGTGGTCGCATCGAATTCCCTCGCCGCGACCGATCTTACGCAAGGCCGCGGCGGAGTCGAGTGGCCGCCGGTGCGAATGCCGCGTGGGCGCGAACGCACGGAAATGGCTGGACATTCCTTGCTTCGTTGGGCGCAACCTACTTCAACTCCACCCAGACCGGCGCATGGTCGCTGGCGCCGTCCTCGCCGCGCACGTCGCGGTCGATGCCCGCCCCCTTCAGCCGGCGAGCGAGCGTCTTCGACAGCAGGATGTGGTCGAGCCGCAGACCCGCATCGCGCGGCCAGCGGTTTCGGCGATAATCCCAGAAGGTGTAGAGCGTCTCTTTCGGATAGACCTTGCGCAGCGCGTCAAGCCAGCCCTGCTCGATGAGGGCAGCGAATGCGGCGCGGCTTTCCGGCTGCACCAGCGCGTTGTCGTCATAGGAACGCGTGGCATAGATGTCGCGCGGCTCGGGCACGATGTTGTAGTCGCCGGCCAGCACGACCGGCAGGCCGGTGTCGAGAAGCTGCGCCGCATGCGCCTCCAGCCGCCTGTGCCAGGCCAGCTTGTACTGAAATTTCGGCCCCGGCTGCGGATTGCCATTCGGCGCATAGAGGCAAGCGATGACGATGCCGTCGACCGCCGCCTCGATGTAGCGGCTCTGGCGGTCGGCACCGTCGCCGGGCAAGGCATCGCGGGTCAGCACCGGCTCCGCGCCACGCGCCAGTATGGCGACGCCGTTCCAGGTCGGCTCGCCCTTCCACACCGCGCCATAGCCGGCATCGGCAAGCGCGGTGCGCGGAAACTGCATGTCGCGCGCCTTGAGTTCCTGCAGGCAGACGACATCGGGTTTCGCAACCGCCAGCCAGGTCAGAAGGTTTTCCAGCCGGCTGTTGATGTTGTTGATGTTGAAGGTGGCGAGTTTCATGGACGGGTCAGGACGCGAACCGCCCCGCCCAACCCTTCACCGTCTCCGCCAGCGTCTTCAGATGATCCGCCGTCGAGAATCCCGACACACTCTTGCGCGGCTTCAAATCATGGTCGCCATCTTCCAGCCAGATCACCTCGATCGCATCAGACAGCCCATAACCCGCCACTTCGTCGCGCGTGCCGAACTCGTCGCGCGTGCCCTGAAAAATCAGCGTCGGCGTCTTCAGCCCGGTCAGATGCTTTGTCCGCAACTGGTCGGGCTTTCCAGGCGGATGGAAGGGATAGCCGAGGCAGACCAGCCCGGCAATTTCGCCCTTGGCGAACATCTCGTCCGCGACCATCGAAGCGACGCGCCCGCCCATCGACTTGCCGCCTATGACGAGCTTGCCGGTCACGCCCCTGGCCCTGAGATCAGCGATCGCCTTGATATATTCCGGGTTGACCGTCTCGGCACGCGGCGGCGGCTTGCGGTGGCCGTAGCGGCGGGCGGCCATGTAGTGGAATTCGAAGCGGGCAACCTGGAAGCCGGCCGCAGCCAGAGCCTTGGCGGTTGCGGTCATCGAGGGCGAATCCATCGACGCGCCGGCGCCATGCGCGAGCAGGATGGTGACGGGTGCGGTGTCGAAGCCGTCGAAGAGGAAGCTGGTCATGGGGCGTCTCGCGCCGCAGTGACGTTGCCAATCTCCCCCCTCGTGGGGGAGATGCCCGGCAGGGCAGAGGGGGGCGCCAAGGAATGCCGGCCTTCAGTCAAATCTCTCCCGGGCAAGACGGTCTCAAATGAGCCGATCCGTTGGCGGGACAGCGCCCCCCTCTGTCCTGCCGGAGATCTGCTGTCATCGCGACCTTCGCCAATCATGGTCACCCCGCCGTCCGTGCCAGCTGCATATCCACGAACTGCACGCCCCTGGCGGCCACCCCGGCCCATTCGGACTCCGCATCAAGCTCCAGATACCGCACCCAGAGCCGCCGCGCCTCGGGCAGATTGCCGGCGTCGAATTCCAGCCTGGCCAGGTTGAACACCGGATCGGCATAGCTCCTGTCGAGCGCGATCGCCTTGTGCAAATGCCGCCGCGCGGAGGCGTCGCGGCCCTGCTCGCTCATCAGCCCGGCGAGGTTGAACCAGGCTTCGACGAAGGCCGGGTCGAGCTTGATCGCCCTGGCATAATCATGCGCGGCATCCGCCGCGTGGCCGCCGGCGCGCAGGCAGTTGGCGCGGTTGAAGGCGGCGATGGCGTCGCTGGGGTCGATGGCGAGGCAGCGCTGGTAGAGCACGGCGGCGCCATCATGGTCGCCGCCCTCCTCGGCCGCTTCGGCCTCGGCGAACAAGTCTTCCAGCGTGTCGTCGCCTTGTGCCGCGGCGCCCAGGTCGAACAGCAATTGCCCGTCGAGTTCGCTCTGGCCGCCTTCGAGATAGATCGCGTCGGGGCGGCCATGCTGCGAGCCGACATTGAGCGATTTGGCGGTGAGCGAGGCGACCGGGCCGGAGCGGTGCACGGAGCGGGCGATCGCGCCCCAGGTGGCGCCGCCGGCCACCAGCCCGGCATATTTGCGCGCCAGGATCAGGTCGCGGAAGGAATAGGGTTCGCAGTCATGCTCGAAGGCATCGAACAGGCTGAGCAGGTCGAGGTCGGCGCCCGACAGCCTGGATTGCTCGATCAACGATTGCCGCGACAATGACGACGCCTCCGGCGCCTTCATCAGGCCGAGCAGGCGCAAAAAGCCGTTCTCGCTGATCAGCGTGCGCCCGGCCGCGCGCTCGGCGGCGACGCGGCGCTCGATCCCGGCATCACCGCTTTTCGTCAATCCGGCCTTGGCCAACACCGTCCTGCCGAACACGACATGCGTCGTGCGCCTGGTGATGCCGCGCCTGAGCTGGCCGTGCTGGCGCTCGATCTCACGCGCGGCGAGACGCAAGGGGAACGCCGCCAGCGCGCCGATGGTCCCGAAGACGGCGCCCGGAACCGAAACGGCCGGTGCCGTCATTTCTTGCTCTTGCCGACCGCCTTGAGCAGACTGGCCTTCAGCGGATTTTCAGGCGCGCCGCCCGCTGCCGCCTTCTTGGCGGCGGGCTTGGCCGCCACTTCATCGGCCTTGCTCTTCGACTTGGCCGGCGGCTTCGACTGCGACAGGCTGGCCTTCAGCGCATCCATCAGGTTGATGACGTTGCCGCGCTCGGGCGCGGCCGCGATGATCGGCTTGTGACCCTTGAGCTTCTCGCGGATCATCGCCATCAGCGCGATCTCGTAGCGGTCCTCGTAATCCTTCGGATCGAAGGTGGTTTCCTTCTGCTTGATCAGCGCTTCGGCGAGCTGGAGCATTTCCGGGTCGGGTTTGCCTGCCGGGATGTTGCCGAAATATTCAGCCGTGCCACGCACTTCGTTCGGGTTCCTCAACGTGCACACGAACATGCCGTTCTCGCGCGCGCCGATCGTCACCACCCGCTCGCGGCTGGACAGCACCAGCCGCGCGATCGCCAGCTTGCCGGATTTGCGCATGGCTTCGCGCAGCACGGCGAAGGTTTCCTCCGCCATTGCCCCGTCCGGCGCCAGGTAATAGGGCGCGTCCTGATAGATGACATCGACCTCGCCCTCGTCGACGAAGGCCTCGATGTTCATCGTGTGGTTGGATTCGATGCGCACCGCGTCGAGGTCGGCTTCATCGATGATGATGTACTGCTTGTCCTCGTACTCGTAGCCCTTGACCAGGTCCGAGCGCTCGACGAGCCCGAGTTCGGGATCGACCGGCTTCATGTTGATGCGGTTATGGGTCTTCTTGTGCAGTTGATTGAACGAGATGCGCTCGCTGGTCGTCGTCGCCGGATAGAGCCGGACCGGACAGCTGACGAGGCTGAGCTTGAGATAACCCTTCCAACTTGCCCTGGGCGCCATGATACACTCCTACGCGGCCATGCACTGTCACACTGGTGCAGCGCTTTTCGTCCGCAGGACGAACGAGGCTGCGCAAATCCTACACCGACCCCGCACAATACCGGCAAATCCCTGACGAAATCTTCCGCTGCGTCCTTGAGGTCGTTGGGGAGAGAATAATTCAAATTGTCGGAAGCGTCGATGGTGGGCGAGGCGCTGGTGATTGGCCGAATGCCTCTAAGCTTCGTCATCCTAGGGTCTGCGCGCGTCGCTTCGCTCCTTGCTCCGCCCTAGGATGACGAAAGATGGGTCGGCAGATCCCGCGCAAAATCCTCGATATCCGCCCAGGGATCGCCCGATGTCTCCAGCAGCCCCGGCAGCGAGGAATAATTCAGGTCCTGCGGCGCGTCGATCGCCTCCAGGTCGCTCCAGCTCACCGGTGTCGAGGCCGGCAAATTGGTGCGGGCGCGCAGTGAATAAGGCGCCGCGGAAGTGTGGCCGCGGGCGTTGCGGTGATAGTCGATGAAGATGCGCTTCTTACGGTTTTCCTTGCCCATGGTGGTGGTGAATGTGTCGGGCGCGGTGGCCGCCAGATGCGTCGAGATGGCGCTGGTCGCCTGGTGCAGCTTCTTCCAGTTCTGCTTGGGTGTCACCGGCACGGTGATGTGGATGCCGTTGCCGCCGGACGTCTTGGCGAACGGCACCAGCCCCAGCCCCTCGAGCTCGCCCTTGATGTGGACGGCGGCTTCCACCACTTCGCGCCAGGAAATTCCCTCGCCCGGGTCGAGGTCGAAGACGATCTGGTCGGGCTTGTCGAGGCTCAAGCGGTGCGTGCCCCAGGTGTGGAATTCGACGACGCCGAACTGCGCCAGCGCCAGATAGCCTTTTGCCCCCTCGACCGAGAGGTAGGATTTGGTCTCGCCCTCGGAATTGGTCGCCTGGAACGTCACCACCGAGGGTGGCATGCCGGTGAAGGCGTGGCGCTGGAAGAAACAATCCTTTGGCAGGCCGGTCGGGCAGCGCACCAGCGACACCGGGCGGCCGAGGATGTGCGGCAGCATGAAGTCGCCGACCAGCGCGTAATAGACGGCGATGTCGAGCTTGGTCGGCCCGGTCTTGCCGAACAGCCGCCGCTCCGGATTGGTCACCCAGATGGTGGCGAGATCCGCCTCCGAGATCAGCCGCTTGCGCTTGGCCGAGACCGGCGTCGACAGGCCGACATCCCTGAGACCGCGAAACACGCCATGGCGCAACGCATTGTCCGCCGTGCGGTTGGCGTAATGGATGCGCGCCGAAAACAGCGGCTTCACCCAGTGCATCTCGCGCATGATCTCGCGCGGCACGCCTTCCGGCGCCGTGGCGCCGGAAGTCAGCGGCTCCAGCCGGGCGAGCAGGTCGGCTGCCGTCTCGGCATCGAAGCCGGTGCCGACCTTGCCGCGATAGTGCAGTTCGCCTTCCTCCCACTCGGCCATGCCGAGTGCCGCCAGCCCTTCCGCCGCGTCCGAAATCGTGTAACCCGCGATGACGAAATCGTCCTTCTGCAGCGCCTTGCACTTGGTCCAGCTCTTGGTGCGGCCGCTCTGGTAGATCGCGGAGGCGCGCTTGGAAATGACGCCTTCGAGCCCGAGCTCCGTCGCCTGGTCATAGAGCCCCTGCCCGGAGCCCTCGACATGGTCGGAGAACTGGATGGCGGAATTCGCCCCGAGCCCGCCAAGCAGCTCGGCCAGCAGCGCCTTGCGCCGGATGAGCGGTGCTTTCAGCAAGTCCCAGCCGTCGAGATGCAGGAGGTCGAAGGCATAGAAATGCAGCTTGCTGCCGGCGCCCTCGGCCAGCGCGTCCTGCAGCAGCGCGAAGCGGCTGATGCCCTTGGCGTCGAGCACGACGATCTCGCCATCGACGATCGCCTCGCGGCACGGCAGTTTGGCGAAGGCATGCGGCAGGTCGCCATAGCGCTTCGTCCAGTCGATGCCGCCGCGGGTGATCAGCCGCACCTGCCCGTCGGACAGATGCGCCATGGTGCGGTAGCCGTCGAATTTGATCTCGTGCAGCCAGAGTTCGTTGGTGTTCTCGGCAGGGCCTTCGCCGCCCGGCGGCCTAAGCGCCTGCGTCGCCAGCTGCGGCTCGATGCGGCTGAGCGCCGGCGCCTTCACCGCGCCGGGCAGTTCGCCGGGTTTCAGGGAACCCGGCTTTGGCGCGGACTTGGCCGCCGGTTTCGCGGCGGCCGCCAGTTCCTCGATGCGCAGGCCGGATTTCACGCTTTCCGGCCGCGCCTCCAGAATATTCAGCGCCGTGTCGGCGGCGAGGTCGCGCTCCTTGAACAGCAGCCAGTTCTTCTTGTTCTCGTCCTCGCCGGGCTTGGGCTTCAGGCGGGTCAGCATCCAGCCGCCCTTGAGCTTTTCGCCGCTCAGCCGGAACTTGAAAGCGCCGGTGCGCAGGCTCTTCTCGACATCGTCCATCGGCGCCCAGGTGCCGGTGTCCCAGACGATCATCGGCCCGCCGCCATATTCCCCCTCGGGAATGACGCCCTCGAAATCGATATATTCGAGTGGATGGTCCTCGGTCTCGACCGCCAGCCGCTTGTCGGCCGGGTTGAGCGAGGGCCCACGCGGCACCGCCCAGCTCTTCAGCACGTCGCCGACCTGCAGGCGCAGATCATAATGGTCCGCGGTGGCGTGATGCTTGTGGACGACGAAGCCGTTGCCCTCGCCGGTGATCGGCCCGCCGGCCGGTTCCGGCGTTTTGGAGAATTCGCGCTTGGCGCGATAGGTTTTGAGTTTGGCGGGAGCGGGCATGGTCAAGGCCCGAAGCGCTTGGCAAGCAGGAGCAACCGCCGCGTTCCGGAACGGATGGAAGTCACGCTCTCAATCGTCGGCAGCCGGGGTCAGCTCGAGCTCGGCCGGCGACAGGCCCTGCTGCAGCTGGGCGAGCCGGAACTCATCCACCCAATAGGCCTCGCCGTCGACCAGCACGCGTGCGCGATAGGCCCCGTCCGAAAAGCTTTGCGCGGTGATGTAGACCTTGTGGGCGTCGAGCGCCTTGCGCACCGCGGCGCGCTTGGCATTCTGGCCGGTGACGGGACTGAACATGACGCTGCCCTCGGTCGCCCTGACACATCAGGCGACTGGGCTCAAGGATGACGGAGACACGCCTTCCTGTCAATTTCGGGCATGAACACGGCGCGGACCGGCAAAATCTTGCAGGCAGTCCGGACCGGAGCTGTTTTCAGCTTGCCGGCCCGGAACCACCCACCGCCTTGTGTCCTTCCCAAGACAGTGGACCAGATAAAAGCGTCGACGACGATCCGCTTTGACATGGATCAACTGCATCGCCGTGCGGGCACCGGCCGGCGGTCGAGATGGCGATGCGCGGAATATCTTCTGGCGCCGGCCCCATGCCGTTGGTCTCGCGAAAACCCGCATCCCTGTCGAAATACGCTCCCGGCGAACGACATTGGTGCGGCGCCGACGCGGCGCGGTCACCTCAAACAGGGAGCACCACCATGGCCAAGATGCTTGTCATCTACAAAACCCCCGCCGATCCGGCGGCCTTCGAGCGCCATTACCACGACATTCACGTGCCGCTGGCCAAGCAATTGCCCGGACTGCGGCGCTACGAGATCAGCCGGCAGCCGATCATGAATGTCCTGCCTGGCGAGACACCTTTCAGGGTCGCGACGCTCTATTTCGACAGCCTGGAGGCCATTCGCACGGCCTTTGACAGCGAGATCGGCCGGGCCTGCGCGGTGGACCGGCGCAAACTTGCCGGGGATGACGATCTGGTGACGATGCTGCTCTTCGACACCGAGGCGCTGTGAGCGGTCACCTCGTCGCGCGCGATTGCTGCTCCCGAAGCCACCTCGGGAGCAGCAATTTCTTCAATTCTTCAATTCTTCAATTCTTCAATTCTTCAATTCTTCAATTCTTCAATTCTTCAGTCGCCGAAACCGCCGCATCACGCCCTGCACGGCCTTGTACAGCCCGGGCTTGGAGCGCACGAAAAGTTCGGTCTTCCCGCGCAGTTGGATATAGGTCGTCGAGCCCCGGCCGCGCAGTGTCACCGCCTCGCACAATTCTGCCAGCACCGCGCTCGAAGCGCCGATGTGCTGCTTGTAGCCCTGGCTTCCGACCGACAGGTCGAAACAGTCGAGCCCCTGCGTCACTCCCCACATCATCAGCTTGCCAATCGTCGTCAGGCCTGGCGCGGCGTTGGCCACCGCGTCCTGATCGATCCCGAGCAGAAGCGCGTGCAAGGTGCCCTTCATGACAAGCACGTACATGACGGCGAGATAGGCTTCACCGACGCGCAGCCCAAACAGCCGCACGGAGCCGTCGGACAGGCCTTGCAGGGCGGCGTTGCGGTAGAAATCGACGACCGGCGCCTGCGTCAGGAGGTCGAAGCGCCCGAGCTCACGGAAGCGGTTGAGCCTGAGCTCGAGCAGGGTCGCGAAATGCGCCTCCACCATGTCGGGCGTCTCGGCTTCGACCAGATCGAGCTTGCCCATCTGTTCGAAGCGGCGGCAGTGCTTGTGGAAATTCTTGGCGAAGGACGATTTGCAGATGCGCTTGATCAGCGTCTGCGGATCGCCACTCAGGGCCAGGCTCGAAGCGATCTGGATGGAATCGCGCGCCTGTGAAAGCAGCGCCAGCGGATTGGCGACGCCGTGAATCTCCCGCGGAATCCCCGCTATGTGGAAGCGGTCCGTCGGCGGCAGCACGGCGCGCACCGCCGCCCAGGCGGCGTCGGCGCTCTGCGTGGTCCAGGGTCTCGCATCGGCCAGCAGCGGCGCGGAATAATCGCACACGCCGCAGCTCAGCCATTCGATCACATAATGGCCCATGGCCCGGCGGCGCATCAGCGGCAACAGCATGACCGGCGCGCCCGTATCGGCGTCGTTGACCTCGACGACCAGCAGTTCCGCGCTTTTGGGCATCAGCCGGGTTGCGATCCCTTCCACCCAGGCAAGGCCTTGATGGCCCGTGCACACGCCGGTCGCCTCGAGGCGCAGCCACAGCGGCCTTACGGAATCGAAGCTGGTGTGCAGCCGCGCGGCAAAGCGCGCGGCGGCGCCCCAACCGGCGATAATTGGGGAAAGAGGTTGGTCCGGTGCATCCCCCACCGCGACTATTCGTACTGCCTGGCCTGCCACGTACTTCTCCCGTCCGTTCAGGCCTGCTCTCAACGTCCTCCACGCGAACGCCGCAAACCTCGCATCAGTCTCTGGGCCACGTTGAGCAGCCGTGGTTTGGATCGCACGAAGGCTTCGGTCCGGTTGCGTAGATCGATGGCGTTGCTCGCCGCCCTGCCCCGCATCGTGTACCCATGGCAGAGTTCCACAAGAACCGAACCCTTGGCGCCCATATGTTCCTTGTAGCTCTGGTTGCCGACCGACAGGTCGAAATAACCAAGGTCTTGCTCGCGTGCCCACCTCATCAACCTGCCAATGATCGCCATTCCAGGCGAGACATTGGGAACGACGCTCTGGTCCATAGCTATCAGGAGAGCATGAACAGTCCCTTGATGGACAAGCAGATATTGAACCGCGATCAGGGAGCCGCCGACGCGCAGCCCGAAGAGCCGCACCGAACCGTCCGACAAGCCCTGAATGGCCGCGTCACGGTAGAAATCGACAACCGCCTCCTGCGTCAGCAGGTCGAAGCGGCCAAGTTCGCGGAACCGGCTGAGCCGCATCCGGACCAGTTCGCCGAAGATTTCCTCCACCTGGTCCGGCGAAACGGCCTGGACGAGTTCCACATCGCCGAGCCTTTCGAGCCGGCGCCAGTCCTTGCCGAATTCCTTGACGAAAGATGGCCTGCAGAGACGCTTGAGCACGGTTTCCGGGTCGCCGTCGATGGCAAGGCCAAAGGTGGTCTGCACGGAATCGCGCGTGGTCGTCAGCAAGGCCAGGGGATTGGCGACGCCGCTGACCTGCTGCGGTATTCCCGTGATATGGAAGCGATCCGCCGACGGCAGCACGGAACGCACCGCCGCCCACGCCGCCTGCGCCGATTGGGCGGTCCACGCACCCGCATCGGCCAGCAGCGGTGCCGAATAGTCGCACACGCCACAGCTCAGCCACTCGATCACCCGATGCTGGAAGGCCGAGCGCAGCATCAGCGGCACCAGCATCAAGGGCGCGCCCGTCACCGCGTCGTTCACTTCAACGATCAGCGGCTCCGCGCCTGCCGGCATCAGCCGCGCCACGATCCCCTCGACCCAGGCAAAATGCTGGTGGGCGGTGCAGACACCGTCCATTTGGAAGCGCAGCCAGAGCGGCCTGACCGCTTCAAGGCTTGTGTGCAATCGCGCCGTGTAGGCATCGTTTGCGGGGACGGTCACGGGACGGGAGGCTTCCGCCACGGGCAAGCCGTCATCCACCGCAGCAATTTGCATCGCCTGGCCAGGCACATCCATCTCCTATCGCTTTACCGCGGCGAACGTGAGCGCCCGCCGCCAGGAGCCCAAACGGCTGTTACGCTGCTGGTCCGGATGCTCGATGTTCCACATGCGGTGGTGCGCGAAATACCATGATGCCGCGAGCACGAAGGTCTCGGAGACCGCGGAACCCAGCAGCGCCCATGGTGGGGACGCAACGGCCAGCAGGATGGCTATCAGCGCCAGCCCGACGATGGCGCCGCCCATGGTGATGAAGGCGACGATGCGGAAATCACCGAATATCTCCAGGACGATGCGGGGCATGATGTAGAGCATGATCGGGATAAAATTCGCCGTCACGAAAAGCCCGATGAACCCGACCGAGGCATCCTGCAGAGCCTGGGACTTTATCATCGGCAGGACGAACAGGATGGCGCATCCATAGGCCAGGCCGCCGAGCCCCATGACCACCGACCAGATCTTCGCCTGAGACCAGACGCGGCGCGTTTCATTGCGCCGCATCAGCTTGGCGAGCTCCGGCTGGGTCATGTTGACGAAAGCAAGACTGATGATGCGCAGCGGCGCGAACAGCACGATCACCGCCGCCAGCGGCGCGTAAGCCGCGGGTCCGGCAATGCCGGCGACCAGCAGTGCCAGGCATTGCCCCTGGATGTTGGTGGTGGTCGCGCTGAAGGCCGACCAGCACAGCTGACGCCAGAGTCTGGTGTAGCGCCGCCGTGTCGGCATGCGGAAGCTGATGCGAAGCGTGCGCGGCGCCAGCCGGGCCAGGACGAGGATGCCGATCACATTGGCAGCGGCAAGGGCATAGAACACGGTCTGCAGCGCGGCCTCGGCAAACCAGATCGCCAGGCCGGCGAACACGGTGCCTGCGATTGTGAAGGCCGCGTCGCTGACGGAGACGATCACCTGCTGGCGGCGCGCGAAGAATGCCGTGCGCATATGGCTGCGCAGCGACCAGGCACCGACGAAGCAGCCGGCCGCAATGCCGCTCGGGTCGCCAAGGAGGCGCATCAGGACAGCCGTGCCGATGGCCATCAGCAGCGACACCACCAGCGCCGCGGATCCGAAGGCCACGTCATGGGCATCGACGCCGGCGCTGTTGCTGCTCTTGCCCATCCATATCGAGGCCGGAACCGCGGTGAGCGACCTGATGTAGGACAGGCCGACGCCGCCCATCACCATGGCGATGGCGAAAAGGCCGTAGCCTTGCGCCGACAGCATGTGCAGCAGCGCGATGTTGAGGGCGAAATGAAAGCCGCTCTGCATCGCCTCGCCACCGATCATCAGCACGAGGCGCCGCACCAGATGGAGGGGGAACTTCACGGCCTTGTCTCCACCTGGCGGGTGCTGGCCGTCCGGCCCGGCCTTGCGATGGCAGCCTTCAGCTTGTCGGCGGCGATCGCCGCGATCGCGGCCGCGGCGACCGGTTCGCTGAACACCGTCTCGTAGCGCTTGCGCCCGGCGGCGACGAAACCGCACCACGTTTCAGGGGCGAGGATGATCTCCTGCAACTTCGCGGCCAACGCCGCTGCATTGCCTGGCGGAACATGCCAGCCGGTCTCGCCGTCGGCAACCACTTCGACCAGCCCGCCGATCGCCGACACCAGTGGCGGCCGGCCGTAGGCCATCGCCTCGATGGCGACACGGCCGAGCGATTCCGGACGCCGCGACGGCACGGTGACGATGTCGGCCCAGCGATAATGCTCCGAAGGGTCAGGGATGAAGGGCAAGGCGCTGACCTGTCCGGCCAACCCCATGGTTTCGACCAGTTCCGCCAGGGCACGTTCGCGCTCGACGCTTTCGAAGGCGCCGCCAACCAGCCGCACCTCGATCCTTGACCTGAGTTCAGCCGGCAGCGAGGCGATCGCCTGCAGAAGCACTTCCTGGCCCTTGATCCGGTTGACGCGGCCGAGCAGCAGCACCCGCAGTGGGCGCTTGCCGTCATAGGTCATCGCCTCCGCCGCCGCCGGACCGGCAACGCCGTTATAGACGACATAGGAGCGCGCCGATCGCGGCTCGCCGAACGTGTCGCGCGTCGCTTTCGAGTTGAAGATGAGATCGGCATGGCTCCAGTGCATGAGCCCGACGAGGATCCGGCGCAGCACGCCTTCGGGAATTTCATGGATGTGCAGCAGAGCCTTGGAAGGCAGCAGGCGCGAGGCCAGCGCATAATCGGCGACGATCGAGGTGTTGACATAGACGAGGTCGCAAACGCTGAGGCGCCGCCATGCCCGCCACAGCGCGACCGGCAGCCGCGCCATCTCGATGGTCGCCAGCCTCAGCATCGCCTGGCGCCTGAGCACCCAGAGCGGCTCGAAGACGATGCGGCTGGCATGGGGCTGAAGGATTTCGACGATCGGTCCGCTGCGCGGCAGGACCACTTCGATGTCGGCCGACGGAAACGCGGCGCGCAGCGCCGCCACGCTCTCCGCGAAGCTGCGGTCGGAGCCGTAGAGTTCGTAGCCCTGATGGATGCAGGCAATCCGCATCTTCACGCGCATCTTTCTGCCAGGGGTGGTGTGACGATTCCGCCGCCTGACCATACCGGCGACCGGAAACGTCAAGCCCAACACCCCTTTGGACTTCACTGGTTTTAGTGCGGTCATGAAACGGATCTGGATCCGGTTCACCACACCAACGCTGCACGCCTTCCGCCGATTCCGGCGCGCAGAAGTCCATCAGCAAGGTTCATGCCGGGCTAATATATCCATTCGCGGGCCGACTGGCCCCGGCATCGCCTCGTTTCGGTACACATACGTTCGGAAAGTTGACCGATAGTGAAACAACGCCGGCGGCTGGAACAAATATTTTACAACCCGAATGCGACAATGGCTGGAATCGGGCCTGGCAGGCATTTTGCAGGGCCGGGTTTTGAGACGGGACAAGCCTTCCACAGCGGGTCGGACGGATTTGAAAGCGCCAGCAGCCATGAAACCGGAACAGCCTTCCATCCTGATCCTGGGAACGCGCGGCATCCCCGCGGCCCATGGCGGCTTCGAGACCTTCGCCGAGAGGCTGGCGCTTTTTCTGGTCGCACGCGGCTGGAAGGTCGGCGTCTACTGCCAGGAAGAGGTCGAGCGGGTCGACCAGAGGGTGCGCCTCGACAGCTGGCGCGGCATCGACCTCATCCACGTCCAGGTCGCGTCGAAAGGCCCGCGCGCGACGCTGGAATTCGACTGGCAATGCGTGCTCGACGCCGCGCGCCGGCCCGGCGTCTGCCTGGTGCTCGGCTATAATGGCGCGGTCTTCCTGAGCTGGCTCAGGCTGATGCGGCGCAAGGTCATCACCAATATGGACGGCATCGAGTGGCGCCGCCCCAAATGGGGGCGCGCGGCGCGCACCTGGTTCTGGCTCAATGAGTGGATCGGCGCCTGGGCTTCGCACAGGCTGGTCGCCGACCATCCGGTCATTGCCGATCACCTGGCGACGCGCCGGCCGCGCAGCGCAATTTCCACCATCGCCTATGGCGCCGATCCGGTGACATCGGCACCCGAGGCGCCGGTGCGCGCGCTCGGCCTCGAGCCTGGAAAATACCTGATCTCGATCGCGCGCATCGAGCCCGACAACAGCATCCTGCCGATCGTCGAAGCCTTCTGCAGCCGCAAGCGCGACATGAAGCTGGTGGTGCTGGGCACGCTGTCCGACCAGATCCCCTATCACGTCGCGGTCCGCAAGGCAGCGAACGCCTCCGTGGTGCTACCCGGCGCCATCTACGACCAGGCGGCGGTGAAGGCGCTGCGATACCATGCGCGCGGCTATATGCATGGCCACACGGTCGGCGGCACCAACCCGTCGCTGGTCGAGGCGCTGGCCGCCGGCAACATGGTGATCGCGCACGATAATCCCTACAACAGATGGGTCGCCGGAGCCGCCGCCATCTATTTCACCGACACGCAAGGCTGCGCCGAGCGGATGCAGCAGGCGATGGAGGACGACGCGCTGGTCAAGGCCTGCGGCGAAGCCGCCAGGACACGCGCCCGCGAAGCGTTCCGCTGGGAGGATGTGTTGCTGGCCTACGAGAATGAGGCCTACCGGCTTCTCGGCGTGAGCGCCGCGAGAACGGCCGCGATCGAACGCCCCTCGCCCGGCGCGGTATGACGGGCTGGTCGCGCCGGCGGCTTCTCACCACCGCGCTGTCGACGGCGCTGGTGCCTGCCGCCGCATCGCTGGCGCCACTTTCCGCCTCGTCCGCCCTTGCCGCCAATGGCGCATGGCGTTTCCGCCGTGGCGTCAACGCCTGGCCCTGGTTCTCGCTGACACGCGAATTTCCCGCGCCGCGCACCGATTATGACTGGCCGCCCTTCCAGTCGCAGCGGCCGGTGCCGACCCCGGACGACCTTGGTCGGCTACGCCAAACCGGGCTCGATTTCATCCGCCTGCCGGTCGATCCCGGCCCGTTCCTGGCCGCCGACACCGCCACGCGCGGCAAGCTGCTGGACATGCTGGATGCTGCCGTCGCCGCCACGCTCGACGCCGGTCTCGGCATCATCGTCAACGTCCAGGCCAATGGCGCCACCCATTACTGGAACCCCGACCGTATGACCTCCGGCACCGAGGCACCGGCCTTCGAGCTCTACCGGGCGCTGGTCGGCGAGCTTGCCGGCAGGCTGGCGCGGTTCACACCGGGCATGGTGGCGCTGGAACCAGTCAACGAACCGGCGCAATCCTGCGATTCCAACGTCTGGTCGCAGGTCCAGGCATCCCTGCTGACCGCGGCCCGGGCGTCATCCCGGACCTTGCCGCTGGTCGTCACCGGCGGCTGCGGCTCGATGGTGAGCGGGCTGGCGGCACTCGATCCGGCGCCGCTGGCGGCCTTCGAGCCGATCCTGTTCACCTTCCACTTCTACGAGCCCTATCTGTTCAGCCACCAGGGCGCGCCCTGGATGCGCGAGCCGGTCTACCGTTCGCTGAACAATGTGCCGTGGCCGGCCTCCGCCGGTTCGCTCGAACAGACGCTCGCCTCCGTCAGGGCGCGCATGGCGCAGGATGCCGAGACCCCGGAAGCGGACAAGCAGGCCGCCTATGCCGAAACCGAGCGCGTGCTGAAAGTCTATTTCGACGCCCGGCCCGACCGCTGGTTCATCGACAAATATCTCAGCCAGGCGCGCGACTGGGCCGACAGGAACGGCATCGCCCCGGAGCGCGTCATCATGGGCGAATTCGGCGCCCTGCGCACCGACGCCCGCTACACCGCCGCCCCCAACCCCGACCGCGCCCGCTACATTTCCGACGTCCGCCAGAGCGCCGAGGCGGCCGGCTTCCCCTGGGCCTTCTGGGACCTCTTCGACGGCATGGGCATGATGGACGACACCACGCGGGCGCTGGATCCGGCGATGGTCGAGGCGCTGGGGTTGAGGATGCCGCAGTAGACATCACGTTCTACACAGGCAATCGTCGCGTTCTGTCGTAGAGCGCTACCTTGGCGCCCTTTGCGCCGTTCGCGGCATCACCGCCGGCCGGTACAGCACCAGCGCGATCACCACGAATTTGGTCATCAGCGTCGTCTTCGACGCCAGGCTTTCGGAGGTGTTGAGCAGGATCAGCCAGCCCAGCATCAGCAGCCAGATGCCGGCATGGCAGCGGCGCGCCACTTCGTGCATGAACAGCGCGAAGCCGACAAACAACAGCAAGGTGAAGAAGGCGCCCTGGTAGAGCACCATGCGGATGACCGGGTTCTCGATGCCCTGTTCGAGGCCGCTGATGCGGCGCAGGCTTTCGATGAGGTCGATATCGGGCCCCACGATCAGGTCGCGCAGTTCGAAATGTTTGAACAGTTCGAACATCTCGACCCGGGCATTGGCACTGCCGGAGTCCGACACGAAGCGCTCGAGCAGCGCATCGAAAAAGCCGTATGCCGCCGCGACCGCGATAACCACCGGCACCAGCGCGGCAAGGATCAGGCCGAGCGCCGCGCCAAGCAGGTTGACGCGCCCCGAGCGCAAGCCGCGCAGCCCCTGGATGAGCAGGTAGCAGCCGCCGAGCACGATGGTCAGCACCATCGCGGAGCGGCCGCCAAAGGCGACGAGTGCCGCAAATTGCAGGCCGATCAGTCCGAGCCGCAGCGGCATGGACAGGGATCTCGAACCGGAGAGCAGCGCCAGCACATAGATCGAGGTGACCGTGGCATTGGACAGCGGATGACCCTGAAGCGCCGTCGAGCGCAGGTCGCTCATGAACACCTCGCCGTCGAGGCGATAGGGGAAGAGCAGCGTCTTGGTGGCGAACTCGAACAGAGCGAGCAGCGCGTTCACGGTCATGATGGCGTGAACGACGGTCTGCATCCGAGCAAATGTCTTCTCGTCGTCCTCGGCCAGCATCATCACCAGCAGCGCCGGCGCCACGAAAGTGTCGATCATGCCGGCCATGCCGGGGCGCTGCCTGACGACGACAACCACCAGCAGCACGATCGAGATGACCGCCATCAGCGTGCTGGCCGGCCGCCGGTCGGCGACCGCCACCATATAGCCGACCGGGTTGCCGAAGGTGCAGGCGCGCCAGGCAAACACCAGCACGAGCAGATAGGTCGACGGATGGATCTTGGTCGCCGGGTTGCCGGTCAGGCCATCGTAATTGTAGCCCACCAGCCACAGCATGCCGCCGGAGATGGCGAACAGCAACGCCACCGTCATGACCAGGCCGAAGCGCGTCACCCAGTCGACGGTATCGCCGGCGCGGGCGGGGGCTTGGCCCGAACCGGCCCAGCCGACTGCCGGGTTGGCCGTCCGGGTGGCGGTCCCGGTCGCGGCCATGTCAGGCCGCCTCGTCGACCAGCAAGGCGCCGGTCGGCAGCCGCCCCATGACGGAAATGGCCTGCGAGGCTGCCGTGACGTCGCGCATCGGTGTCGAGTTCAGCGTCGCGACCATCACGATCTCGTCGACCATGGCGACCAGCGGCGAGGCGTTGAGATTGTCGGCCAGCGCGCCACCGTCGACGACGACGAGGTCGAAGTTGCGGCCCGCCTGGGCCAGCATGTGCTGCGTGAAATAGACGCCCTGCGCCTCGGAGAAGACGGCCTTTTGCCGGCCCCTGCCCAGCACCGCGACATTGCTGCCCGGGGTGTGCTGGCTAAGCGCCTCGAAGGCATATTCGCCGCGCAGCACGTCGAGCAGGCCGGGCTGCGGCTCCTTCTTGCCGCTGCCGGCATTGGTGTCGATGAACAGGACGCGGCTGCCCCTGGCGGCCGCGGCATTGGCGAGCAGCCGCGCCACCCGGCCGCGATGCGCGGCGTCTTCCGGCGGCGACGTCAGCAGGATGGACGGCACCAGCGGCCAGTTCGGCGGGCGCCGGCTGGAGGCGAACAGCCGCCTCAGCGCCAGGCCCGCGACCGCATCCGTCTTCTGGCCGGCCGCGGCGGCGCCGCCGCCGAAAGGCCACCAGCGGCGGCCACTGCCCGCCTTTGCCGGCAGCACGCCGAACACCGGCGCGTCGATGGCCGATTGCATCTGTGCGCTGGAAAGCACGGTCGGCGAGGAATATTCCGCGATCAGCGCCAGCGCGGTGCCCAGCCCCAGCCCGCCGAAGAGGGCGCCGAGAACCAGCAGCGGCAAGGGCGGCCAGCTCTTCTTCAAGGCGGGCATGGCGTTGGAGATGATGCGCGCATTGGTGCTGTCGACATTGATCTGCTCGCGCGTTTCCTGCGCCCGCTGCAGATAGGTGGCGTAGACCGAGCGCACCGCCTCGAGGTCGCGTTGCAATTCGCGCAGCTTGACCGAGGCCTGGTCGGTGTCGAGCGACTTGCTCTTCATGCCCGCGACCTTGGCCTCCAGTGCCTGCTGGTTGGCCAGCGCCCGCTCGTAGTCGGTTTCGGCGGCAGCGCTGATGCGGCCGAGTTCGCGCGCGATGAGGGCGCGCGTGTCGCGCAGCTGCTGCTGGGCGGCGATCATCGAGGGGTGGCGCGGCCCAAGTTCCGTGCCGAGCTGCGAGACCTGGTCGACAAGCGTCGCCTCCTGCGCCCGCAGGCTCGAGATGACCGACGAGCGCATGGCTTCCGAAGTGGCGTCCGGCGCACCGCCGGAGCGGCGCAACTGGTCGACCTGCGCCTTCAGCGCCGCGGTGCGGCTCTGCGCCGCCGAAAGCTGCGTGTTGATCTCGGTCAGTTCCTGGTCGCTGACCAGATTGCCCGCCGCCATCACCATGTTGTGGGCGGATTTGTAGGCCTCGACGGCGTTCTCGGCCTGCTGCACGCGCTTGCGCTGCTCCTCCAGCCGCGCGGTGATGGAATCGGAAGCGTCCGTGGCCATCTTCGCGCGCGCGCTCGCCTGGTCGGCCAGGTAGGCCTGCGCGATGGCGTTGGCGAGCTTCGCCGCCTTGTCGGCGCTCTTGGCGGTGACGATCACGTCGAGCACCAGCACCTTGTCGGCACGCTTCACCGCCAGCCGCCGGCGCAGCGCGTCGAGCGTCTTGCCCGTACTGTCGGTTTCGGCCGACCCCGAGCCCAGCACGCCGCCGAGCAGGCGGCCCAGCAATCCGCCCTGCCCGTTGAATTCCGGATCCTCGGTCAGGTTGGTCGCCTCGATGGCCCGCAGCAGCACGCCCGTCGACTGGACGACGCTGACCTGGCTTTCCACCATGGTGATGCCGCCATCGGGCGGAACGCGGCTCGGATTGACGTCGTTGGTGACCACCTGCAGGTCTTGCGGATCGATGAGGATTTCCGCCACCGAGCTGTAGAGCGCCGGCGTCATCAATCCATAGACCAGCGCCCCGAGTGTCAGCAGCGCGGCGGTCAGCAAGATGAGGAAACGGCGGCGCACCAATATGCGCTTCACGTCACCCAGCTCGACGGTCGAGGATGCATAGGGCGCCGTCGGCACTGGCTCCGGCGCATATTGCATCGCCTCCGGAGCGGGTTGTTGCGGCAACGAGAGCAGGGATGATTGCAAAGGTCGCTCCGACAACACTCCGTGTGCCTGCAAGTGTAAATTGCAGCTTCGACCTAGCTATTCCTCCAACTGTTAAAACACTGTTAATTATGTTGAGAGCTCTTCTGATTTTTGGCACGGAGTTTGCCTAATAAAGGCACGTGCATGTCGACACGGGCGCTGGTGAGCAGGAGACGGATGGAAATGGGGCAGCAGATCAGTCCAGACCATCCGCGCGGCCATCTCTCCTGCCCTATTTTCGAACATCGGCCAGACACCGATGAAGATTCTAGGGGTGCGACATGCAAGTGAGCCTGCGCCTGGACAGCGAATGCGTCCGTGCTTTTCATCTGCTGCTGGCGCAGCGCCTGGCGGCACTGGCCCAGGTCGAGGTGTCCGTCGATGCCAGGCCGGCCGGAAGCGGCATTCCAGGCAGCGCCGCGGCATTGTTCCAGCTTGAGACAGCCATCCATGGCCTGCCGGCGGACGGGCTGGCCAAGCGCCAGCCGCTGTCGGCGCTGGCACCCTATCGGACGCAGCCGCCCGCCTCTGCCGATCTGGTGATCGACCTCTGCGGCGACGTGAAGCTGGAAGGAACGCGGGTCTGGCGCGTCACCTATGACGGCGCCGCCGGCGAAGCAGCCTTGCTGGCGCTGATCCTGGACGGACGTACGCCGATTGCCCGCATCGAGGAGAGCGGCGCCACCGTCGCCGAAGGACGCCTGGGCACCGAATATGGCGGCATCGCGTTGGCCTCTTTCCAGGACATGCTGGCGCGCACCGCAAGCCTGATCCTCGCGGCAATGCCCCCCTCGGCAGTGAATGGTGCGGCGCGGGCCGCCCTGCCGGTGCTGCCCGAACCGGCGCAGACCGGTGGCCCGCCACCGATACCCTCCACCACCAAGCTCGGCATCAGGGCGGGCAAGGCGCTGGCGCGGCGCATCGTCCAGAAGATCTACCATCTCTGCTACAACGCCCCCCACTGGAAGGTCGGCTGGCGCGAGACCAAGGGGCAGGATCTGTTCGATCTGCGCGCGCATCCGGCAACCGGCTGGCAGGTGCTGCCCGACGACGGCAGCCGCTTCTACGCCGATCCGTTCCCGATCCTGTACCAGGGACAAGTGACCCTGTTCGTCGAGGACTATATCCATCGTCTCGGCCGGGCCATCATCTCCGCCGTGCCGTTCGGTCCGTCGGGGCCGATCGGGCATCCCGAGCCTGTGCTCGACCTGCCCTACCACCTCTCCTACCCCTTCGTCTTCGAGCGCGACGGCGAGGTCTGGATGGTGCCGGAAAGCTGCGCAAACCGCACCGTCGATCTCTACCGCGCCACCGCCTTCCCCGGCGGATGGGTCAAGGAAGCGACGCTCTTGTCCGACGTCGTCGCCAGCGACGCCACTCTGGTCGAGCATGGCGGGCGCTGGTGGCTGTTCGCCACTGTCCGGGACGGCGGCGGCGGCGCCTTCTCCGATGCGCTGCATCTGTGGTCGGCGCCCGACTTCCGCGGCCCCTGGACACCACATCCCAAAAACCCCGTGCTGGTCGACATCGCCTCGGCGCGGCCGGCCGGCCGCATGGTCAGGCGCGGCAACGACCTGCTGCGTCCGGTGCAGGATTGCCGCAGGAGCTACGGCGCCGCCCTTGGCATCGCACGCGTCGCTCACCTTGATTTGAACGGCATGGAGCAAGTCGTCGAGACCATCTTAACTCCTGGCGCGCTATGGAATGGGCGCAAGCTGCACACGCTCAACGAAGCGGGCGGCCTGGAGTTCATCGATGGCTCGGCGATCGCGCCGCGCTGGAAACAGAAGCGTTCGCCGTTAACGTAAACAATCGTTACTACCAGCCACCCGCGCTGGTTGCTTGAGGTTGATATGGGGCCGGAAGATATTTCCACTGCGGACTATGACAGGCGCTAGATGACCAGCAGAAAGGCAAAGACATGACCACCGCCGCGGCTGGCCCGACCGAAGTCGACGTAGCGATCATCGGCGCCGGAATGGCCGGCACCACCCTGGCAACGCTGTTGGCAAACGCCGGCCGCAAGGTGGCGCTGATCGATCCGCACCGCGTTCATCATGACGAGTTCCGGGCCGAGAAGATCGGCGCGGACCAAATGCAGCTGTTCGAGAAGCTCGGGCTCGACAAGATGGTCATGCCGCTCGTCACCCCGTTTACCGGCGTCGATGTCTTCCGCCTCGGCCAATTCTTCGCCCGCGAAAAGAAGTGGGAGTACGCATTTTCCTATGGCAGGTTGATCAACGGCCTGCGCGACGCACTGCCGCCGCAAGTGCCGATCACCGTCGGCAAGGTGGCCGAGGTCTCGACCGGACCTGACCGGCAGCGGCTTGTGCTGGCCGACGGCGCCGTCATCGATGCCCGCCTGCTGGTGGTGGCCACCGGCCACAGCGAATCGGTGCGGCGCACCATCGGCGTCGAGCGCATCGAATTGTCGAAGGCGCATTCGCTGTCGATGGGATTCGACCTCGCTCTTGCGCGGCGTGACTGCGCCTTTGGGGCGATCACCTGCTACGGCAAGCGAGCCTCTGACCGTGTCGCCTATCTCACCGTCTTTCCCATCGGCGACAAGATGCGCGCCAACATGTTCGTCTATCGCACCGTCGCCGAACAATGGACGCGGGACTTCCGTGCCGATCCGCAGACAATGCTCCGCGAGCTCATGCCCGAGATCGCGGCGCAATGCGGTAACTTCGAGGTGGCGAGCCCGGTCGAGGTCAGGCAGGTCAGTCTGACCACGACACAAGGCCATCGCCGCGACGGGGTCGTCTTCATCGGCGACGCATTCAGCACGACATGCCCGACGCCCGGCGTCGGCATCGGGCGGGTCATGATCGATGTCGATCAGCTCCATTCCGTTCACATTCCGCGCTGGCTGGAGACACCGGGCATGGCGGCCGACAAGATCGGCGCTTTCTATGACGACCCGGTCAAGGTGGCCTCCGATAAGGCAGGCATGCGGGTAAGCTTCTACGCCAAGCAGATCACCACCGAGACCGGACTGGAATGGCGCGTGCGGCGCCTGCGCAACAACACGGCGCGTCAGCTGATGATCATCGGCCGCAAGATGCGCCATTTGGGACCGCGGCGGGAGCCCGGAATGGCGTGAGGGTCCTCCGCTTTCTCCCGCCATCGAAGGCAGAGGCGTCTTGCCTTCTGCTTTCCCTCGGGAGAAAGGGAAGCGCGCCGGCCTTGTGATCGCGGGCGCAGCAACTGGTAGCAAACGAGCGCTAAGAGGCCGAAGGGGGCTGTCCCGCCAGCCTCAAAGGCCTACAACGCGCGAACGCTTTGATGCCGTTGCTTGCATCCGCCGCCCTACGCGGCGGGCCACATAATCCGAGGAAACCCTCACCCCAATTGCAGCCCAGCCTTCCTCGCCGCCTCGCGCAGGAACGGCAGGCCGACACCGATCACATCGTCCGGGTTCTCCGCCACCGGCCGCCAGACGGCGAGCCCGCCGGCGATGTCGACATCGACATGATTCATGCTTTCGAGCGTGATAGCGCCGGAGTAGCCGATGTCAGCGATAGCCTTCATGCAGGCCGCCCAGTCGAGCATGCCCCGTCCCGGCACGCCGCGATTGGCTTCCGAGACGTGGACATAGCCGAGATAGGGCGCCGCGGCCCTGAAGCCGGCCTCGAAACTCTCCTCCTCGATATGCATGTGATAGGTGTCGAGATGGATGAAGATGTTGTCGGCGCCGACGCGTTCGATGATGCGCGCGGCGTCGATGCCGCGGTTGATCAGATGCGTCTCGTAGCGGTTGCAGGGCTCGATGCCGAGCCTGAGCCCATGCGCCTTGGCGGCCTTGGCCGCGCGCACCAGGAACCGGCACATGCCGTCGATCTCGCCTTCGGTTGGCGCCCGTCCCGACGTCTTGCCAATCGTGCCATAGGTGACGCCGCCAAGGGCGCTGCTGCCCACCGCCTGGCAGACGCCGAAGGCCGGTTCGAGAAAGGCCAAAGCCTCGTCCGGCCGTGCCACAACGTCAAGTGAAGCCGGCAGGCCAAGCGATGGAATAAGCTCGACATTCCAGCGTTCGGCAAACGCGCGGGTGCGTCTGGTGTCGATCTCTTCGGGACGCAGCAACGGGATTTCGAGCAGGCCGATGCCGAGGCCCTTCAGCCGCTCCATCCGCGGCTCGATCAGGTCGATGTCCCAGACCGGGGCGATGGCGAAAGTGTGCAGTCCAAAAGTGTTCATCTCAGCCTCTGTGATCGTGCGCGGTCGCGATGCTGTTGTCGCCGAACGGCTATTGCGGGTTTGCGGAATGCGGGCCGTTGGCTGGCGAGCCAACGGATTCCCGCATCAGAACCTTGCAAGGTTCGAGCCGCGCCGTCGGCGGCCCCTCCTCGCCTTCGATCCGGGCAAACAGCGCCTCGATGGCATGGCCGGCGATCTGGCGCACCGGCTGCACCACGGCGGCGATGGCCGGCCATGTCACCTGCATCCATTCGGCATCGTCGAAGCCGACCAGCGAAATGTCGTTGGGGCAGTGCCAGCCGCGCCGCCGGAACTCCGACAGCGCCACCAGCGTGCCCTTGAGGAACAGCGAATAGACGGCCGTCGGCCGCTTGCCCCGGCCTTCGCCCCTGTCGAATTCGCCCTTGTCGAAATAGTCACGCAGCTGCGCCCTGAGCGGCTCGACATCGGTTTCGGCAAGCACGACATCGATGCGCACATCCGGCGCCAGGTGCAGCGCGGTGGTGCGAAATCCGTCGAGACGGGCGCGCACCGTCGCCGCCTGCTCGCCGAGGCCGACGACAAGGATGTGACGGTGGCCCTTGCCGATCAGTTCGCGCGCCACTTCGGCGCTGGCCGCGGCGCTGTCGGCCGACACCGTGTCGAAGGCATCGTCGCAGAGCACCCGGTCGATCAGCACGCCGGTCATGCCGTTGGCCTTCATGAAGGCGGCGGCCGGGCCGTGCTCGTTGCGCACCGGCGCCAGCACCACGCCGGCGACCCGCCAGTCATGCATGCGGGCGAGGATTTCCGTTTCGCGCGCTTCGGATTCGCGGCTCGACGCCGCCACCAGCGTGTAGCCGCGCTGCTCGGCGAGGCTTTCGAGCTGGGTGACCATCTGGCCGAAGAACTCGCTTTCGAATTCCGGCATGATGGCGCCGATGATGCGGCGCTTGGCCCGGCGCATGTCGGAGGCCAGCGGATCGACGCGGTAACCAAGCTGTTCGATGGCGTCGAAGACGCGCTGCGCATTCTCGGGCTTCACCGTGGTGACGCCGGCCATGACCTTGGAGACGGTCGCCGCCGACACGCCGGCGCGGCTGGCCACGTCGTGGATCGACGCACGCCGTTGCTGGTCCTGCCTGTGCGCCATTGCTCCTCCTCCCGAGGCGCGGACAGAGGCATTTCTGTCCGCTGGAGAAACGAGTAAATCGATTTTTCTCGGTTGTAAATCGGTTCATCGGCGGTATTTTAGCGGCAGAGCCACATGTCGCCCAAAATGTAATACGGCTTTGGGACAATGACTTGGGCAAAGCAAGAATGCGCGGCGTCGGGATCGCGTCGGGAGGAATCGTCGTGCCAAACAAGGATTTGCCGCTGGTGATCAGCGCGCCGGAACCGCGCTCGCTGGAGCTGATCTTCACGCCGCCGCAGCTGGCGCGCTTTCGGGCGAAATACCGCATCGTCGAAACCACGGCCGAAGACGTCGCCAAACTGCCGGTCGACGTGCTGGCGCGGGCCCGCTATATCGTCGGCCAGCCGCCGATCTCTTCCGAGACGCTGGGGCGGATGACGGCGCTGCGCTGCGTCTTCAATGTCGAATCCAACCTCCTCGACAACATGCCTTACGAGACGCTGTTCATGCGCGGCATCCATGTCGTCACCACCGGTCTGGTCTTCGCCGAGCCGGTGGCCGAGCTTGGCCTTGCCATGGCGCTCAACCTTGCCCGCGACATCGTCGATGCCGACCTCGCCTTCCGCCGGGGCGAGGAGTTGTGGGGCGGCGACGGCAATCAGACGGCGCGGCTGCTCTCCGGCGCCAATATCGGCATCATCGGCTTCGGCGATCTCGGCCGCGCGCTGAACCGGCTGCTGACGGGTTTCCGCACCCGCACCAAAGTCTTCGATCCCTGGCTGCCGCCGTCGATCCTGATCGACAATGGCGTCGAGCCGGCCTCGCTGGACGAGGTGCTGACATCGAGCGACTTCGTCTTCGTCGTTGCCTCGGTGACCTCCGAGAACCAGGGCTTTCTCGGCGCGGACGCTTTCGCCAGCATGCGCAAGGGCGCCGCCTTCATCCTGCTCAGCCGCGCCGGCGTCGTCGATTTCCCCGCCTTGATGGCGGCGGTGAAGAGCGGCCACATCGTCGCCGCCAGCGACGTCTTCCCGGAAGAGCCGCTGGCGAGCGACCATCCGGTCCGCACCCTGCCCGGCTTCCTGCGCTCGGCCCACCGCGCCGGCGCGCTCGACGTCGCCTTCAAGCGCATGGGCGACATGGTGCTGGAGGACATGGACCTGATCGACCGCGGCCTGCCGCCGCTGCGCTCCAAGCGCGCCGAGCGCGAAACGGTCTCGCGCATGCGCTCCAAGCCGGTGGACCGGAACTGACGGGGCGGGCGCCACCAGCTTGGTGGCGGGAGATTTGACTGATCCGGAAAGCCCACAAGCCGACGCGCGTCTCGTCGTGATGGAACAATCGTCCCCCTGACAGGTTTTGCAATAGGCCGGGCGGTGGGACGCCCGACCTACTCCAGAAGGCCCGTCACGATTCGCGTCGGTGGCGGGCCTTTTCGTTTTGCTGCGCACTCCATGGCATGAGGAACCTTCGCAACAAAGCGACGTTGGTCCTCACCGGTCAGGCAGACAATTCGCAAAAAGGAACATTCCATGGGAAGCACAAGTGACAAGGCCTCTGGTCTCGCCAATCAGGCCGTAGGCAAGGCCAAGGAAGGCGTCGGCAAGGCCGTCGGCAATGACCGCCTGCGCGCCGAAGGCGCCGCACAGGAGGCCAAGGGTAAAGTCCAAAAGGCTGTCGGCGACGCCAAGTCCGCCGTCAAGGACGCGACCAACAAGACGGCCGCCGCCATCAACAAGAACCTCTAAGGTTCTTCGCTTTTCCAAAGACAATTGGAGGCCGCCGTTCGAACCGGCGGCCTATTCATTTGCGGCCGGATATCGCGCCCTACCACAATCGCCAGGTCGTGGTTCTTCAGCCCGCGGACTGGGCGGCCTGGATCAACCTGGCAAAGCCGGAGGCCGAACTGTTGCGTCCACTTCCGGCTGGAGCGCTTCTGGTGGAGACCGTGCGCTCCGAAAGTGCGTAACCGCCCGCAAAGCGAAGGCCGGCAAAGTCTACTTGCGTACGATCCAGTCCAGAATGTCCGGATCGATATCGTCAAGCCCGGTCAATTCGCGCGCCAGCAGCTTGGCGTGCATGCGCCATTCGCGTTCCGCGATGCGATTTTCCGCGACCGATTTTCGGAAGGCGCCGCGAAGGATCTCGCAGTCCAAGGCGGTTACCCTACTGTCTGAGTGGACCTCAGCCATTTCAGTCTCCGCGTCGAGGGCGGGAGCACCTGAGTTGGCTACCAAGCATCCGTATGCCGTGTAGAACGGACGACGCCGTAAGCCTACGCTTTCCTATGGAAATAGCGAGTCGAATCGCGGCGCGCCTGGCTTGGCCACCCCTTCACATTTGATGTTGAAAACGGCTTCGGACGAGCGTTATAAAAATCGACGTTCCCCATTGCTTTCTAGGGAGGTTGCGATGGATAACGCAATGCCGAACGGCAAGGTTTGCCCTTGCGTGGAAGTGGTCGAGGCCTGCGGCGAATGGTTCGTCCGCGTGGTCGAGGAAGACCAGGACCTAACCCGATCTTTTGAGATTGAATCCTCTGCCTTGGCCTTCGCGGAAGGCCAGAGGATGCGCTTGGGCCTTGCCGACTTCATCCGGCTTTAGGACCCTTCGGCTTCAATATCCGCGCTTCGCGCAACAGCGATGTCCAATTGTTCGGCCCGAGAAAGGCGACAAGCTCGCGGGCCTGTGCGTCGGTGATTCCGGTTTTGTCGACCAAACGGCGAACAACCTCGTCCGTCGCGGCCGGTGGTTTCTCTTGCTTGTCAGTCATTTTCGGATGTCCCTTCCGTGCGCCCCCAACGGCCTGCCGCACGCAATGGTTCCTGACCTGAATAAGGATTATCCCGTTGCTCCGCGCCGCCGCGCACTATTGGCCGAAGGTCCCATTCGCGGCGCCGCGATGTTGTGCGAGATTGTCGCAATATAAGCGATTGCTTGAATAATGGTTCGAACGGCTGTCGAGGGGCGGTGTCGTGCCAATTCGCAGGAATCTTGCCGCGAATCTGCGACGGCTGGTCAGCAGCCATGCGTCGGTGGCAGCGGTATGTCGCGGATTGAACATGAACCGCACGCAGTTCGAGCGCTATCTGCAAGGCAAGAGCGTGCCCAACCGGGCCACGGCTAGGCTGATCTGCGCCTATTTCCGCATCGACGAGGATGAATTGTACCGCGCACCGGAAGTCCTCGCGCCTGGACACAAAGCCCTGTTGCCAATCCACCAGGCGCTCTACGAGAACATGGTGCGCGGCCCGGCTCCGGCCATCGCCGGCGGCACCTACTTCACCTACTTCATGGTTCCGGACCGTCCCGATCTTGTCATGCGGTCGGTCACCTTCGTGCGGCGCGAGGCCGAGCTGGTGACCTTCAGGCGCGTCACCCGCTGGGCCGAGGGCCTCCGCCGGAGCGGAGCGCGGGCGCCGGGCTGGCACTATGGCGTGGCGATCTCGCAGCTGAACTGGATCTATTTCGCCGGCATCAACCGCCGCCAGACCGGCGAGCCATCCATCGTTGCCGTGCAGTGGGCGCCGTTCTCGGAGCCGGTCCTGGTCGGCAACGCCTTCGTCCTGACCGGAACGAGGCCGGTCTGCGTAAAGGTCATCATGCGCCGGGAGGTCGGCAGGATCGGCCTGAGGCAGACGTTGCGGATGACCGGGCTCGTCAGCCTCGATGACCCGCGCCTCGACCAGCTTGTGGCCAGCCTTGCGCGCGAAGGCTAGAGTGCCGTCCGAACCAACGGACGTTGACCCGGGTCAACGGACGTTGACCCGGGCTAACAGGGATTCGCGATGCTCAACAGCTTCGACTATGGCGGCAAGGAAGCCGATACCGTGCATGCGCTGGAGGAGGACATCATCTTCGGCCGGCTGGCGCCCGGCACGCGCCTTGTCGAGGATGTCCTTTTGGCCCGCTTCCCGGTCTCGCGCCACACCATCCGCCAGGCGCTGTACCAGCTGGAAAAGCTCGGCATCGTCACGCGCGAGCGCAACAAGGGGGCCATGGTGCGCCGGCTCTCGCCGGAGGAAGTGCGGCAGATCTACGAAGTGCGCGAAATGCTGCAGCGCCAGGCGGCGCTGATGATCCCCTTGCCGGTCACCGAGGTGCTGATCGCGCAATTGGAGGAGATCCACCGCATCTACAGCGGCCATGTCGATGCAGGCTATCTCAGGGGCATCCACGAGGCCAATGACCGCTTCCACCTGACCATGTTCTCGGCCTGCGGCAACGCCTATCTCGTCGCCTCGATCGAACACTATATGCGCCTCAGCCTGCCGGTGCGGGCCAATTCGCTGGCCGACAGGGAAAAGCTCGACATCTCGCGCCAGCACCACGCGATGATGATCCAGGCGCTGAAGCGTCGGGACAATTGGGTGCTGGCGCAGCTGTGCGTCGACCATCTTCAGCCGAGCAAGGTGTTTTATCTCCAGGAGATCGAGACGGCGCCGGCTGGCTGAAGCAACGACCGTCCATCCGTAATGGCGCAAAAGAACAAGGAGATAGTCGCCGAACGCTGTCTCTACCTGATCTTGACGACGACCTTGCCCTTGGCACGCCCCGCTTCGACATAGGCCAATGCCTCGTTGGTCTTCTCGAACGGAAAGGTCCGATCGATGACGGGGCGTATGATGCCGGATTCGATGAGCGACGTGATCTTGCCCAGTTGATCGCCTTGCGCCCACATCAACAGGAAAGAATAGCCGACACCGGCGCGTCTGGCCTTGCTGCGTATGCCGCGGCTCAGCAGGCGCAGGATCAGCTTCAGGAACATGTTCAGCTTCTGCTTTCCCGCAAATTCGGGATCCGGCGGGCCGGAAATGGAGATGAGTTTCCCGCCCGGCTTCAGCACATGCAGGGATTTCTCCAGCGTTTTGGCGTCCTGGCTGTTCAGGACGACGTCGTAGCCTTGCAGGATTTTCTCGAAATCGTCTTTCTTGTAGTCGATGACGATATCGGCTCCCAGACCTTTCACCAGATCGGCATTCGCCGCGCTCGCCGTCGTCGCGACGGTCGCGCCGAGATGCTTCGCCAGTTGGATGGCGAAGGTCCCCACTCCGCCCGAGCCGGCCTGGATGAACACCTTCTGGCCCTTCTTCAGCCCGGCTGTCTCGACCAGCACCTGCCAGGCGGTCAGGCCCACCAGCGGAATCGAGGCGGCTTCTTCCATGCTGAGGTTTTTTGGCTTCAGCGCCACATCGGCTTCATCCATGGCGATGGATTGGGCGAACGTGCCGATCCGCCCGTCGCGCGACCGCGCATAGACTTCGTCACCGAGCCTGAATTTGCGGACTTTCGATCCGGCCCGCACGACGATCCCCGCCACGTCATGGCCCAGGATGAACGGCGGGCGATAGGGCAATATCAGCTTGAACTCCCCGTCCCGAAGCTTGGAATCGAGAAGGTTCACCCCGGCGGCGTGAATTTCGACCAGGACATCATTGTCCCGCAACTCGGGTTCCGGCATCTCGGCGAGCCGCAGGGCGCCCTTCTTTTGATACTTGTCGACAACAAAGGCTTTCATCATGGTCGCTTTCTAAAAATGATTTTCTGTGGCCGGCACGAACGGCCAAGCCGCAAGGTGTGGTCGGTCGCCGGACAAGATCGGCGATGTTGCTGTTAAATCCGCGGCTTCGTTCAGACAGGCAGGCGAAATTGCTTGCGCAAGATTTTGTCGAACATCGCTGTCGGCGCGAACCGGCGCAGCATGCTTACCTGCCGCGCTGCCTTGCCGGCGGTGTAGCGCCGCAGCGGATTCCGGTCGGTCGCAGCCCGCAGAACCACCTTCGCCACCACCTCCGGCAGATCGGCCTTGGGCATCACGTCGCGAAGCAATGCCTCGACACCGGCCCGCGCCTCATCATATTCCTTCTTGACGGAATCGGGCTCGAATCCGTTCTGGTCAAAGACGGTGCGCACGAATGCCGGTTCGATGACCGAGACGCGAATATTGAAAGCGCGAACCTCATGGTCGAGCGATTCCGAATAGCCTTCAAGCGCGTGCTTGACGGCTGAATAATGGGCCGAATACGGCGCCGGGACCAGCCCTAGGATCGAGCCTATATTGACGATGCGCCCCTCGCCCAGCCGGCGCATCCAGGGCAGCACCGCGTGGGTCATCCGCATGACGCCAAACAGGTTGATGTCGAACAGGGCCTGCGACTGCGAGACCGAGGACTCTTCCGCCCCTCCCAGCAGCCCGATACCGGCATTGTTGACCAACAGGTCTATCCGGCCGGTCTTGCCGAGGACAGTTGAGACAAGGGACGCGACGGACGCGTCGTCGGTCACGTCGCAAACCAGCATCGATATCCCGTTCGAAGCCTGATGCCTTGCGGCTGGTGCCGAAGACAGTGAAGCCGGCGCGTGCCAAGATCTCCGCACTGGCCCGACCAATGCCCGACGAGGCGCCGGTCACGATCGCGGTCTTTCCCGAATTCCGGTTCATTCTGAAGGCTCCAAACGTAAGAGGTCTTGCCTGTGGTCGGTGATTACATTATGGTTGTAATATCACATTATGATCATAATGCAATAGTGAAATGAGAAGGAACCATCATGCGCTATGACAAGGGCCGGAAGGACGCATCACGCAGCCGGATCATGGAGGTCGCCGCCAACCGTTTTCGCGGTGACGGCATCGCTGCGTCCGGATTGGCAACCATCATGAAAGACGCCGGGCTGACCAACGGGGCTTTCTATCCGCACTTCCAGTCAAAGGCCGACCTCGTCCGCGAGAGCATGGCATCGGCACTGGAAACCCAGTCGCAGCAATTGCAGCAGGCACTGGCCTCAGGCGGCCTGGAACTGGCGATGGCGATGTATCTGTCGCCCGAGCACCGGGATCATCCGCAGACCGGCTGTGCGTCCGCCGCGCTGTTGCCGGAAATCGCGCGTCAATCGCCCGAGACGCGCGCCCTCTACACCGAAAAGCTGCTGACCCTGGTGCACCAGTTGGCCAAGGACCTGCCGCCGCGCACCCGCGATCGCGAAGGCGTGGCGTTGGGCGTATTCGCCGCGCTTATCGGCGCCCTTCAATTGGCCCGCGCGGTGGAAGGAACGGAATTGTCGGACCGCATCTTGGCCGCGGGCGCGGATGCGGCGCGTGCGCTGATCCAGCCGAGGCAGAAGCATGAAGCATCCTAAAGCCATCGACGATCAGCTATTGCCTCGAAATGTCGAGGGCGGAAGGTCAGAACCGGCCGGCGGCGAAAGGCGCAAGTCTTTCGCTGTTGGGTCGCCGGCCGACGATGAGATCGCCAACCAGCCGCGCGGTGACGGCCGAGAGCGTCAGCCCGAGATGGCCATGGCCGAAGGCGTAGATCACGTTCGCATTGCCGGGCGACGGGCCGATGACGGGCCTGGAGTCCGGCAGCGAAGGACGGAAGCCCAGCCATTTTGACGAAGGCTGGCCGAGCGCGGGAAAGAATTGGCGCGCGCCGCGATCGAGCAGCGCCAGCCGGCGCGGATTGGGTGGCGAGGCCAGCCGGCCGAGTTCGACGGTGCCGGCGACACGGAGCCGGCCGGCCATCGGCGTCATGTAGAAGCCGAGATCGACCGGACACACCGGACGCGTCAGCAGTGGCATTTCGGTCGGAAATTCCAGGTGATAGCCGCGCTCCGTTTCCAGCGGGATACGGTCGCCGGCCTGTGCCGCCAGCGGGCGCGAGAAGGCACCGGCGGCGATCACCACCTTGTGGGCGCGCAGCCGCAGCCCGGGACCGCTGAGGTCGACACCATTGGCATCGGCTCGCAGCCCTGTCACCTCGCCCCGCAGCAAGGTGGTGCCCCGGTCCGTCGCCGCCTTGAGCAGCCGCGCCATCATCGTCTGGGGATCGGTCAGGTTCATCGATTGCGGAAAAAACAGCCCGCCGCCCTGCACCGCCGGCAGGTTCGGTTCCAGCGCCGCCACTTCTTGGGGGCTCAGCACCGTCTGGTCGATGCCGAATTCGGAGCGCAACGCCCGGCTCGACGCGCCGCCGGCAAGATCGCCCGGGCGACGATAGAGATAGAGGCAGCCATTGCGGCGCAGCAGATCGGCGGCATCGGCCTCGTCAGCCATCTCCTCCCAGGCCGGCAGGGAATCGGCCAGCAGCCCGGCCATCGCGACCGCATTGGCATGAGTCGCGGCCGGCAGCGATTGCCTGACGAACCGCAGTAGCCACGGCGCCAGATGCATGAGCGCGCTCCAGCGCAGTGAGAAGGGACTGTCGGCGTCAAGAAGCAGTTTCGGCAGCGCGCGCAGCACAGCGGGATTGCCTACCGGCATGCAGGCATATTCGGCCAGCGTGCCGGCATTGCCAAACGAGGCGCCCGAGCCCGGTTCGTTGCGATCGATGAGCAGGACTTCGCGGCCGTCGCTGGCCAGCCGCAGCGCCGTCGCCAGCCCGACCACGCCGACGCCGATCACGGCGATCTCGACACTCTTCGAAACTGTCACTTGTTGTTCCCCCATGCCTGTCCTTGTTCCAAAACCGCAGCGCGCTTTCAGGCGGCGGGCATCAGACAAAGCCCGGCAATTGCAGATGCCCGGCCGACAGCAGCTCGGCCATGATGGTCAGCGCGGTGCGCAGATCGTCCTGTGAGCGCGCCGCCCCGACATTAATGCGCACGCCGTGCTGGACCGGCTCGCGGCCGACGGCGAAGGCATCGCCCGGCAGCAAGGCGACGCCGCGTTCCAGGCAGGTGCGGGCAAAGCCGGCGCCGCGCCACGGCTCGGGCAGGCGCAGCCAGGCATGGGTGGCGCTCGGCTGGCTCTGCACATCGTAGCGGCCGAGGATTTCGCTCAGGATCGCCTGGCGCTGGCGCAGTTCCTGTTTCTGCACCTCGATGATGCGCAATGCTGCCCCGTCCTCGATCATGCGCGCACCGATCAGCGCGGTCAGCGGGCTGATGCTCCAGCAATTGATGCGCAAAGCCGCCGCCACCTGGCCGGCAATGGCGCGCGGCGCGACGACGAAGCCGAGCCGCAAGCCGGGCGCCAGGCATTTCGACAGCGCGCCGATATGCACCGTCAGCTCCGGCTCCAGGCTGGCGAAGGAAGGCAAGGCCTCGTCGGCCAGCGGCCGGTAGACGTCATCCTCGATGATCAGCACATTGTGGCGGCGCGCCACGGCCGCAAGCTCGTGGCGGCGCGCTTCGCTGAGCGTAATCGTCGTCGGATTGTGCAGCGTCGGCACCAGGAATACCGCGCGGGGGCGCAGCTGCGCGCAGGCGGCGTCGAAAGCATCCGGCCGCATGCCGCCGCGATCCATGGCGACGCCCCTGAGATCGAGCCCATGCACCCGGCAGAGCGCGTTGATGCCCTGATAGGTCACCTCGTCTGCAAGCATCACCTCGCCCTGCCGCGTCACCGCGCCAAGCAGGCAGTCGAGCCCATGCTGGGCACCGGCCGCCAGCACCACCCGGCCGGGATCGCCGTCGCCGGCAACGGGCTTCAGCCAGTCGGCGATCGCCGCGCGTGCCCAGAGCGGCCCTTCCGGCGGATGGTAATCCTGCAGCGAGGCATAGTGCGGATCCCTGGGCAGACGCGGCAAGAGAGCCGCCAGCGCGTCAAGATAGGCCGAGGTGGCCGGCCGGTTGACCGAGAGGTCGATGATGCCGCTTTCGTCGCTCGGCGCCGAGACGAAGCCGGGCCGTTCGCCGGCCTGCCTGGCGGCGACCGTGGTGCCCCGCCCCGGCCGCGCTTCCAGCAGGCCGCGCTGCTGCAGCGTCGCCAGCGCCCGCGTCACCGTGGTGACGTTGATGCCGAGCGCCCGTGCTATGTCGCGCTGCGGCGGCAGCCGGTCGCCAACCGCGAGCGTGCCGGCGGCAATGCGCTCGGCGATCGCGTCGGCGAGACGGCGATAGACCGGATTTTCATCCTCGGTAAGGCGGAGATCGCTGAGCATGCTGGATGGATTCGGGCCTTCGGCTTTGTCGAGGGATTAGCATAAGACAATTCGCCGGACAATAGCACTTGTGTGACATCAATCCGGCTTTGTCGGTTAGGAAATATCACACAATCGCAACAAATATCGGCTTGACGCCCAAAGTTGTATGCATCTATGCTCGAATTCAGATTGATTGTGTGAGCATACAAGTTTGGACGACCCGCCGAGATGCGGGCTTCCAATGGGACGGAAACATGCATCACAAGCCGCATAGTGCTTCAGCAGCCACGTTTCGGAATCGCGCACGATGAGCGCCGCCCGTCAGGCCGCTTTGCCCTCATCGCCAGCCTCGGCCTTCGTCGATTTCGTCGATGTCGAGAAATCCTATGACGGCCGCGCCTTCGCGGTGACCAGACTGAACCTCGGCGTGGCGCGCGGCGAATTCCTGACGCTGCTTGGCCCTTCGGGTTCGGGCAAGACGACGACGCTCAACATGCTGGCCGGCTTCGAACGGCCGACCAGCGGCACCATCACGCTGGAAGGCAGGCCGGTCGACCGGCTGCCGCCCTACCAGCGCAACATCGGCATGGTGTTCCAGAACTACGCGCTGTTCCCGCATATGAGTGTAGAGGAGAACGTCGCCTTCCCGCTCTCCGTCCGCCAGGTGAGCAAGGCCGACATTGCCGGCCGCGTCGGCCGCGCGCTGGACATGGTGCGGCTGAAGCAATTCGGCGACCGCAAGCCGGCGCAGCTTTCCGGCGGCCAGCAACAGCGCGTGGCGCTGGCACGCGCGCTGGTGTTCGAGCCGAGCCTGGTGCTGATGGACGAGCCGCTCGGCGCGCTCGACAAGAAATTGCGCGAGCACATGCAGCTCGAAATCAAGCGGATCCACACCATGCTCGGTGTCACCATCGTCTACGTCACCCATGACCAGAGCGAGGCGCTGACCATGTCGGACCGTGTCGCCGTCTTCAACAATGGCGCCATCGCCCAGCTCGGTTCGCCCGACGATCTCTACAACGCCCCGCAAAGCTCCTTCGTGGCGAGCTTCATCGGCGAGAACAACACGCTGGAAGGCGTCGTCGACCGCGTTTCGGGCAAGGAATGCCGTGTGCGGCTCACCGGCGGCGGCGAGCTGACCGCGCTCGCCATCGGCGTGGCGCAGGGAGCCGCCTGCCATGTCGCCATCCGCCCCGAGCGGCTGAGCCTTATGCCGACGGGCGCCAACGCCCTGCCCGCGACGGTCGACGGCCGCATCTATCTCGGCGACCACCTGCGGCTTCTGGCCAGGCTCGGCAACGACCAGGTGCTGACCGTCAAGGTTGGCCCCGAGGCGACCATGGCCAATGGCGAGGCCGTCACGGTCTCCTGCGCGCCCCAGGACTGCCGCGCCTTTCCCACCGATGCCGGAACGGGCGCCGCCAGGATAGGTCCATCCTGAACCAAGCCAAGAACAGATCCATCTCAAAAACAGGGGAAGAAAAATGAAAATCGCAAAGACCCGGATGCTCGCTTTCGCCGCGGCCACCGCACTGTTCAGCATCGGCCACGCGGCACTCGCCGATGAATTGTCGATCATGGCCAGCGGCGGCGCCTGGCAGGATGCCCAGCGCAAGGCCTGGTTCGAGCCGTTCAGCAAGGAAACTGGCGCCAAGATCCTCGAGCAGGAATATCTCGGCGATCTCGGCAAGGTCAAAGCCATGGTCGACACCGGCAACGTGCCGATCGACCTGGTGACGGTCGAAACCGCGACCGTGCTGCAGGGCTGCGACGCCGGCATTCTGGAGCGTCTCGACTATTCCAAGATCGGTCCGCGCGACAAATTCATCGAGGGTTCGGCGCTCGATTGTGGTGTCGGCCTCGATGCTTACGGCGACATCCTCGCCTATGACCCGACCGTGCTGAAGGAGGCGCCGACCTCGGTGCTCGACCTCTTCGACACCAAGAAGTTTCCGGGAAAACGCGCCATGCGCAAATTCCCGGCGCAGAACCTGGAATGGGCATTGATGGCCGACGGCGTGGCGCCCGCCGACGTCTACAAGGTGCTGGCGACGCCCGAAGGCGTCGACCGCGCCTTCAAGAAGCTCGACACCATCAAGAAGGACATCGTCTGGTGGGATGCCGGCGCGCAGCCGTCGCAGTTGCTCGCCTCCAAGGAAGTGGTGATGACCACCGCCTGGAACGGCCGCATCCAGAACGCCATCGACACCGACAAGAAGCCCTTCAAGATCGTCTGGAACAACCAGATCCTCGAATATGACATGATCGCCATTCCGAAGGGCGCCAAGAACCCGGATCTCGCCTACAAATACCTGGCCTATATCTCCAAGCCGGAAAACAATGCCAAGCTCGCCAGCTACATCACCTATGGGCCGGTGCGCACCGACGCGGCCTCCTTCGTGGCGGCCGACGCCTTGCCGAAACTGCCCAACGCGCCCGACCATCTGGCCGGCGCCTACCTCGTCGCCGACACCGAGTTCTGGGGCGACTATGGCGAGGACCTGGTCAAGCGCTTCAACGCCTGGCTGGCGCAGTAAGCATGTCGGCGCTGCAGCCCAGCGAACTCGACCGGCCCGCGCTGGCCCGCGGCCGGCCGGCCGCCGGCGCGGATCCCGGAACCGCGTCGGCGGCGCTGCACCGCGCCGAATTCGGCGACCGGCTGCGTTCGCTGGCGCTGGCAGCGCCCCTGCTCCTGCTGCTAGCCCTGAGCTTCGGCATCCCGATCGTGCTGCTGCTGTCGCGCGCCGTCTACGACCCGACCATCGCCGACGCACTGCCGCGCACTAGCGTGGCCCTCGCCGGCTGGAACGGCCAGGGCCTGCCTGCGGACGCCGCCTTCACAGCACTCGCCGCCGATCTCAGTGAAAGCCAGGCCAAGGGCACCGCCTATGAACTGGCCAAGGCGCTGAACGCCCGGCTGCCCGGCGCCCGCAGCCAGGCGCTGAAGACCGTGCGCCAGCTCGAAGGCGCCGCCGGAAAGTCGCCGCTCGAGATCATGAAAGCCGTGCCTTTCTGGTCGGCGCCCGCCACATGGCCGACCATTGCCAACGGCACCCACGCCATCACCTCGTTTTACCTGTTGAGCGCCCTCGACCTCCGATGGAACGCCGATGGCGGCATTGAGCGGGTGCCGCCCGAACAGGCGATCTTCCTGCAGGTGTTCCTGCGCACCTTTTTCGTCGCCGCCGCCGTCACGATTGCCACTCTGCTGCTCGGCTTTCCTCTCGCCTATCTCATTGCGAGCGTGCCGAAGGGGCTGGCGGCGATCCTTATCGTGGCGGTGCTGTTGCCGTTCTGGACCTCGATCCTGGTGCGCACGGCCGCCTGGACGGTGCTCTTGCAGAAATTCGGCCTGGTCAACGACCTGCTCCTATGGCTCGGCTTCGCCTCCGAGCGGCTCGATTTGATGTACAGCCGCATCGGCCTGATCATCGCCATGACGCATATCCAGCTGCCGTTCACGCTGCTGCCGATCTACTCCGTCATGCGCACCATCGCGCCCTCGCAGATGAAGGCCGCCTATTCGCTCGGCGCCAAACCCTTCACCGCCTTCCGCCGCGTCTACCTCCCGCAGGTCTTTCCCGGCGTCATGGCCGGCTGCCTGCTCACCTTCATCCTGTGCCTCGGCTACTACATCACCCCAGCGCTGATCGGCGGCGCCAGCGACCAGCTGATCAGCAATTTCATCGCCAATTACGTCAATGTCGAACTGAACTGGGAGATGGCGGCGGCGCTCTCCTTCATCCTCTTGGTCTTCACCCTGGCCCTGTTCGGCATCTTCGCCCGCATCCTCGGCCTCGAGCGCCTGAAGATGGTGTAGCCATGCTGCTCTCGCCCTACCCCACTCCTGGTGAACGCATCCGCGTGGCGCTGCTCTGGCTATGGTGCGGGCTGGTCATCCTGTTCCTGCTGGTGCCGATCCTCATCCCCGTGCCGCTCTCGTTCAACAGCGGCGCCTTCTTCGTCTTCCCGCTCGAGGGCCTGTCGACGCGCTGGTATGAGGTGGTGTTGGGCACGCAGCGCTGGCAATCGGCGATCGGCAACAGCCTGATCGTCGCCTTCGGCACGACGCTGATCGCCACCACGCTGGGCACGCTGACGGCGATTGCGCTGTCGAACGAAAAATTTCCCGGCCGCCGCATCGTCATGCCGCTGCTTCTGTCACCATTGATCGTGCCCGTGGTGATCACCGCCGTCGGCTCGTACCTGTTCTACGCCCGCATTGGGCTGGCCAGCACCTATACCGGCATTATCCTGGCGCATACCGCGCTTGCCAGTCCCTTCGTCGTCGTCACCGTCGGCGCCAGCCTCACCGGCTTCGACCGCAATCTGATGCGCGCCGCGGCCATTTCCGGCGCGAAACCGCTGGCCGCCTTCTTCCGCGTGATGCTGCCGCTGATCCTGCCCGGCGTGCTTTCGGGCGCCGCCTTCGCCTTCGTCACCTCCTTCGACGAGGTGGTGGTGGTGCAGTTCCTGGCCAGCGCCGGCCAGCGCACCATGCCGCTCGAAATGTTCATCGGCCTGCGCGAAAAACTCTCGCCCGCCATCACTGCCGCCGCGACGCTGATGATGGCGCTGTCGATCGTGCTTTTGGTGGTGGCGAACCTTCTGGCCCGGCGCGGCCAGGGCCGCCGGGCAGCAAGCGGCTGAGACCCGCCATCGGCGACAGCCGGCGCACGGAACGGTGAAACTTTTCGCATGCCCCTCCCGTTGCTTTAGGGATCGCCTCGCGGGCGATCGCAGACCTCCGATCAATGCCCCGCCGGTCCTGCCGGTGGGGCCTTTTTGGGGCTGACGGCGCGGAACAATCCCAGAGCCGGGAAGTTTTGAAATCGCTGGACGCTGCGACGTCCGACCGACCTTCGACGCCGGCCACGGTCCACGGGGGGGGGGGGGGGGGGGGG
>NZ_NSFW01000016.1:0-184766 GCF_002294905.1 Mesorhizobium sp. WSM4308 | reverse complement strand
CGTTCTCCGAGAAGCGGCCCTCGATCAAGCCTGGCGAGAAGCGGGCGCGATCCAAAAGTATCTGCGCTTTCAGGATAACCGGGCTGAAGCCTTTCGATCCTTCGGCTGAGAATTGCGCTTGATTGACAGTGGCGAGGTCCAGCTTGGCCGCCGCTGTCCCGCCGCAAGTGAGGGCAAGCGCCGCAGCCACGAGGAGAAGGAGCCTGACCATCGATGCACCCCGCCAGTACCTGTTTCCATGACGCAGCAAGGCCAAGTCGCCGGCCCCACTCCAGGACATGCTCCGCAAAACCCCGCAGGCCAGCGAGCGCCGCCTCGCCAGCTGGCAATTTTGCAGCCGAGGCGGCGTGGCGTCTTCGCTGACCTAGCGTCTGGCGCTCAACCGTGCACCATTATACTTCTCAGCCATGCAAGAACCTTGCTGCCTCCGAGCACCCTGCGCACTCTGCCGGCCGCCCAGTCGGCCCGCATCGTGGCACCGGCATGGCAACTGCAGACGATGTCGTGCAACTGCCAGTCGGACAGTTCGAAGAAGCGCTTGGCTTCGCCGTAAGTGTCCGATTTCAGGCCCGATGCACGCAGCAATGAATCATCGAAGGCAACCGTGATCGGCGACCCGGTTGCCCGTGCCTCTTCGCGGAGCCCGGAGTTAAGACGCTCGGTACCGGTGAGCGCGGTCAGGCAGCGCGACGGATTCATTTCGAGCAGTTCTGCCCACCGTTCGATCCGTTGCTTTTTGGTCATCGGCAGAGCCGGCGCCTTCGGATTGATGTCGGCGATCGACTGCAGTTCCTCAAGTGTCTGATGTTTCATGATTAGCTCCTGTTCTTAGCTTTCAGCGGCGTCCGCAGCCTGTCGTCTTCGACCTAGGGTCTTCAGCTCGACGTCTGAGAGCTCGCGGCTAAGAGATCATGGGCGCGAGCCGCTCGGGTTGCTCAAGCGACCTTCAGCCGACACCACACAGCGGTATAAGCGAAAGAACCGTTATCGATCTCTAATGTTCCAACGGCAGGGGCAGATTTCGTGCGGCCTGATCAACAAGAAGGCAATGTGGTGGGTTGGGCATCAAAACAGGCAATCGTCGCGACAATTCTATCCGGCGCTCTGGCTGTTGCCGGGTGCACAACGGTGACGCCCAGGGTCGATCCGGCCTCGACGACGAAACACCAACACCGGGCGAAGGCCGTTCGCACGATCGAGCCGGCCCAAACCGAAGCCCCGCCGGTCGTCGCTCCTTTGGGTGGAGGTAACGGTGGCGGTAGTTCCGGCGGTGGTAGCAGCTGGTGACGGAGATCAACAAGGTAACTTCATACCCTGGCATCGCGGCTACCATGGCCTGCCGTAACCGCTCGCCAAGCAAGGGCAACTGCTCTATGCTGCCATCTCCTGCGGTATCGAGATAGGTTGTCCTGGCGGGGGCGTTCCATGTTCGAAGTCGTCGTATTCTGTCGAAAAGTGCGCGCGAAGGCCGGAGCCTTTAGTTTGGTCCTTGCCGCGCTGCTGGGCTTGCTGGTCTTCGAACCGCACGCCGCCAACGCCGCGCCGAACTGGACGCTCGATCCTGACGCCTCGGTGCTCACCTATCAGTCGGTCAAGAAGAACACGATCGTCGAGACCAACAAGATCAGGAATATCACCGGCACGCTCAGCGCTGCGGGTGACGCCAAGGTCAGCTTCGATCTCAATTCCGTCGACACCGGCGTCGACCTGCGCAATGTGCGCATGCGCTTCCTGTTCTTCGAAACATTCAAGTATCCGACGGCCGAGCTGACGGCGAAGGTGGACCCGGGGGCCTTTGCCGACTTGCCGGCCAAACGCCGGATCAAGGCAAGCTTGCCGTTCCGGCTGAGCCTGCACGGCGTCGACAAGGATCTGGAGGCGAGCGTCGTCGTCACCATGATCAGCGACACCCAGGTTTCCGTCGCGTCAGAGGCTCCCGTCGCGGTGCATGTCGAGGATTTCGGCCTGCTGCCGAACGTCGACAAGCTGCAGCAGGCCGCCAATGTGACGAACATCGTGCCCACCGCCTCGGTGTCCTTCGACTTCGTCTTCGTCGCCGAAGGCAGCAAGCCGGCCGCGGTGCAGACGGTCGCTGCCGGCACCGCCGATGTCGGTCCCGTGGCCACCGACGCGGCGAAGGCCAATTTCAGCGACGAGGAGTGCCTCAACCGGTTTGCCGTGTTGTCGCGCACCGGCGCCATCTACTTTCGTCCGGCCAGCGCCCGGCTCGATGCCAAGAGCCGTCCGCTGCTCACCGAAGTCGAAGGTGTCGTCGGCAAATGCCCGACCTTGAAGGTGGAGGTCTCCGGCTATACGGACTCGGACGGCTCGCCCGAGGCCAACAAGGCGCTCTCCGAACGGCGCGCGCAGGCGGTTGCCGATGCGTTGGTCGCCGGTGGCGTGCCGCGTCAGCAGATCACTGCCGCCGGCCATGGCGAGGAGAGCCCGGTTGCCGCCAACGACACGCCGAAGAACAAGGCGCTCAACCGGCGGATCGAGTTCTCCGCCATGAAGCTCGCGAACTGAGGTCGGGGTGGGTTCCCGTACAATGGCCTTTTGCGCCGTCTTGCTTCGCGGCGCCGGCCTTGTCGCCCTTGTCCTGCTTTTGACCTCGACGGCCGCCAGTGCCGAGCGCCGTATCGCGCTGGTGCTCGGCAACTCGCAATATCAGCACGCAGCGCCGCTCGCCAATCCTGCACGCGATGCCCAAGCGATGGCCGATCGCCTGCAGAACCTTGGTTTCGAGGTGATATCCGGCTTCGACCTCACCAAGCAGCAGACGCAGGCCACGGTCGCCCAGTTCGCCAAGCAGGTGCGCGGCGCCGATGTGGCGCTTTTCTTCTATGCCGGCCATGGCCTGCAGGTTTCAGGCAAGAACTATCTGCTTCCGGTGGATGCCGCGCTCGAGGACGAGACCTCGCTCGACTTCGAGGCCGTGTCGGTCGATTTCATTTTGCGCCAGATGTCTCGCGAGACCAGCATAAGGCTGGTGTTTTTGGACGCATGCCGGGACAATCCTCTGGCCGAGGTGCTGGCAAAGACCGCCGGCGTCAAGGGTGCAAGCAGCGGCCTTGCGGAAATTCCGATCGAGAATGGCGGCGCCGGAACGCTCGTCGCCTTTGCCGCCAGTCCCAACCAGCTCGCCTATGACGGGTCCGGCGATCACTCGCCCTTCACGACGGCATTGCTTCAGCACATTGGGGAATCCAATGTCTCCATCACCGAAGCGATGAACAGGGTGACCAGCGACGTCTTCAAGGCGACCGCCGGCAAGCAACGCCCCTGGATCAATGTTTCCTTGACCACCGAGGTCGTCCTGCACAAGGTCGATCTCAAGGCGCCGCTGATCGTCGGCGAGGCGAGCCCCCCGAAATCTGAAGCCGGATCCGACACGCGCAACACCGGCGCTTCGCCAGGCCAGAATGCCGACCAGCTTGCGCTTGATACGCTGCGTGCGAAAATCCCGAAGCTGGCTACAGACGGTCCTATCCTTTTCGATCGTCCCGTGAAGTTCGGCGACCCCGCGATCGACGGCAAGAGCATCGCCCAACTTATCAAGAGCGAACCGCTTTTCAGTCCGGTGGAAGGCCTCGACAAATCGGTCTGGCAAGGCAAGCACTGCAACAACTGCCATGAGTGGAATGAGGTCCGGCTTTGCGAGCAGGCGAAAAATTTCGCCGCCAACGACGTCTCGGTCCTGCGCCTGCAGCATCCGCTCGGTACCCGCTTCAAGGTCGCGCTGGCCAGATGGGCGCAAGGCGGCTGCCAATAATGCCGGCCTGATACCAGCGATGACGGGCAGCGATCGGCGAATGCCGTTACGTCGCCATCTCCGCCATCTGGATGCCCATTTCGACAAAGGCCGAAAGCACGGAAAACCGGTCCGCCAGCGAGGCGCGGGCCAGCCCGGCCAGAATTCCGGCATTCACGGCATGGGCGGCAGGAAATCCGGTCGACACCATGTCGAGGGTCGGATCGCGCCATACCGCTGCCAGAGCGATCCAGGCGGCCGGCGTCGCCGGCGGCAGGTCCAGGGAATTGCTCAAGACTGCTTGATGGTGGGGATTGTCAGGTTCGCCGACGCGGTCGTGGACAAGCGCCAGCAATTCGAGATCCCGGTCCGCGAGGAGCTCGGCGAGATTGCTCAGGCATTCATGTCCCCACCAGACGGCGGCTCGCTCGGGCAGCAGGTAGGCACAGAACGTGACTGCTTCTTCCGGCACGCGCCCGGCAAGCAAGGCTCGGCAAAAATCAAGCGGCGGCTGGCCGGTGGCCAGCGACTTCATGTCCCTGGCGATGGCGGGACAAGCGAGAAACAGATCCCGTGCCGTTCTGTATCCGAGTTCATTGGCCATGGCTGCCACACCCCAAGAACCACCAGAACAGCACTCAAGCCTGTGGCCGAGCGCCGGTCAAGCGTCAGTCGTTGGCAGGGGGCGGCCAAGGGCGGCTTGCGTTTGTTCACAGACAATCGCTTGCCGATTTGATATGATGCGCCAGCGAAATCCTCTTGGACAGGAGTGACGGTCATGCGATGGGGCAGTTCAGCCTTGGCATTGGCGGCCATGCTTCTTGCAACGCACGCCTTTGCCGATCCGCTTCAGAAATCGGAAGACATCGTCAAGTTCTTCGCCGGACAGCCCGGCAATCTGGGTGCCGCGCGCGGCATCTGCGTCGGCACGGAGGAAGAGTGCAAGAGCAAGGCCGAGAAGACTGGCTCGGCTGCACAAAAGACCGGTCTCGACATGATGATCAATTTCGCCCTTGATTCCGCGCAACTCGACCAGACGGCGCGTACCGAACTCGACGAGTTCGCCAAGGCGCTGAAGGACAATCGGCTGAGCACGTTCAGCTTTGTCGTTGAAGGTCATACCGATGCAACCGGCCCGGATCGCTACAACCAGGACCTGTCGCAGCGGAGGGCCCAGTCGGTGGCGGCTTTCCTCGAAGCGAACGGCGTAGAACCTGCCAGGCTTGAAGCAATCGGCCTTGGCAAGTCGCACCCGCGTGTCGCCAATCCTTACGATCCGGTCAACCGGCGCGTGGAAATGCGCATCAGGACGGAGTAGGCGGTCGCCGCCAGGCCGATCCGTCGACAGCGATGGCGGCAAAAGGGAACTCGTCCAGAGCAGGTTCCCTTTGACTGGCCATGATCAATATCTCATCGCGCCGCCGATCACGACGCCGCTGCCGAAAATCAGCGCCTTGGTCAGGAAGTCATTGTTGTCTCTCCGGCGCGGCTCGTCGCGCATCACAATCTCCCTGTTGCGCCAGCGCTCGACGATCTGCTGTCTTCGCGGTTTCCGCTGCGCCACCGGTTTCAGCGTGCGGGTCTTCTGCACGACCTGTTTCTTCGGTGGTGCGGCGCGGACCTGGTCGGCGGCTGAGGTACGAACGGCCGAGCCGGCACTCGCGTCCGCATCGCTCGTGTCGAGCGCCGCGACCTGCTTGCCCGCCTTGGGGGCCTTCAGCTGGTCGATGTCGAGCCTTGCCACCGTGGCGAAGGGGCCGCTCGGGAACTGGTCGAGATAGGCCTCGTAATAGGGAATGGCATTCTTCTTCGAAGCCTCGTCCCAAAGCCGCTGCTCGACCTCCCAGGACGGCGGATCGCTGGCCAACGGCGCGGGGGCAGGCGAGGCCGTCGTCCCAGCTGCATCGGCGATCGGCGCCCCCGCGGCTTGTGCCGACGGCTTGCCAAGGAAAACCTCGCGTCCCAGCGATGCGTTGTGCCATGGGCGCTGCCGGCCTTGCGTTGCTTCCGTCACGTCGCCGCGCACGCGCGTCAGCGCGCTCTGAATCTCGACACCGGGTTCAGTCAGGTGCTTGGCCAACGCCAGCGAGTAGGGGCTGTCTAAGCCGTCACCGTCGAAAGCGATAGCGCCGGGATCGGTTGCGTAAGCGATCAGGACACCGCCGGTGCCGACGCCGTCCGCCTTTGCATCCACCGGCGCGAGGCCGGCGCCAAGCGAGCGGCTCTTGGGCAGAGCCGCAGCCAGGGTACGACCCAGCGGATTGTCGCGGCAGGCATCGAGAATGATGATGCCAACAGCGGGATCGGCAGGCAGCGCCGCCATGAACTCGTCGATCTGAACCGTGCGGGTCTTGAGATAGGCGGGCGAGGTCAGATCGGCATCGACCGGTATGAGATAGTTCTTGCCGTCGACCTGCATGCCGTGGCCGGCGTAGAAGATGACCGCGAGGTCGGCGTTGTAGGATTCTTCGGTGAATTTGCTGATCAGGCCATGCATGCCGGCATTGTCCTGGTCGACGCCTTCGATCACGTCGAAGCCGGCGTTGCGCAGCGTCGACGCAATCAAGTGGGCGTCGTTCGCCGGGTTGGGCAAGGCGACGGCGTTGACATATTTGCTGTTGCCGATGACCAGCGCGACACGCTTGCCCCCGGCCGTTGCGGCCTGGACGCCGAAGGCGGCAAGGATGGAAAGGACAACTCCGCTCAAAAGGATGGCAAACAGTTTCATGGATCAGCCCTCCGGCCCATCGGGGCACGCTATCGATCTCTGCGCATGCTCATTTCGTCAGCCATAAGTCGCTTCTGCCAAAATGGCTCTCAGGCTTGTGTAGCCCCGACGACGGCTTAGGTTCACCGAATGCACCTGGCCTCAGCAAATATTTGCCGAAATGCCGGTGTCAAAACCGATCGAGCAGGCGATCGTGCCGCCCTTGAGCCGGGACGATCCAATTCTTTGTTTTGACGCAATTACCGAGGGCAAGCGCTACGCGCTTTTCCCGGGAAAACCGTTCACACTATTCCTGGAATTGCTCAGCCCGGCTCAAGCGTCTCTTGGATTGAATTGAGCAACGCGGTTATCGCCTGCTTGTATTTCTCGAACTCCGGCGACGTCTGCCGGACCTCGGTCGTGGTTGTCGCCGGCTGGCTCTGATCGGTCGCCACGCGCGGCACTTTCTGCCCCATTTTCCGCTCGGCCCAATCGATGACGTAGCCGACGGTCTTGCCGGTCAGGAACGGATTGGCCTGGATCACGGCTGCGCCCAGAACGGCGGTCAATTGCGACGAGCCGGACGCGGCCAGCACCTGGTGCGCTCCTTCCATGCCAAGGAAGTGGCAGAGATAAAGACGCCCGGCGGTAATCTGGTGGCCGCGGGCGCGCAGATAGGCCTCCCCTTCGCGCGCCAGGTTGCGCACCATTTCGCGCGACAGCGTCGCGTCATAGCGAAGCGCGAGCAGGTCGGCGGTCGAAAGCGATCGGGCAAGGTCGGGACGATAGGTATTCATCATCCGGATCCAGGTCTTGGTGATGAACTGGCCGGCGCCGGTTGCCGACGAGTTGGGATTCTTGGCGCGTGCGCTGCCGCCGCTTTCGACATGGACGATCCGGTCGGTCAGCGTCTCGACCGCGGAATCGCCGGGCCCGCCGGAACTGACGGAAACGGCGGTGGCGACCGTGGTGACTGTCCCGAGCGGGTCGATCGCCTCGCCGTTCTCGTAGAGCTCGAAATGCAGATGCGGGCCGGTCGAAAGCCCCGTGGTGCCGATGTAGCCGATGACGTCGCCGGCCTTCACCTTGGTGCCGACGCCGCTTGCGATGGCGAATTTTTGCATGTGCGCGTAGCGCGTCTCGCGGCCGTTGGCATGCGTGATCTTGACCAGATTGCCATAGCTGCCGCCATCGCCCTGGAAGGAAATCTCGCCGTCGAAGGCGGCCATGACCGGCGCCCCGACCGGAGCCGCCCAGTCGACGCCCTTGTGGATCCGAACCGTCCCGAGGATCGGATGCTTGCGCGGGCCGAAGGTCGACGTCATCACCCCGGCGACCGGCGTGACCATGCCGTTGGTGACGTTCAGCGAGCGGACCTGATCATCGCCGGTCACGCAGGCGTATTGGCCGTCGCTTTGCTGGAAGACGAAGCAGTCGAGGTTCTTGTCCTTACCCAGGACACCGACGTAAAGCACCCGTCCGGAGATCTCGCCCTGGTCGCGCGGCGTCTGTGAGTAGATCATCACCAGGCGCTGGTCCTCGCTGGCGAAAGCGTCGAGATCCTGTCCCCTCGACAGATACATGATCGCTTCGCCGATCACGCTGGTCGGCACCTTGTTTCGTGCCGCGGTCGAGTAGATCGCGTCGAGCAGGCGGTACTGCCGTTTGGGCCCGCCCTGGTCCGAGGCACCGGAATAGTTGAAGAGGTCCTCGCGAACCCAGGGGTCGACGCCGGAAACGAAGGCGCCCGCCGTGTTGCGCGTCAGCGTGCCGACATAGACGTTCCTGGCGTAGACCGAGACCTGCATCAGCGACATGGTGGTCGTCTCGCGGTTCGGCCGGAAGCCGCGCATGGCGACCACGAAACCGGCCTCGAGCCCGTCGCGCTTGAACACCGCCTTCAGCGCCTCGCCGGCAAGCCTGGCGTCGTCCGCGGAGAAATGCGCGTCGAGCGCCACGCTATCCAGGCTGCGGTCGTTGAGGATTTTCACGAAAGTGTCCTCTGTCGCCGCGAAGCGCTGATATTCGCTGGTGACGGTGGCGACGGTGGTGTTGTTTTCGATCGCGGTTTTCTTGAAGGCGGGGAGCGCTGCCTCGCCCTGGTCGATGGTCTCGCCCCAGCCGGCCTCGGGGTCGTCCGCGTCGGCCTTGGGCGCCGAGCCGGCGGGGATCTCGCCCTCGTCCGGCGGCGCCTGCAGGTCGTTTGCCAGATCGCCCGGTTGGTCGTTGGGCGCCACAGCAGGTGCGGGCGAGGTCGGCTGCTGATCGTCAGGCGCTGCGGTTGAAGACTTCGCAGCAGTCTGCCGCTGCGCCTTGAAGAAGGCAAAATCCTCCTGTGTCGACGGGATCGTCGTCATGAACTTCTCGCTGGCGCTCAGCATCACGTCGGACAGAATCTCGATCTGCGGCGAGGCCCCGGAACTGTCGAGTTCGGCCGGGCGCGCAACCGTGTGGCCCTTCGTGGCGGTGTCCGCGTCGGGCGCCAGCGTGATCCACATCGGGTCACCGGCAAGGTCGATGATGGCCGGCACATAGACCGAGGCGTCGGGCGGCACGTCTTCCATGCCTTCGACGGGATGCAGTTCCTCATCCTCGTCGCCGAACGACCAGTTGTCCTTGGTAAGATAGAAGCCGGTGGCGATCGCGATGACGGTGAGCGTTGCAACGCCAGCAACAACGCGGCGCCAGAGTTTGCGTCTGCGCTCGGCCAGGCGTGCCAGTCTCTTCTGTTTGAAGCTCGTGTCGATGCTGTGCGTCACGGGCTATTTCCGGTCAGGAAATAGGTCCAGCGCACCTGCTCCAGCGTATCGACCTCGACGAAATGCGCCGCGATATGACCGCGCTGCCAGCACTCCTCGATGCCACGGATGGAAAAGCGGCGCCGATCAACGCACATCTCGGTCGATCCGTTGAGGATCGCATGGCCGAACACGTCGGTCGCGTAGAGGTAGATGTAGCGGTTGGCCAGTTCCTCGCGGATGACGTTCACGCACTGGTTGGCGCCGATGGTCCACCAGCCGTCGGTCTGGTCGGCATTGTCGACCTTCTGTCCGACGGCGAGGTTGACGACGTCGAGCGTCTGGTTGCAGACGGTGAATTCGGCATGCGCGCTGTCGGTCGAGAAGATAACGAGCAGCGCCGCGCCGGACAGCGCGGAGAATGCCAAGCGGCCGGAGAAATCCGCCAACAATCGAAGCCAGCTACGCTTTGCGTGTGACGAAGGCCGGCAAAATGAATGCGAGGGGCGAAGGTCCATCGGCGTTCATATCTATCCGCCGAGCCGGAAATACTTGGCGGTGGCGGAGAACTGCAAGCCGTCGGCGCCGATCTCCTCGAGGATCTTTGGCAAAAGCTCGGAGACCGGCGTCGGTTTCGAGAACATCGCGGCTTGGATGTCCTTCGGCCCGGCGATCACCAGCATGATCTGCGGCAGGGGTTTGCCGGCCGACTTGTCGGCGGCGCCTAGACCGATCGGAATGTTGAAGGTCGCCTTGTCGGTCTGCGCCACGATGCGATCATCGAGGTTGAAGGCGATGCCCCTGTGGTCGATTAGCATGACGTTGGAAACCAGCCCGCCACGCGTTACCAGCGTGCCACTGATCGGCGCGCCATCCGGCACCGATGTCCGGTCGAGAGTGAGCTGCGGACTTTCCACACGGTTCCGGTCGAGGACGCGCAGGAAGTTGGTCACTTCACACTGAGGCTGCTCGATAAGATGGACATTGATGTCCGGCTCGAGATGGAACCTCGAGCGAAAATCGTTGAGCATCTGCTCGAAGGGCTGCACGGCTGTCGCGAGGCCTTCGATGGCCGCGGAGCTGGCGGTTTGCGATGTCAGCGACGCATAGAAACAGTCGCCGCCGCTGAAGTCGCGCACCCATGAGGCGCGTTGCGCCGCCTCGTCGACCGGCTTTCCCGGCGGAACCGCCGGCTTTGGCACATCGATCGCGACTTCGGTATCGGGCCGTGTGGTTGCCGGTGGCTGTGGTTGCTGCGACGGCTTCGCCATCTGTGTCGGCTCTGATGGCGAGGTTGGTGGTATCGGCTGGCTGGCCGTCGGGGGCGGGGCAGCCGGTTTCGCCGGCGGGCTGGCCGGCTGCGTCGGCAACCGGCTTTCAGAGGCCGGCGGCGAGGAAGCCCCCGGCCTGGCCAGCTTGGAAAGGATCTCGACCAGGTCCGTTGCACTGGGTTCTGTCGCCGGCGGATTTGCCTGCTGCGCCGGCTTGCTCCCTGCCTCCGCCTGGCTTGGCGCGGACGTCTTCGGCGGGTTCGCGGTCGGTTCCTGGGCAGGCTTGGTCTCGACCGGGGGCACTTGCGCCTGACTGTTGTCCGTGGTTTCGGGCTGGGCCGCAGGCGGCGCTGGCTTGCCGACGGGGGGCGCTACCGGCGCCTGCTCGGCGGGTTGCCGTGCTTCCGTTGCCGGCGGCGCCTCGGGCCTGGTGGTCGGCATGGGGGTGTCGGTAGGCTTGGCCGGCTCCGGTTTCTGCTCGCCCGCGGCGTCCGCCTGGTTCTCGGCCGGCATCGGGGGCTTCACCTGTGCATCCGGCAGGGCAGGTGGGTTCACCGTCTCGATGGTGGCGGCATTGTCGGGTTTTGAAGGCTCTGGCTGAGGTTGCACCGGCGGCTGAGGGTTCGATTGATCCGGCTGCGGCGTTTGAGCCACCGGCTTGGGGGCTTCAACACCGGGTTTGGGCACTGGCTTCGGTGTCAGCGGCTTGAGTTTCTCTTCGGCCGGCGGAGGCGCCAGGACGCCGCTGAAGTAAAGGCCGCCGCCCAGCAGGACCGCCAACGTCACGAGGCCGCCGGCGACGGCCGGCATCCGCGACGGTTTTCGCGGCGCAGCCGGCATGGGCGTGCTGGCCGGCGCGGGCGCTGGCGCAGGCCGGGGTTGTGACAGGTGCGCCGGTCGCACATGCTCAACAAAGTGCTTTTCGCCCGAGGAGGCCGAAGGCTGCGGCCCGGACTCGGCCAGCGCCGTCCAGCCGGCGCGTGGCAAGCCCGCGCGGTCACGCGGACCATACGATGCCGGCGGCAATGTCGCGTCGACATCCTCGCCACGCGTTGCCCTGGCGATCTCGGCCATGCTGGCCGGCCGATCGCGCGGATCCGGCTGCAGCATCGCGGCAATGAGCTCTTGGAAATCGGGGTCGATGTCAGACAGGTCCGGCACGGTCCGGCGTTTCTCGATCACCTCATATTGCGAGCCGCTCATATCGAGCGGCTTTCCGCGCAATGCCGCGGCGAGCACCAGTCCGAGGCTATAGATATCGGACTGCTCGCTGACCTCGCCGCCATAGAGACCGAGCTGTTCGGGCGAAACGTAATTGTATTTGCCGGCGAACTTCCCGCCGATCAGCGTTTCACCGCCTACGGCGGCCGATCGGGCGATGCCGAAATCGATGATCTTGGCGCTCTCCACCCGCCCGCCAGGCAGGATGATGTTGTCCGGCGAGAGGTCGCGGTGAACCGCGCCCGCCTGGTGCACCGCGGCGAGCCCCGAAGCCAGGCGATGGCAAAGCCGCCGCACTTCTCCCCCCGGCATCGCTCCGCGACGCATCACGTCGAATAGTGATTGGCCGTCCACGAACTCCATCGCCAGATAGGGGCGGCCGATCCTCGGATCGATGGTGAAGACGTGATAGCGCACCACCGCGTCATGCGACAGGTGGTTGAGGATCGACGCTTCCTTGCGGAACAGCGACAGGATCGTCTGATCGCGGGCGAATTCGGGCAGTACGATCTTGATCGCCACATGGTCGCCGGTTTGGATATTGTGGCCGCGATAGACTTCTCCCATCCCGCCGGAGGCGATCCTCTCGTCGAGTTCGTAAATGCCGCTGAGCTGCGTGCCGACGCCGGCATAGATGTCGTTCGTCGATATCCGGGTCTTGTCCTCGTCGCTCATCTCGCCAGGCTCTCCGCTCCGGACCGATCCGAATGGAGCGCGCCGTTGCGCCCGCCGCCGATCTTCACGAGTACGATGGTCACATTGTCGGTTCCGCCGCGCGCCAGCACCGTCTCCAGCAGGCTTCGGCACGCCGCCTGCGGCGTTGCGGATATCACCGCGGCTTCGATCTCGGCGTCGCTGACATGCGCCGTCAGTCCGTCGGTGCTCAGGACGAAAACATCGCCCGGCATCAGCTCGCCCTGCTGGAAATCGATCTCGAGCTCATCGCTGACGCCGACCGCATGGGTGATGACATGGCGGCGCGGCCAGGTAAGCGCTTCCTCCGCGCTGATCATGCCGCGGTCCAGCAGTTCCTGGACCTCGGTGTGATCCTTCGAGACCTGAAAGATCACACCGTTGCGGACCAGATAGATGCGGCTGTCGCCGGCCCACAAGCAGGCGAAGCGTCCGTCCATTGCAAGCAAGGCCGCGAAGGTGGAGCCGATGGTGATGCCGCGCGATCGCGAGATGTCGCGGATCTCGGAATTGGCGCGGCTCAGCCGGTCTTCGAAGCGCGCGCGAAGGTCCGGCGCCGAGCTCGCAATGCCGATCGTCGCCAGATGATCGACGATGCTGGCCGATGCGACCTCGCCGGCCTCGTGCCCGCCCATGCCGTCGGCCACCACCCACAGGCCTGTCTGCGGCTCTATCAGGTAGTTGTCCTCATTGTGGTCGCGCACGCAGCCCTTATGGCTTACGCCGAAGCTTTCGATGGGAAGGGCGACAGAACTCAATTTGCCACCAAGCGCTTCGCGAGCGTCCTCTGTGACCAATCATGGGCGGCGTGCCCAGGCCACTTTGCCACAAGCCCATACGTTAGAGTACCGAAATGAGGGCTGCGGCAGGCGGCGCGCTGGAACACAGCCATGTCAGAACGCCTTTGGACAGCTGAAGCCGGACAGGGCCGGCAGCAGGAATGGATTGGCCCCCGGTCCGGCCTGCATCGTGTAAGCGACGTCTCGTCCGCCGATCACGAAGCGGGCTTCGGTGTTGGCGCCATTGGCGGTGATGGTCGCCTTGTCCAACAGACGCTTGAAGGCCCACGGTCCTTCGAATTTGAGAGCGGAGTCGCGGCCCGGCATTTCCGGCATCAGGCTAAGGCTGGCGGAACCAGAGGCCGTGCTGGTTGGCCAGGTCACGGTGCTTGGCGCGCTCCCGGCCTGACTGCTCTGGACGGTCTGTCCGTCAATGTCGAGAACCGCGTTATCAGCGTCGCTGTTCAGCGAAAAAGGCGTGATGGTGATCGAAACCGACGGCACCGAGCCACCGGATGGGAAGAAGGCGCTGCGGATTTCGGCGGCCGACTGAAATGATTTCAAGGTCGACTTCGCCAGGTCGCGGCTGGAGCGGACATCCTGTCTCCAGGTCCATTCCTGGCCGGTCATGTCGATCAGCGGCGCAAGGTTCTGCGCGAAGAAGCGGTCCATCAGCCCGCCCGGCGCGAAAAGCTTGGCGAAATCCGCTATCGGGATCTCTCCGGTGCCGTCACTGGCAAAGGGATAGCGACCGTTGACCGCCTCCTCGCAGGCTCGTGTGACCGTCTGGTCGAGGTTCTGGTTGAGGTTGGCCACCGAGGCTTGCGCGACATTGCCTTCGAACTCGTCCGCTGCCGCGTTGACCATGCGCGCAAGCGGCTTCGGAAGACGCGAGGCATTGGCGCGCAGCGTGGAGATCTGCAACTGCAGGTTGGCATTGACGCGTTCGGTCTGTGAAGGGACATCGGCCGAAAGCTTGAGGCTTTGAAAGATGTCGCGGAAATTCCGTGTCAAGGCATCGAGCGGCCGCCGTCCACTGGCGCCGCTGACCAGGGCCTGGAACGGTCGAAACTGTGCCTCGACGCTCGCGCCGGCATTCTGTGCGACGGTCGAGCCCAATCCGGCTCGGCTCTGCGACTTGCCGCCGGCGATCTGCAGGCCGATGCGTGCCAGACCTTTGGCCACGCCGGCGGGGTCTTCCTGCGCCGCGCTGCTCTCGCCCTCGGCCGTGGTGTCCGGCTTCGTCAATGCGGTCTCATCGGCGATCGCGGTGAACAGCTGATCGAGAGGCGAGTCCGGCGCGGCGAGGGCGGAAAGCGCGAGATATTGCGGCTTGTCCTTGAGCAACGCCTTGAACTTGAGCTGGTCGAGCACGCGGTTCCATGCGGAGGAGAATTCCTTGCCGTAGCGGTCGATCAGTTCGGGACCGAGCTTGGGCAGGTCCTGGTCGACGCCACCCTGTTCGCCGCCTCCGCCGAGCACCCACTGGTCGTTGACGAGCATTTGCGCGATGCGCGAGAGCTGCGGCAGGAAGAAGCGGTTGAAGCCGGCACGCGTGTAAAGCCCGGGAACGTTGAGATCGGTGAGATCGCGGCCATCCATGCGTTCGAACAGCAGCTGGGCCTCGGGGCCGGCTTTCGCCGCGACGGAGAGGTCCTCCAGCCTTGCGGCATAGACCGCCGACCTGATCAGCGCCGAAGCGCGGTCGGCAAGGCTCATGCGCCCAAGCGAGCGTTGCGCGGCCTCGATCAGTGGCTGGTTGAGTTCAAAGACGGGATCGTAGGCGTCGTCGAGCGCCAGCATCGCGCGCAGATGCTTTTCGAGCTGCGCCCGGCCCTCGCGGTTGTTCTCGCCGGGATAGCGGTTCTCTTCCCAATCCTGCCTCATCCAGGAGACGATCAATTCGTCATCGACCTTTGGAGCCTTGCCGCCCAGCATCAGGTAGATCTTCAGCGGTTCGTAAAGCGCGATCGGATCGGCCATCCTGGCCTGGATGGTGCGCTCGGCCTGCACCAGCAGCCGGGAGCGGAATGTCCGCTCGAGCGCTTGTCGGTAGGCGGTCCTGGAGGCCGACAGCAGCCTCTCGCGCTGGCTGAGCCCGAACGTCTCCTCGATCGGCTTTGCCTGGTCGCCGTTCTCGAAGCCGGCCGGCAGGTTGCGCAGTTGGTCGAGCGGGCCGATGACGTTTTCGAGGTCGACGTCGGTCACCGTCGTGCTCTTGAGCAGCGGATCGGCGCTGTCGCGATACTGTGCCATCGCCTGCCTGGTGGAGGCGATCAGCGACTTGTTGGCGAAGAAGCTGAGGCCAAGCACGCCGAGAGCCGCCAAGGCCGCCAGCGCAATGGCGGCGAGGCCGCCAAGTCTCGCGAGCCTGGCGCGCCGTTCGGCTGCTCGGTCGAAGGATACCCAGCCCGATTCCGGGAAGATCACATTGGTCAGCAGATCGTGCAGGAAGAAGCTCTTGCCGGTGCCGGAAAAATGCGCTTGCGAGGTGCTGCCGAAGCTGCGGCCGATCGTGCCCAGCACCTGGTCGAACGGCGTTCCTTCCTGAGTACCAGAGGAGAAATAGAGACCCCGCAGGCTGACATTGACATGCGATCGGGAGGCATCGAACAAGCTGCCGATAAACTGCGCTATCCGGTTCCCGAGGGCACCGAACTGTGCCGGGAAGCCGAAGATGGCGATGCGCGCCACCGGGTCGGCCTCGTCCTGCAAGCGATCGACGACTTCTTCCGCCAGGCGCTTCGCCAGCCCGTCGAGTTCGGCCGGCGCCTCGCCGGCCATATTCCTTGTGCGATCGGCGGTCTGGAACGTCGCGCCCCACACCTTACGCCTGCGCGCTTCGTCGAATTGGCCGAAATAATCCATGAAGCCGGAGACGAGATCGGCCTTGGTGAAAAGCAGATAGACGGGAAACTGGATCTTCAGCGTCTCGTGCAATTCGCGCAGGCGGTTTCTTATCTCGGTCACATGCGCCTCGATATGCTGGTCGTTGAGGCCGATGAGATCGGCGAGGCTGATGGCCAGGATCACGCCGTTGATCGGTTGCCTTACGCGGTTTTTCTTGAGCAATCCGAGGAAAGCAAGCCAGCTTGCCTTGTCCCGCTCGCGGTCCGATTCATGCGTCGTGTAGCGGCCGGCCGTGTCGATCAGCACCGCCTCATCGGTAAACCACCAGTCGCATGACCGGGTGCCGCCGACACCGGCCACCGGCTGGGCATTGCCGGAGCCCGCAAGCGGAAATTTCAGCCCGGAATTGACCAGAGCCGTCGTCTTGCCGGCACCTGGCGGGCCGATGATGAGGTACCAGGGAATATCATAGAGGAAGTTGCGCTTGCCGCTTGTCCGCTTCAGCGTCGCGATGGCCTCGCTCATGCGCGCTTCGAGCAGCTGTGCATCGTCGTTGCGCTCGTCGCTGCGCACGATGGCCGCTTCGAGCGCCTTTTGCGCCTTGCGCCTTTGCCAGAAGCCGATGCCGTAGAACAACGCCAGCACGGCCACCGTCACGCCGACGATGACCGCCCTGAGCCACACGGATCCGAGCGGGCGGGTATCGGCGAAGCGGATCAGCGGTCCGGCATACCAGACGGCGGCCGAGAAGCCGGCCAAGGCCAGCACGCTGAATATCCGCAGCAGCCAGCGCATCAGTTGCCGTTCTCCGCCGATCCGGTCTGCAAGGTCGCCTGTTTCGGGATCATCACGTCGACGCGGCGGTTCTTGGCGCGGCCGTCCGCCGTCGCGTTGTCGGCGATGGGTTCGTCTTCGCCCTTGCCGTCCACGCTCAGACGCGATGGATCCTTCAATTGCCTGGCGATCATCGCCTGCACGGCCTTCGCGCGGGCGACCGAGAGATCGAAGTTCGATTTGAACGCGCTCGACTTCTTCGGCTTCACATTGTCGGTGTGGCCGACGATCTCGATCGGTCCGGCTTCGGCGTCTAGGGCCGTGGCGATATCGGCCGCGATCGGCTGGAACTGTGCCTTCAACTCAGCCTGGCCGGATGCGAACAGAAGCTGGTTGCTGATCTCGACAACAATGAAGTCGCCCTTCGTGCCGACGTTCAGTCCGCCGGCGGCGATCTCCTGGGCGAGTGCCGCGCGGATGCGGTCGATCTGCGTGGTGTCCGGGGGAGCGGGTGGCGGCGGTTTGGCTTGCACCGGTTCGGCGGGTGCCGCCACGCTGGCGCGTTCAATGGCGACCGGGGTCGAAGGATTGAGCGCCAGCAGCGCGCCGGCGGTTGCATCGCCTTCATCGGTGATCAGGATCCGCAGCCCGAAAAAGGCCGCCGTCACCAGGGTCGCCGCAGCGGCTGCGATCGCCCACAGAGGCAGCCGCCCCCCTGGCCTGGCCATCGCCGCCGCCATGCCTTGCCACCGGGGCGAAATGTCCTCGGCGGCGCGCGGCCTGAAATAGCGCAGCGTGTCGTAGACGTCGCGCCGGACGCGCTCGAGTGCGTTGCGTTCGCCGGACAATCCCCGATACTGGCCCTCGAACCCCAGCGACAGGCAGGCATGCATCAATTCGAGCAGGTCGTAATGCGCTTCAGGCTTGGCGAGGATATTGTTCAGCGCTTCATAGAAGCCGGTTCCTGTCGGTCGTATGTGGAAGAACTGCACCACCAGACTGTGCTGAAGCCAGGTTTCCTTGTTTGCCCAGGGCAGGTTGCCGACCAGATCGTCGGCGGTTTCGCAAAGCGCAAATTTCGCGATCCGTGCGTCTTCTTTCCCAATACCGGCTTTGGCGATGGTGTGGTCGAAGGTCTCGATGGCGTCTGCGATATGCGCCGCCAAGGCCGCGGCTTGCCGTTCGACCGGTATCAGGCGCAGCTGACCGAACAGCATGAGCAAGGGGGCCGCGGCGGCAAGGATAGGATTTGGCGCGGCATACTTCACGCCAGCGGTGGCGTCGAGCAAGGCGTCCTGCCGCAACGCCGGTGCCGCCGCGGGCTCAGCCCCGTGGCCGGCTTCCTGAAAGACCACGGCTCCGGACGACCAGCCGGGGGGCATTTGGCGGCCGAGGCCGGGGTCGAACACTGTCGATTCCCTGGCGGGTGATGGCGCGCCGGAACCATCGGGAGCCACGCGCGGCTTTTGCCTTGGTCGTGGCGCGCGGATGACGGTTTTGTCCGGCGGCTCGGGAGGATCGTCCTTCGAGCTCATCGGCGCGCCACCGTCGAGGTGCGCGTACCAGGCTGGGTATCAACAGCGAGCCGGATGGAAAGACTGATCTTGCCGAAACATGACATTCCTGCACACGCCCCAAGCCACGCCGCTTTGCCAGCCAGGCAAGCACCCATGCGCTATCCTAGTCGCACCGCAAGCCGATTGAAATCGGAAAGCAGGATGATCAAGGAAGCGGCTTCTTCCAGGGGGGCCCTCACACAGCCCGTAAGAGCGTTGCCGACGACATTTGCCGAGCGCGGCTATTTCTGCTTGCCAGCCTTGGCGTAGGCTTCGGCGAAATAGGCGAGGAAGACATCCAGCATGCCGTTTTCGTGCTTGTCCTCCATCGTCCGCCACGTTGCGACGAGCGCGTCCCAGGCCTGGCTTTTCCTGGACGAAAAGGACGCAGGCGGGATTCTTTTGGCGATCGCCTCCGGCGACAGGTCGTCGAGCAGCCTCGAGAGCGCGGCCTGCATGGCGGCGTAGGTTGCGATTTCGTGGGTCTTCAGGTCGCGGAACGCATCCTCGATGCTGTGCCTGGCATCGAGATAGCCGGCCCGGCGCTTGGCAAACATGATCTCGAGTATGTCGTCGGTGCCCGGCACGAATTTCAGCGGGTTGTTGTCCTCGGCGCCGATCATGGTGCGGTGCGCGCTTTTGGCGAGCACCTTGGCGGCCGCCCGCGCCTTGAGCAGCAAGGACAGTTGCTCGACCGTGGTTCTCAGCACCGCACCGATCTCGGCAGCGACGTCATGCGGGTCGCGCGACTGCAACAGCTCCGGCGACAAGCCGGCCGCCTTGGCGATATCGCGCAGTATCCCGTCCGCTTCCGCCGACTGCTTGGCCGGAACAGCGGGGGTGGACTGCAGCGCCGAAGACGTCGGCACCGGCGCCGCCTCGGTCAGGCGCTGCCCCGCTGGATTGTGGAATGGCGCGCTGCCAGGTTCCAGCGGCCTTCCCGTCGTGGGCGGCAACTCGCGTTGCGTTGAACCGGTCCTGGCTTGCGGATGCCCGGTGGCGACGCGCTCTTCGTCGACCGAAACGGCGACGACATAACGGCCGATCAGCAGCCGGTCGCCTTGGGTCAGCCGATGCGGCGCATTTAGGCGCTGGCTGGAGCCGTTGACGAAAGTGCCGTTGCGCGAGACGTCATGAAGCCAGAACGAGCCCGCCTGATAGTGGACTTCGCAATGCCGGCCCGAGATGAACTTGTCGGGGTCGGTAAGTGTCCAGTCGCAATTTTCGCGCCCGATTTCGAAGCTGCGGTCGCGGGCGGCATAGCTGGTCGCTATGCCTGGCGGCAGTCTGTCAACATTGCTGATCTGGAGCGAAATGAACATTCGACGCCACTGGCAAACCTGAAATCCCAGGCATTCTAGCATCTTGCCAGCGCAGTGGGAGAGGTGCGCCTCACATGAATGCACGCCACGGTTTAGACATTGCTTCTGTTTGGCCTCCATCAAACATATGCTAGGCTTGCTTCGGTCCGATGCGGTGAATTCGAAAACCTCCCGAGCGTGATGCAGTTTACGGAGCGGGGGCTTCAATCCATCACACTGGCGGCCGCGTCGAGGAGGGGCACGCCCCATGCCGAACGAACGTGCCACGGTAGTACACACGCCGGTTGGCGCCGATGTGCTGACCTTCACCCATCTCGTCGGTCGTGACGAGATCAGCCGAAGTTTTGCCTATACCGTCGGGTTCGTCAGCAAGAGCCGCGACGTCGATCCGCTGAAGATGCTGGGCGGCGTCGTTTCGGTCGAAGGTGAATCCGATCCAAAGCGTTGGTTCAGCGGCCTGGTGTCGGATTTCAAGCTTACGCGCATAGAGGATCGGCTGGCCTATTACGAGGCCACCGTCAGGCCGTGGCTCTGGTTCCTCGGCAACACCACCGATTGCCGCATTTTCCAGAACATGACCGCTGTGGAGATCGTCGAAAAGATCTTTTCGAAATACGGCATCGCAAAATTCGAGAAGCGGCTGCAGGGCTCCTACCCATCGCGTGAATACTGTGTCCAGTATGACGAGAGTGATCTCGATTTCGTGCAGCGGTTGTTCGAGCACGAAGGCATTTTCTATTTCTTCGAGCATGATGAGGACAAGCACACGCTCGTGCTGTGCGATGCGATGAGCAAGCTGAAGCCGGCTCCAGGCTACGAGAAGGTGCTTTATAATTTCGAGGGCTATGGCTCGCGACGCGACGTCGAATACATCACCGAATGGATCCCGGGCAGTGCGGTGCGGCCAGGCGCCTATGCCCATACGGACTATGACTTCGAGAAGCCCGGCGCCGATCTGATGGCGAAGTCCGCCCAGCCCTTCAGCCACAAGGAGGCTTCGGGCGAAAACTACCGCCAGCCCGGAGCGCATCTCGATGTCGGGCGCGGCGACACGATCGCCGGAATCCGCCGCGAGGAACTTCAGGCAGTGCATCATCGCAACACCGCCGTCGCTACGGTGCGTGGCCTATTTTCCGGCTGCAAGTTCACGCTCGAAAGCTTTCCGCGCGACGACCAGAACAAGGAATATCTGGTTGTGAGCGCCGAATACCGCCTGTTCGATCCGGGCTACCGGACCCAGAACGAAGCCCACATCGAGAATTTCAAGGTGGTGCTGGGCGTAGCGCCGACGAAATTGCCCTATCGGCCGCCGCGCATCACGCCCAGACCGATCATGCGCGGCCCGCAGACGGCAACGGTGGTCGGCCCTTCGGGCGAGGAGATATTCACCGACAAATACGCGCGGGTGAAGGTGCAATTCCACTGGGACCGCCTCGGCAAGAAGGACCAGAACTCGTCCTGTTTCGTGCGCGTGTCTCAGACCTGGGCCGGCAGCGGCTGGGGCTTCATCCAGATCCCGCGCATCGGCCAGGAGGTCATCGTCGATTTCATCGAGGGCGATCCGGACCTGCCGATCATCACCGGCCGCGTCTACAATGCCTCCGAGATGCCGCCTTACGCGCTGCCGGGCAACGCCACGCAATCGGGCTGGAAGTCCAATTCCTCGAAAGGCGGCGGCGGTTACAACGAGCTGATGTTCGAGGACAAGGCCGGTTCCGAACTGGTCAATTTCCAGGCGCAGAAGGACCATCATCTGCTGATCAAGCACGACCGCAACAAGACGGTACAGCACGACCAGTCCGACCGCATCGACCATGACGCCAAGCACTCCGTCGGCCATAACCTCGATGAAGACGTCGGCAACAACAAGACGGTCAAGATCGGCGTCGACCAGACGACGAACATCGGGTCGAACGACACCGAGACGGTGGGCGCCAACCGTTCGCTGACGGTCAAGGCCAACGAGACCATCCATGTTGTGTCGAACTCGACGGAGAACATCGACGCCAATCATTCCCAGACGGTGGGGATCGTCCAGACCATCACGGTGGGCGCAGCACGCATCGACACGGTCGGCGCCGCCGAGACCCGAACTGTGGGTGGCGTTCAGACCAACACGATCGGCGCCGCCCGCACTGTCACGGTCGGCATTAGCCAGAGCCATACAATCGCAGTATCAGACAGTTGGGAGATTGGTGCAGGCCAAAGCGTTCAGATCGGGGCGGATCAAGGAATAAAGATTGGTGGCGGTCAGTCGACGGAAATCGGAAAAAAACGATCCACGAAGATTGGCGAAGACGATGCAACTCAGATTAACGGTGCACATGAGCAGAAGATTGGAAAGGGCAGCCTTGTACAGGTTGGAGAAGACAGCGGTATTATAGTAGGAAAAAATCTGACGATCGAGGCCAAAGAATCGATTACGATTAAATGTGGGGCAGCTTCGATTATTCTAAAAAAAGATGGAACAATTGGAATAAAAGGAAAGAATATTTCGATTGACGCATCTGGAAAGATAAGCGCGGAGGCGTCAAGCGATATTACAATGAAAGGCAGTAAAATACTGCAAAATTGAGGTGATAAGATGTCTGACATTTTGAAGCGTATTGACGGTGTAGTAATTGGTATATTTTTAGGATTCGACGCCAGCGCACCATTGGTGGTTTTTGTGGGGAATCCTAAAGATCACGGCATCCGGGCTCGCAGTCTTATTGAGCTTACTTCGGATATGATCGGCGCTGAGGTCGCACTGTTGTTCGAAAGCGGCGAAGCCACACGCCCTTTAATTGTTGGGCGTATTGTCGATCCAACCAAGGGAACGCGACCCACTCATGTGATTGCCGACGGCAAATATACCCGCATCAGCGGTGAAGATCGCGTTGAACTTAGATGCGGAAAAGCGACGATAATCCTGGAGAAGGATGGGCACATCACCATCCGCGGAACTTATGTCACGAGCCATGCTAGTGCCACGAACCGAATTCGTGGTGGATCGGTGAACCTTAATTGATCCCGGCGCCCGTCATTCCCGAGATAGTGCGCCAACACGCGGAAATGGCGGCCTTTCTGTGGATTGTATATGACGATGCACTTCTACATCCGGAGGAGAATCCCGAGATGGACGAAGTGCGCATTGCCCGACTAATCGAACGGTTGGAAGCGCATCTCGACGGGCTGCGAGTGGCGCGGGCGGATGGCTTGCGCATCGCCAAGGAGCGCTATTCGGAATTCCCAGAAGCGGGGGAACTGTTTGTGCTTCGAATGTTGGAGCCATCGGCGACAAGGACGCGAGTGTCTGATCTCGACCTAGCAAAGGTGCGAGCTTTCCTTGCCGCCCATGTCGAAAAACAAGAGCCTTGAATTATTCGAAGATAGGATAAAGCCGCGCCCACCGGCTGCCATCGAAAAACATGACGCCGCTCTCGAACATTGCCGCGATTGCGCCAACTGTTGGGGAGATGCTCACGTAGGCTGACTCGATGGACGGCAGCGGAGGGTCGAAAGGCACGATTTCCCCGCCCTGCAGGAGGTTGAGGCCACTGCCCAGCAAGAGCAACACATCGTTGTCGCGTGCCTTGACGTCGAAGAAATATCGTCGGCCAGGGAGGGCAACAACTTCATCAAAGGCGAGGAAATCCGTCGTGCGCCAAACCACACCCGTACTTGAGAAAACGTACCAGGTTCGACCAGGAGCGGGCAGGATCTCGATGACGGCACCGGAATAGTCGAAATCGAGCGTACGCCAGCGTCCGTCATAGATGCGCAGCGTCGTGCGATCCGGCCGAACATCTGCCAGCAGGAGGTCGGCAAGCAGATCAGCGTCGCCGGCATTGTTCGCTGCTTCCATCTCCGGGGTTGTTTCATCTCGAGAAATATCGGTCCCACCAAAGCAAAACTCGTTCTTCCCGAGAACGACTGCATAAAAGCATGGGTCGTATCCCGGCTCACTTGCCTCGGAGGGTACATTCAGGTTTTGCCAATTCTCCGTTGGGGTACGCCGATAGACCTGCCCGCCGAAACCAAATGCAAACAGATAATCACCTGCCTGGACAAGGGTCGTCATCCGGCCAAGGTCCAGCGCGCCTGCTCGATTATAGCCAGCGCCGGGGATAGGATCTGGAGTTGCCGCAGCCGGAGTTAGAAAGAAAACGGTTCCCTCGGCAGTCATTGCCGCCGCCTCGGCGCTACCGGCCCAAACGCCCGACAGGGGAATGAGCGATACGATTTCCTCGAGATCGGTCAGTCCCGTCAGCGGGATACGGTTTCCGTCACGGCGGCCCCCCACGACTACGAGCTCATCATCCTCGGCGTCTTCGTGGTCGCATAGAAGGTAAAACGTGCCCGACGTGGTAAGAACTCCGCCGCGCAGAGAAGCGGGGCCTTTAGGAATTTCTATGGCCATGGCTTATTCAACACTCCTCTCGCCGTCGGACTGAGATTGTTCAGGCTCTTTTCTGCTCGCACAAGCCTGTCCTTATGCGGTTCGGTCTGTTCCATCACCGCCTTCGTGGCAGCTTTGAAGCATTCCGCAGTGATAACGTCGGGGACGAGCTTCTTCAGCGCTTTCAAGCAGTCAATTCTCACGTCGCTCATCTTGGCGACTCCGCTTGGGTTGGCTCTAGTGCTCGCCTGTTTGCCCAAAGCGGTCAACTTGCTGTCCATGGCTTTGTGAACTGCGGTCTCCGTGCTTTTGGACGATCCAACGTGGTTATCAGGAGGAAGACAGATGCACATGCCTTCACCGTGTGAGGGCGCGCCAGGCATTCGTGAGTCGCGTGGATTCTTCAGCCCCCGGACCTTTCTGCGACCGGTTCGGAAAGTGCGATCGGGCACAATGTGGTGGAACTGGTATTTATTACCATCGGCGTCTGTGTTTTTGGCACAGTCTTTCGCCGCATCCGAGGAATACTCACCAACTATGCACTTCGTCCCGTCGGGATTTGGCGGCGCCGCCGCGACCATCTCCGGCCAAGGAGGAGTTTGGCCACCGGGCGACGCGTGGTTGTGCGTTGCGAGATCGGTGAAGCGTATGACCGGCTCGCCCTCGAACTTGACGTTGTTGGACCAAGAGTTGAAATACTTCTTGCCTGTATTCTTCGATGTGACGATTCCCTTTTTCGGCGCACATCCGGCTTCTGTTCCGCTGGTCCGCGAAATATCAGATTTATTCTTGATGTTCACCGTCTTGCCGCCGATGAGGACTTTGCCAGTGCCATTTTCGGTGTCGGATGCTATTCCGAAGGATGGATAGGGGATCGGCACCCCTGGCGGCGTCGCCGGCGTCTGAGGTGGCGTGAAGCACACATCGGGAAACGCAGCAATGGTTTGTGCTTGGACGGCCTTGCCAGAGATCTCTAGCCCATTCGCAAAGACGTTTGACATCAGGCAGCCCTCGCGGAGACGATGGCAGCCCCACAGGCTCCGTCATCTCCCGATGCCTCGATCAACACGGGGTTGCCAGCCGCATAGCCCTTGCGCGCCGCAAAGTACGCCATTCCGATCATGAGCGGGACCACGGCCGCACCGACGTTGCCAAGAGACTCGGCGGGGCTCCAGAGATCTTGAAAGCCTGTGGCGTCGCGCTCCAGGCGCAAGCTCGCAAGGGTAGTTTGCTTGAACCAGTATTGCTCGCCGATGAGGTCAGCAATCCGGTAGCCGACGCGGTTTAGTCCAATGCCGGTTTCATCCAAGGCCAAGCGGTAGGCTGAGGCCATGCCGTCCCCGCGCAATGGCAGATCACGCGGGTTGTTGATTGGCGCAGGATCACGTGCGAGTCCGAGACCGAAGAGGGAAAGGCTACCGTTCGAGCTGCGAGCGCAAAGCACTGCTGCGGCCGCCTCGCCAGGAATAAATCCGTTGGCATTGTCGGCAGTCAGCAGGCGATTTTGTCGTAGGTGATGGCCTACTGCCAATGTCGAGAGGTAGCTGTCCACCCCTACGATCATGACATTCGAAACAGCGCCTGACGCGATCAGCTTACGCGCGTGATCCAAAGCGACGTGTCCAGACGGCCGGCCGTGCGTAATAATGCGTGACGCGATATGCGGCTCGAACTCCAGAATTTTTGCAATTGCGCGCATAAATCGCGAGCTGTCGCGCACCGGCGAGCCAATGCGACCCTCCTCAGCAAGGCACAACAGCAGTGCCGTCTGATCCCTCGCCGCTTCACCACTTGCGAAAGCTTCGCTGATCGCGCCGGCCGCCAGGTGCTCTAGGCGCTTCTCGCCAACCCAATTCCGCGGCAGCGGCACTGGAGCGCCGATCAACCAGTCTCCGCCAGGGCCGACGAATCTCGTCTCGCGAAATCCGTCCAATCTCGCCCGCATTGCGGCACAGCTCGACGGTGCGTCAAGTCCAACAGCGGTGACCATTCCAACTGAGACGATGTCGAGACTGGCGCTCATGCCGCGTCGGCCTCATCTCTTGGCGGCGCATTGAAGCCGCGAACATATACTTTGCCCGTTGTCCTGGCGCGCTCCATTCCGCGCGTAGGTGGCCCGACCCAGCATTCGTTGAAATCGAGGATCGTGCGCTGGATCCGTTGCGATACCCGCCAGACCAGTGAAAACCGCCGCTTCTCCGGATCGAACAACAACGTATCTGGCAGAAGCTCGCCCTCGAACGCTTTTTCGCGACCTTTGAACAGCGTCAGCGGCAACGCTGTCGTTGGCATGCGGAAGCTTTCCTTGCCTGCCGGCGTCAAATTTATCAACTGCACGTCCTCGCCGCCGCGCGGATGGTCGATCTGCTGGTCAGGCGGCGCCATCTGGAAATAGCGTTCATCGAAATCCGGCGGCAGGAACGGAAAAATATTGTCGATCCAGTTCTGGTCGTAGGTGCCGCCATATTCGATGCGTCCCGGCCAGCCGCGGCCCATCGGCCCGAAGCTCATCGGCCTGTAGTCGCCAAAGGGTGAGCGCACTTCCTCGCCGACCGCCTGCGTGTTCGGCAGCCGCAGGCCTGGGACTAGACGCTGGTTCTTGGTCCGCGACCAGCCGGTTCCGACCGGGTTGTATTTATAGCTGGCGGGAAGCTTGTCCTCTGGATCCAGCCTGTCGACGCCACCCCAGGCAACATCATAGGAGATAGGCAGTTTCAGGAAGGGTTGCGGCGACGTGGCGGTAAAGAGCGGGCCGATGGCGCGCCATTCGCGGTGGCCGACGACCTCGAACAACTTTGACCAGTTGCCAACCTTGATGCCGACCGGTACGCGCTCGGCCGGACGCCCGCCCGGCGCGTAGGCACAGCCATTGGCGATCACGTCGCAGCGCGGCTTGCGGAAGGCGAAATCCGTCTCCCACAACGTCGCCGAATAGCCGGGCACGCCGGTTTGCGTGTCGGCCATGACCAGCGGAACCTGTTCGGCCGATTTCTGCACCAGCCCGCCAGGCTTCGTCGGAAAATCGAAAGTACCCTTGACCACGACCACGATCCATTCATGGCCGGCCTTGTCCATGCCCATGGTGAACTGATGCGGATAGCCCATCTGGTTCCAGATCTGCATCAGCTCGCCTCCATGTGGCTGGCGGCGATCTGCTCCAGCACCGGCCGCGGCGCCAGCTGGTCGACATCGAAAATATCCGTATGCGCCGACCACATGACGAGATCGTCGATGACATCGCCCTCGCCATCGACGACCGGAACGGGCAGGGCGGCCAGCGCCGCGTCGAGTTCGTCCGGCGTCATCTCGCCCCGTTGCGCGGCGAAGGCAGCTTTTTCGATATTTTCGAACCAGGCATCGGCATAGGCAAGCTTCAGCGGTGCTTCATCAAGACGCGCGACGATGCTCAGCGGAAATTGCCTGCCGACCCTGTCGGCGCTTTGCAGTACAATGCCGGCCGCGGCGCCGAAGGAACCAGGCCCGCTAAGGAAACGCAGCGCAATGTGCTGCGGCCAGGTTTCCAGCCCGAACAGCGGCACGATATGCTGCGCCAGCCAGCGGTCCCATCCACGCACGAAATCCGCCGGCAGCCGCCGGGTCACGAAATCGCCGGTGGCGGGCATCTTGCCATAGAAGCCGGGCATGATCAGATCTGCGGCGGACATGTGAACTTCTTGAACATTTCGAGCGTGTAGGGGTTCTCGACGCTGGCGGCTTTGAGTTCGAAATCGGCCCACATCCCCTTCGTCCCGAGCCGCAGGCTGTAGACGTCGGTGAGCTTGGTCGCGGCGAAGCGGCCGCCGCGCAGCATTCTGAGCCACGCCCAGCTGCCGGTCTCGTTGAGCATCACTTCGGGCGAGCCGTCGACCGGCTGGAAAGCGAGGGAGATCACCCCGGTGCCATCCTTGCCGGGCCACGTCATCGGTTGCGGCCTGGTGGCGTTGTTGTAGTAGACGAGGTTCTGGCCATCGAGGTTGAGCGTGACACGCGCCACGTTGGGGGAGAGGTCCTTGGGCTCCAGCGTGAAGTTCATCACCGGGCCGGTGCCGCCCGGAAACAGATCGTCGCGGATATGCCTCGCCTGCTCGAACGCTGCCAGCGCCGCCGGGTCGAGGCCAAAATCGGCACGCCATTTCCACGGCTCGCTGGCGGTGTCGACATAGTTGATCAGATGGTCGGTGGTGAAGGCATCGATCAGGCCGGTCGGCCCGAACAGACGTTGAAAATCGCGCACATTGACATCGACCGCGCTGTCCGGGCTGAACGGATAGCGGTTGTTGAGCGCCGCCTGGCAGAACGGCAGTATGTCGGCCCGCCAGATGGCGTTGAGCTCGTTGGTTACGGCCTTCTGCGACAGGCCGCTGGTGTCGCCGGCAATGCCGCCCAGCCACTCGTTGATCGGCGAAGGCAGGATCTGCGCCTGCCTTGCGACCGCGCCTGTGAGTTCGGCGAGGCCGCCCTGCTTCTTGATCGCATCCTGCGGGTTGGGATTGGCGGTCACCGTCTGCAACACATTCGACAGCGCCGTCAGCGCCACGACGGCGGCGTCGAGCGCTGGCGGCTGGCCGTCGACCTGGGCGATGGTGCCTTTGAGCGGCTTGAAATGCTCGGCAACCAAGCTGCCGGTCATGTCCACCTGGTTGGCGGAGCCGGCGCGCGGCAGGAGCTTGGCGCCCGAGGTCACCACCTTGCCCAGCTTGCCGAGTTTGCTGAGCAGCTTGGAGCCGGTCTTGGCGGCAGCGCCACTTTTGTCGTCGGCCGGCGCGTCGTCGGAGCGGGTGAGGTCGGTCTCCTGCACCACTGCCGTCAACAGGCGCTTCAGCGCGGAGTCGGCGCTGGAAAGATCCTTAAGGTTCTCACTGGCGATGTTGAGATCGGTAAGCGGCGCAAGCCGCATGTCACGCAGGAAAGAGTCCCACTGGGCGATATAGTCGTCGTAGTAGAGCTTCAGGATGTCCTGCGAGAGCGCCGAGACCGACGTCTCCGAATTCTCCGAGCAGCCGCCGGCAAACACCGCGCGATCGAGGGCCGCCTGTCCCGCCACATCCTCGACCCGGTCGAGGATCGCGTCGTGGAAACCCGCATAGGTGTAAGGCCCGGGAACACCGACGCGCAACGTCTTGTCGGAGCGGCGCGCGAACACTTTGGCGCCGTTCGGCCCGGCGAAATTGGCCGGCACCCATTCCTTGACGGCGGCTACTTCCGGATCGGCCAGGAGCTGCTTGTAGGCGCGCTGCGGCAGCGAGATCGTGCATACAGTCTTCAGCGCCTCCGCGACCAGAGCCTTGTCCGGGGCGATGTAGCTGTCGTCGACGGCCATGCGGCGGATGGCGGCAATTTGGTGCTCTTCGGCGTCGGCCGTGGGGAAAGGCGGAGCCGGTGCGAATTGCGGCAGGCTGTTCACCCACCAGTTCTGGACGAAATCGGTGTCCATCTGCGACAGGCCGGTCATCATCCGGTAGGTCTTCAGCGCGCCGAGCATGAAATCCGGATCGCGGATTTGCCGCCACATCGTGGCCTCGAGCAGGGCGACCATATGCGGCTCGAGCACGTTGCGCAGCGCATGGTCGTAGGTATCGGTCTGCGCGCGCACCAGCTCCGGCGAAGCGGTCGGGCCGAGCAGGTTATGGACGGCGTCTGGTGGCGGCGTTCGGGCGGTCGCCACCGCGTCCATCGCCGCCAGCGCGCCATCCATGGTCGGCTGCTCGACCGCGGCCGGCGTGGCGGCGACCTGGGTGAGCGGCCCTTGCAGGGCTTCGAACTGGCCGGCCTGTTCGGTGATCGCATTGCGGTTGTCGAGGTAGGACCAGGTGAACACTCCGCCGGCCAGCAGGGCCGCGAGCGCACAGGCGGCGGCGGCCCCGCGCCAGATCCAGGCGCGGCGGCGCTGCGCCAGCGGATCGAATGTTCCAAGGCCGGCCTCCTTGAAGATCACTTCGGTGAGAAGGTTCCTGAGGAAGAAGCTGCGCTTCTCGACGCGCGCCGCCGGCATGGCGCGGCGCGGCGGCAACCCGAAGGACGATGACAACGCCGCGGTCAGGCGGTCGATGGGGGCTCCTTCCTGTGTCGCCGATGTCAGATAAAGGCCGCGCAGCCACGCGGCTTCCTCGTAGCGGCTTTCTCCGAACATCGCCTCGATCAGCACCTGGATCGGCCCGGAGAGGCTCGCCAACTGCGCCGGAAAGCGAAAGATCTCGGCGCGCGAGCCAAGCTTGTCTTCGTCTTCAAGGCGCGGCACCAGCCTTCGCTCCAGCTCGCTGCCAAGCCTGGCCAGCTCCGTCTGGATCATGCCGGCGTTGACGCGGGCATCCAGCGCAAAGGTGGTTCCCCACACCTGCTCGCGCGCGCTCGTCGACAAGCCGCCGAAGAAGGCTTCGAACCCTTTGATCAGGTCGGCCTTCGTCAGCATCAGGTAGACGGGCAGACGAATCTCCAGCCGATCGTTGAGCTCGGCCAGTCGGCGGCGGATCTTGCGGCCGTGCGCCTTGATCGCCTCGTCGCCTTCCGAGAGCACATCGATCGACAGCGCGACGATGACGCCGTTGAGTGCGCGGCGACCGCGGTGCTTCTTCAGAAGGTCCAGGAAGCCCAGCCATTCCGCGGCGTCGACGTCCGGCTGGCTCTCCTGCTGGACGTAGCGGCCCGCAGTGTCGATCAGCACCGCGTTCTCGGAGAAAAACCAGTCGCAGTTGCGCGTGCCGCCGACACCCTGCAGATCATCGGTCAGATCGATTGGAAAATTGAGGCCCGACTGGCGCAATGCCGTGGTCTTGCCGGTGGCCGGAGGCCCGACGATCACATACCATGGCATCTCGCGCAGGAACTTCCGTCCGCCGAGCTTGCGACGCTTGAGCTCGGCCATCACCTCGCCGAACTTCGCGCCGACGGCTGCAACGCTCTCCTCGCCGGGGGTAAGCTGCTTTTCAGTCACGGGTGCCGCGATCTCGGCGACGAACATGCGGTTGGCGCGGATCGCGCGCCGTTGCGCGATGATCAGCCAGACCAGCCACAGGATGATCAGGCCCGCGATGATGGCGATGCGCACATTGTCGGATTCGAATGGCGTGTACGGGCCGACCTGGACGATCGGGCCGAACACCCAGATTAAAAGCGAAAGCAGCGCAATGCCGATCAGCGTCCAGAGAAAGCGCGAGGTGATGACCGCCCAGAAGAAGCGCAGGATGAACATCTCAGAGCCTCTTCTCGACCAGGACCTCGACGCGCCGGTTAAGCGCGCGGCCCTCGCGCGTCGAGTTGTCGGCCACCGGATCGGAGTCGGCGCGGCCTTCGGAATGGATGCGCTCCTGTGGCACGCCAGCCTGCACCAGGAGGTCCGCTATGGTTTGGGCACGTGCCTCCGAGAGCCGCTGGTTGCTGGCGAGCGGATTGGACCGTTGCAGGCGCACATTGTCGGTATGGCCGACGATCGTGATGTTTCCGATGAGCTCCTGATTGGCGAGGATCACCTTGGCGATCGACTGGATCAGCGGCTCATAGCCTTGCGACAGTGTCGGCCGCGAAGACTGGAAGAGTTCGGGGTTGGACGACTGGATGATCAGCTTGGCCAGCGAGACGCTTTCGGTGCCGCTGAGCGCGCCCTTGAGGCTCGTCGGCGCTTCCACCTTGAACGCGGGCAGCAGCGCGAAATCGACCGGCTGTGGCGGTTCAGGTGCGGGCGCATCCTGCTTGGGCGCGGCGCGGGCAACGTCCGCGCGTGAGGCCGGCGGCAGCGTGCGCACGAGGGCGGAGAGTTCGACCGCCTGGCTGCTCAAGCCCGTCGACAGACCGATATAAACGACGGCGGCGACGACGACCGCGGCAAGTGCCATCACCCAGATCGGAACGATGAAGCGCTGCGGCTCGTCGGAAGCGATCACGCCTTTCCAGTTCGGCGACAGCGGCGCGTCCTCGGCGTCGGCATTGCGCAGGAACCGCGCGGCTGCCACACGCACGGCATTGAGCGAACGGTCGCCGGCGCGGCCGGGCACCCGGTACTTGCCGCGGAAGCCGAGCGCCAGGCAGTAATACTGAAGCTCAAGCATCTCGCGGTCGCGGTTGGGATGGCGCTCCAACTCGTCAAGGCGGGTGAAAAACTGGGTGCCGGCATCGACATCGCCACGCAGCATGACCACCAGCGGCTGGCGCGGCCAGGCGCTGGCGCCGCCCCACGGCGTGTTCAGCGCCAGGTCGTCGAGCAACGCCGCCACCGCCCAGGCCGCCTGGTCGGCGCGCTCCAGCGAGGAGCCTGCTGCCATCGCGGCGTCGCGCGCCTGAACCAACTCGTCGAGCAGGCGCGTGCGCATCGCTTCCGGGCTCTCCGGCGCCAGCGCGCTTTCGAGCTCCGGCGCGAATTCGAGCAACGGCGCGAAGATATTGATGAGCGTGTTGGGATGGGCGCGCGCCCTTTTGACCGGCGCGCCCGGTGCCAGCGGCGCCATCGGCCGCGGCGCGGCGCCCGCCAGCCTGATGCGTGTGCGTTCGCGATCCTCCGACAGTCCGAAAGGATCATCCCGGCTCATGGCCTCACCTGTTCACTGAGTAGCAGTCGACCTGCGGCTCGCTCGGCAGGACACCGGAAACGCCGATGACGAAGCCGGGGGCGTCGAGCAACGAGGCCCAATGCTCGCTCTTCTGGTCAAGCTCCAGGCACAGCCGGTCGCCATCATAGGGAATCTCGCGTGGCTGCGAATGAAGCGGCTTCAGCGGAATACCCGGCAGGCGCGACTTCCAAAGGCCTTCGAACTGATCGGCGGCGCCGACCGTCGCCTGGTTGACGAAGATCTTGCGCAGCGCGTCTTCCGACAGTTCCGATCCGACGCGGATGACAATGCGGCTGGCGACCAACAGCTTCGGATTGTCGATGCGCACTTTCCAGACATTGGTCGCGTGCCGCATGACCGGCAGCGCGCGTGATTTCGGCTCGATGTAGCGCAGGCTGAGGATGAGCGAGCGCAGGGCGTCGGCCAGCGCCATATAGGCGGGGCCGGGCGCCATGTGGTCGTAGGCCGGCAATTCGCCGAGCCGCCGCGAGCTCGAGCCGTAGGTTGCCATCTCGCCGGCCAGTCCGGCCAGTTCGAGATAGAGTTCGGCCGGGTGAAAGACATCCTGCGCCAGCATGTGGGCGAGCCGCGGGCGAGCGGCATTGGCGAGGTGCAGCATCAAAAGGTCTTCGACGCTACGGCCGGCGCCGCCCATCACCATCTTGCCATGCGCTTCGGCGATCTGGTCGAGGCCGGTGACCACTTCCTGCAGCAATTGCCGGTACCAGTGGACCGCGCCGGTGATCAACGTCGGCGGCAGGAACGTCTCATCGAGCGAGATGCCGCCGTCGGCGCGCACACCCTTTATGTCGGCGATCGGCAAGGCGGTATAACCGCCGACCGATTTGCCGGGTGCAAGCAGGGCGGCTTGCGGCCGGGCGACCTCGATCTCTTCCGGATCGGCGCCGCTCTGGACGGCGTCGCGCACCGAAACGATCTTGCCGCGGTAGCGCGCGCCCGTCGAAGCCGCATGCGCCGGATCGAATCCGACGCCACCGGGCGGCTCGAGCGGCAGTGCCACCAGCACCGGACCGGCGCCGGTGTCCGCAGTGACCGGCAGCGGCTTCGGCGCATCCATCAGTTCCGGGATGGAGAAAGGCGTGCCGTCCGGGAAAATACCCCGGGCGGACACGATCGAGACCTGGCCGGCGTCGAGCAGCGACTGGTCTAGGGTCAGTTGCTGGAAGCCGAAAGTATGGAGCTGACCGGCCTGCAGTGCGCCGCGCACCATGCCCTCGAAGAACCGATCCTGCTGCTGGAAGTGCTGGGTCCTGAGAAACAGGCCCTCCGACCACAGCACCCTGTTTGCATCGCTCATGCCATTACTTTCTGCGCACAACCATCCGTGGCCCCTGTCGCTAGGCGGAAATGCCGCCCTTGCCGAGGCTGACATTGACGGTGAATTTCGACCCTGGCGATACCGACTTGGTCGTGCGCCAGTTGCGTCCGCCCGGCTCGCGGATCAGCGCCACGAAGCCGAGTGCCGTGGCGTTCGGCTCGACCGTGATGGTCTTGGCCGCCGTCTTGCCTGGCGCGACCGAGATTGTGTCGGAGCCGATGAGGTCGGCGCCGAGCGCCGAGCTGGCATCGCCCTGCAGCGCGAAATAGTCGGCCGAGTTGAACTTGCCGGTGCTGGCAAGCCGCATCACCAGTACCGTCACCGGCCTGTCGCCGCCGCCCGGTCCTGGATTCATGCCGGCGCCTCCGGTCACGTTGACCGAGATAACCGATGGTTTCGGCGGGCCGCTCTGGCAAGCCGCAAGCAGCCCCGTCGCGCCGAGGGCAACGACGAATTCGCGTCTGTCGATCATGTCCTACTCCTCCTCTTCATATGCGTCCCTGAAGTCCGCGCCGATCTCGCCCAGGAAACTCGATTCCGCGCTCTGGGCGATGTCGCGATGGCGTTTCTGGTAGAGCTCCCACAGCTTGGCGTTACGTCCGCCGGAGAGCAGATTGCCGATGGCGGAATTGGACTTGAGCTCTTCCTCGATCGCGGCCGGATCGAAACGGTCGATCATGCGCCGAAGCGCGGCCTGAACGCCGCGCCAGGCGCGTATGTGATGCTGTGCAAGGTCCCTTACCGCATCGTCGATCGCCGCCTCGCCGGAGAGAAAGCCCGGACTGCGTTCCGAGATGATGGTGACGATGACATCCTCGGCCGTCGGCAGGAATTTAAGCGGGTTGACCTCGGAAGCGCCGACCACCGTCTGGGCGACGCGCGCGCTTCCCTTCTCCTCGGCGCGCTTGCGCAGGAGTTGCATCAAGCCATCCAGCATCAGCCGGTATTCACGTCCGAATTTTTCCATTTCGGCGATCGGGTCGCGGCCGGGAAAATCGGCCTCCTCGACGCCCATGCCGCGCAAGAATGCGGCACGAAGTGCCATATCGCCGGATGCGGGCTGCGCCGGGCGCGCCGGCTTGGGCGCTGGAACGGCGCGTCGCGGCGGCGGTGGCTCGGCTGCTTGCACCGGTACATCCCAGGGATGCCCGGCGCGCGGCTTTTCAGCCTGATGCTGCACACGTCCTGCCGGGTCTGCGCCGTTAGCCAGAGGCGGGGTCGCGGCCGGCCCAAAGCTGAAATCGTCATCGAAGCTTGCCGGCTTTGCCGCATGCCCGGACGCATCGTTGCGCGAAGGCATTTCGCCGAACCCGAACGGATCCGGCTGACCTGGAGCAGCGGCATCGCTGGATTGCGATGTCGCCACCGGGTCGAGGCTGAACGGGTCGTCGAAGGCAGGCGAACTGCGCTGGATCGATGGGCGGTCATAAGCCCCCGGAACGGGCTGCTCGAACGGGTTCGGCAAGTCCGCCGGGCGTGGCGGGCGCGGTTCTTCCTCGACCTTGGCCGAGAAGAAGTCGTCGCCGCCGATGCTGGCAGGCGTTCGCGCTCCCGGCGATGACCATGCAGGCGCGGGATGGCCGGTGACAGGGGCCGGGCCGACCGACGTCCGGTTCGCTTTGGATTGAACCTCCACGTGGAAGATATAGTCGCCCATGCGCAGCCGCATGCCGTCCTGCAGCCGCATCGACCTGCCAGGACCCAGGGGCCTGTCGGAGTCATCGACGAACAATCCGCTGCTCGACGTGTCGGTAACCAAATAGCCATCCCGATCGCCGCTGATCTTGCAATGCGCGCGCGAGACGAACATGTCCGGGTCGTCGATCTGCCAGCCGGCGTCGGCGCTGCGCCCGATCACCAATTCGCCCTCATCCAGCCGGGTCTGCCTGACCACTTGCGAGCGCGGGCCTTGTTCCAGCGTCAGCAGCAGGCTCATGCGGCCGCCTCCGCCATTTCCGGCCGCCAGCCGACGATGGTGTGCAATCTGAGATCGTCGGCGTCACCCTTTTCGGCGGGACGCGCCAGCCAGGCCGTCCGGCCAAGCTGGACGGTGCCGACCCGTGGCGACGGCACGGCGTCGCGTGCGAGCACGATGCGCAAATCGACGTCGAGCGTCTCGCCGATCATGTCGCGCACCGCCTTCCTGAACAGGCCAAGGCGCCGTTCGCCGGGCAGGAACGACCTGAAGTCGTCGAGGCTCAACGGACCGATGCGCAATTCGATCCTGCTTTGGCGGCTGAAGACCCGCGGCCCGATCGTCGCGCCACGTCCAAGCCCGGCATGGGCCTTGCCGAGACGCGTCTGCAGTGCCTCCGGTATGGTGATCCAAGCGGCGACGAATTCCTTGATCTGCACCTGCACCTTGAAGGCGGTGGCGAGAAACAGCGTCAGCCGCTCCGCGCCGTCGATCTGGTTGGCGAGCGATCCAGCCTGCCGCAGTCGAACAGTGTCGAGTTCGGGATCCTGCGTGCCGGGGAAGCCGATCCCGGACATTGCCTCCAGCATGGCGCGAACCCGCCCGCCGACTGACCGTTCGACCTGCACCGCCGGATGCGCGTCGGCCCAGGCGCGATAGTAAAGGGCCATCATGCGGTGCTGCAGGATGTTGACGAAATCGACGAAGGTCGTGTCGCTGGTCTGCTCGGCATCGGCCCCGGTGAACCAGCGCTGCGACAGCCGGTCGAGCACCCAGCGTGTCAGATGCAATGGCATCGGTCCTTCCGGTCCAAGCAGCCCGAGATTGGCGACGGTCACCCGGGCGTGGGCCTTGTCCCCGACGTCCTGGAGCTTGACGACGTCGCGAGCCGAGAAGCTCAGGCGCACATGCTGGCCAAGTCTCGCCGGCTCGCGGTCGGCCGTTCCGGATTGGCCGAACAATCCACCGCGCTGCTCCAGGCGCCGCAGCAACTCGAAAAAGTCGAAGCTCTCCAGCAACGGTTCGGTCGCTACCGTTGCCGGCTCCGCTAGATCAGGTAGCGATTGCCGGGCGTCATCGGCCATGGCACATCCTCCTGCTTCTGCAGCAACCGGGTACGGGTCCGCACAAATCCGTTTATCCCTGCATGGCGGGCGAACAGCCGCGAAAGCAGGGCCGAAAGCAGCAGCGAACTTTGCCCCGCCAGCACGGACTGGTCGACATGCAGTGTCACTTCGGTGCCGCGTCCGAAACACATTGGCCCGTCGATCTGGAGCCGCTCGATCACCGGGCGTGAATCGATGCGCACGATCGAATGCACGTTGCGGGCAAGGCTGGGATCGCCGCGATCGGCATAAAGGTCGAGCAAGGCATGCAGCGGATCGACGCCGCGGCCTTCCTGGGCAAGGCTGAGGAAGTTGAGAGAGAGCTGCGCCACCAGCCGCCAGGCGAGATTGTCGGCACGGGATTCGCCTGCCGCGCTGGCCGGGAGCGACGCCGGGATTGCCGGCTGCGGCGCCCGCAGCGCTCCGAGCAAGCGCACCGCTTCGACCGGATCGGCCGTCTCCAGCGTCAGCGTCGGCGTGTCGTCCAGGATCGGCAGGTCGCGGTTGGTGCACAGCGCCGTGATGTCGAGACGCTTCAGTGGCCGGTTTGGCGAGCTTCCTGCCGGCCGCGAGACGGCGATAAAGACATCGTCGCCCGTGTAGGAGGTGCGGGTCAGGCCCTCGCGCCGCTCGTCTTCGGTGGCCCGGCGCGGACGTCGCTCCGTCGAATAGACCCAGCCGCTGCCGCGGTTCTGGCCCAGGCTGAACAATTCGGGAATTGTAGCCTCGCCGCTCTCCGCGTCGGCGTCCTCGACCCGGGTCACCCGGAAGATCTCGAAATCCCGCGCCCGTGTGCGGTCGGCGTGCAGCACCTGACGCGTTTTGCGCGGATCGATCTCGATGACGTTGCATTCGCGTTCGAAGAGATTGATGACCGGTGTCACGAACAATTCGAAGTCGGCAACCGTCACATCGGCGAGCTCGGGCACCGGACGCCGGAACAGGAAGATGATCTCGATCCCCGCATCGCACTTGCGCACCACCGGCTGGAGGCCGGCGACCCGCACATAATGGAAGCGCTCCGGGATCATGAAATATTCGCGCAGCAGCCGGTATCCCTCGAAGGTCGGACGGGTGCGCGGCATCAGCGCTTCGTCGTCGCGGATGCCGATCATTTCGGGCTCGGGCAGCGCCGTCAGCGGATTGGTCTTGCCTTCCGCCCGCGCGCCGAGAGCCGAGCAAGCGCCGAAGATTGCATCGAAAAGCAAGGGTGCCCTGGCACGCCCGGCGAAATAGAGGTCGAGACGGTCAAGCGACAGTTCGCTGAGCTTGCCCTTTCCCGTCCGGGAGAGGGTGACGCGAAACGCCGCCTCGCCGCGCGCGTCGCCGATCGGCGCGATTCCGGCAGCCGCGAGCGCGCTGCGATCCTGGAAATAACCGACCGAGGTGATCGCGATCGGCCACAGCGTGACCTCCTGCGCGGTCGTGAAGGTCGAACGTGTCGAAAGCCCTGGATTGAGGCCGGAGACCAATCGTGTGCCGCGCGCGACGGCGTGGCCGGCAATCATCGACTGCACCTGCTGGCCGGGTTTCAGCACGGCCATCGCCGTCGCCGGCGCCGGCGTCACCAGATCCGGGTAAAGCACATCGAGCACGGCGCGCGAGAAGCGCGAGCGCTCCGCGTCGACCTTGAGGCGGGTGCGCGCGGCCAGGAAGGCCACGCCGTCGAGCAGCCGTTCCACATAAGGGTCGGGGCAGGGGACCGTGTCGAGGGAAAGATTACGGGCGACCGCCGGATGCATGTCGGCGAATTCCGCGGCCAACGCCCGGATATGGGTCAGTTCTTCTTCGTAGTACTCCACGAAGACCCGATCCATCTCAGGTCTCCCGGAATTCGGTTCGTGCCAGGCCGTTGTCGAGATTGATCGTGGTGCGCAGCCGCATGCGCTCCGGTGTCGGGGCCATGATCAGCACCGCGTCGATCTCGATCTTGAGGCCGACGGTCTTGTCTCCGAGCGTGACGTTGACGGTCGTGGCGCTCTCCTTCAGGCGCGGCTCGAAGGTGGCAAGCACCGCGCGGATTTCGCGCGCCAGCGCATCGCGGTCGAAATCCCGCGAAGAGCGGCCGGAAAAGGACGGCACGCCATAATTGACCACGCTGCGGCGCACCTCGGGAAAGTCGGCGAGCGACGGCAGTTCGTCCAGGGGCTGTTCGTGTTCGGCATCGGAGAGCATCGGTACGGATTCGAAGCGCTCGGTGTTGAACAGGGCCTCGATGTCGCGCCGCACGGCCTCTTTCAGCACGCGTGCCGAAACCACCACACCGCGGCTTTCGATCTCGGCGCGATGTTCGGCCTGGAAGACCAGCCGGTGCAGGCGCCGCCTCTGCTCTGGCGTCAGTTCGGCTTCGGTATCGATGCCGCGTGCGCTGCCGGCAAGAAGAGCCTCGACGCGCTCGGCGCCGAGTTCTTCATCCAGAAGACGGCGCAGCCCGTCGATCTCCGACGCCACACCAGGCAAGTCGTTGACGAGGCGGTCCCAGAGCGAAGGCTGGACCGCCTCGCGCTTTGCCCGCGAACTGCCGGCAAACTGCGGCTTCGCGCCAGGCCGCTTGGCCTCACTTGCCGACATAGACGTCCATTTCGATCTCGTCGTCCTTGTCGTAGACGAACTTGATCTTCTTGTAGGCGAAGCTGACTTCTTCCTCGATAAGATCGGCCTCGTCGGCGGCCTGCCGCATGTCGTACTCCATGACCGAGGCGTCGGTGAGCGTCACGACCAGATAGTCGCTGGTCTCGCCGTCAATGGTGCGGCGTGCCGAGAACACCACCTCGTCGAGCGCCTTGTTCTCGAACAGCGCCTTCTTCAGATATGGCGACGACTTGTCGTAGTGCTTGATGAATTTGATCATTCCCATCGACACACGGCCGCGTCGCGAAAGCGAATTCGGGTCGTAGGGCGCTATCATCTTGTAATCGACGCCATGCACTTCGATCTCGTCTTCATGGCCGTCGCGCTTGCTCGGGCCCTTGATGTCCGGAACTTTCAAAAAACCATCGATCTTCATTGAAGGAGCCTCGCTTCTCTCTGTGGTCGGCATTGTCTTTCTCCACCGCTTTTCAAACGAAACAAGATGACTTCGCTGCGACTTCAGCCCTTCACTGACGGCAGTTCCGATACCAGCCGGAGAGAGGCGTTGATGCCTTCCAGCTGGTAGTGCGGACGCAGATAGAAACGGGCATTGTAGTAACCGGGCCGGCCTTCGACGCTGTCGACTTGAACCTCGGCAGCGGCAAGCGGACGCTTGGCCCGTGCCTTGTCGTCGGCGAAGGCCGGATTGGCCAGCACGTACCGGTTGATCCATTCGGTCAACCAGATCTCCATATCGGTGCGTTCCTTGAACGATCCGATCTTGTCGCGCGCGATCGCCTTGAGGTAATGCGCGAAACGCGACACCGGGAACAGGTAGGGCAGGTTGGCGCTCAGCCTTTCGTTCGACTGGGCGTCGGGGTCGACGAGGCGCCCGGCGCGCGTCTCGTCATCCTGGAGCGAGTGCGCGCCGATGAAGGCTGCGAGATCGGTGTTCTTGCGGTGCAGGATCGGCATCAGGCCAAGCTTCGCCAATTCCGCCTCGCGCCGGTCGTCGATGGCGACCTCGGTCGGGCATTTCATTGCGATCGAACCGTCGTCCGTCGGGAAGGCGTGCACCGGCAAATTGAGCACCGTGCCGCCATTCTCGACGCCGCGGATCTGCGTTCCCCAGCCATAGAGCTTGTGGCTGCGGTTGATGTTGACGCCCATCGGGAAGGCGGCGTTCATCCAGACATATTTGTTGTGGTCGCCGCCCACCTCCTCCTCGAAGGTGAAGCCCTTCACCGGAACGGTTTCCGAGCCGTAGGGCAGGCGTGCCAGCACGCGCGGCATGGTAAGCCCGATATAGCGGGCGTCCTCGCTCTCGCGCAGCGACTGCCATGAGGCATAGGACGGGTTGTTCACGATCATCTGCAGGTCTTGCGGGTTCGGCAGTTCCTGCCAGCTGTCCATGCGGAACAGCCGCGGCGACGCGGCCGCGATGAATGGCGTGTGCGCCGAGGCACAGACACCAGAAATGTTGCGCAGCAGGCCGACGTCGCGCGGATGGTTGGAGAATTCGTAGGCACCGATGATGCAGCCGATCGGCTCGCCGCCCAGCATCGAATACTCGTCCGTGTAGACTTTCTTGAAGATCGGGCTCTGGTCCCACATCTGGCCTTCATAGTCTTCCAGCGTGTCGCCCAACTGCTCCTTGGAGATGTTCATCACCCGGATCTTCAGCTTGGTGTCCGTCTCGGTGTTGTTGATGAGGTACCAAAGGCCTCGCCATGTGCCTTCCATCTCCCGCACTTCCGGGGCATGCAGGATCTCGTTGACCTGCGTCGTCAGCATCTTGTCGATGCCCGCGATCAGCGACTTGATCGACCTGATCGCGTTGGACGAGATGGTCGTCGTCTCGGAACGGGACTGAGCGGCCAGCGCCAGGTTGCGCACCAACTGCTGCAGTTTCTCGCTGTCGTCCTTCTTGACCTTGAAATCCTTTTCAAGGAGGCCGCTGAATTCGCCAAGATCGATGGCTTCGGCCTCGGCGGTAGCGGCTGCGGTCTTTTGCTGTTCGGCCATGACTTACTCCTCGCCCTTGCCGTCAGAAATCGCCTGGCCGGCGATCTTGCTCAGCAGCGGCTCGTTGTTCAGAAGCTGCGCGATGCGCTTTTCGGCGTCGACACGGCCATCCATGAAGCCCAGCAGTTCCTCGAGTTGACGCCGCATCTTGAGGATCTCGGCCAGTTGCGGCACCTGCTCGGCGATCTTGTCCGGCGCGAAATCACCCATTTTGGAAAAGGTGAGATCGATCGCCAGTTCCTCGTCCCGCTCGGCGCCTTCGGCTTGCGGCAACGTGTTCTTCACACGCGCCTTCACGCGCGGTCCCATCGCTTCCATGAATTTGGGGAAGCGATTGGCGTCGGTTTCGACGAAATTGCGGTCCAGAACCGACTTCGACGCTTCCTTGGTCTGCGAGGCGCCGGAAAGGTCGGCCATGACAGCCATGACGAACGGCAACTCGATCGTCGTGGGGCTGCCGTAGGTTTCGACGTCGTAGGCGATCTGCACGCGCGGGGCGCGGTTTCTTTCGATGACCTTGGCTTTGCTCTCTGCTGGCATACTGGTTACCTTTCATCCTTCTGGGCCGGCTTCTTGGGATCGGCGACACCGGCAAGCAGCCGGAATTCCTTCAGCCCCGACGGGGCGAGATCTTCCATCAGTTCCACGAAATCCATGTGCACCATCCTGCGCACGCGCCGGGCGAGGTGCGGGATAGGGCTGGACGGTTCGGTGCGGTCGTAGAAGGCGACCACGAGATCGAGGCATTTGACGACGTCGTCGCGCGAGTTGATCCGGTCAGGCAGGCCGGCGCTGGCGTCCACGGAGCTTGCCACACTTGCCATCGTTTCGGCTCCATGACCGTTTTGGGTGGGCGTCGATGCCGGTTGGGCCGGCTGCGGAGCAGGCTTTGCCGCACCGTTGGCCATGGCGCCGGCGCTGGAATTCCGCTCCAGCGTCGTCAGCAGGCGCTGCAGGAACTTCTTCAGATCCGGAACGGCCGCGCCATTGCCGTCGATGCGGGCATTGAGCGCGGTATCCACCGCCTCCAGCGCCGAAATCGCGGCGCGCGCATCGGCCAAAAGTGTCGTGACAGTGTCCGCGGCCTGATCGATCTGCGCCGCGCATCCTGTGCGCACCCGGTTCAGCAGCTGGTTGTGGGCGGCCGTCAGCGCTGCCTTTTCGGCGGTTCCGAGGCCCGAGGCAGCTTCCTGGAGCATGACGCGCTCGTCGAGCGCTGCCTGTTCCAGGTCTCGCCCGCTGATCGGCCCGATGGCGCGCGGTGAGAAGAAGACGGTCTGCCTGAGGTTCGCCAGCAGGCCTTCCTGGCCGTTCTGGAGGTCAAGCAGCGCATTGATGCGTCGCAGCGCCGCGTCGCGGGGCGTGGCACCCGTCCGCAAAGCCGGATGCATCGTATCCCAGTACTGGTCGAAAGTCCTTGCGATCAGGGTCAGCCCCTGGGCGAGGCCGGCGAGCTTCTCTTCATTGGCCAGCGCGCGCGTGACGATGACCAGAAGGCGCAAATCCCGGCCGCGCGACTGCAATTCTTCCGATTTTTCGAGGACGGCCGCCCAGTCGACGGCGCTGGTTGACTGCGAAGCCTTGTTGCCACCGTCGTGGACGACCTTGAGCTGGGCTTCCGTGAGCCGCTCCAGCTCATGAAAAGCCGGGTCGTTGCGTAAATCCTCTCCCGACGGGTTCGCACCGTCCAGAGGATTCAGCCAGAGTGCGAGATCAATCACACCTACCCCCAGCAAAGGCCCTGTGACCCCTGTGACGCAACGTTATCATCGGTCCCATGCCACGACAATTGAGCACTTCCTCAAAAACTAACAGAAGCTGAATTCTCCAGTAATCTTTCAACCAAACCCATTGTGCGATCGGCGGGCCGGGCATGCGAAATGGCTCGCATGCCCGGCCCGCAATCCGGGTTTGTTGGAGGAGTTTGCAGGGCTTGTGTAACCACGAGGTGCCGCCCGAACCGGGTCGGAAGGCCTCGTTCGTCACACGGCTTTGTCAAGCGGCCGCTTCTATGGCAGGGTACGGTCAGCAGATTTCGGGGGCAGGTTCAATGGAACAGCGCCGATCGTCGCAGAGTTTCAAGCGCAAGGAACTGGTTGCAAAGCTCAATCCCACGGGGGTGCGCGCCTTCAAGGCCGCCGCGGACACGGCGAAGATGCGCGGCAACCCCTATGTCGAGCTCGTTCATTTCGTCCAGCAACTGGTGCTGTCCGAGCGCTCGGATGTGCAGATGATCGTCGCCGATGCCGGGCTGGATGTCAGCCGGCTGACCGCCGATATGACCCGCGCCATCGACAAGCTGCCCTACGGCGCGACCTCGGTGGAGGAATTCTCCGATCACATCTTCCACGCCATACAGGAAGGCTGGAGCCTGGCCACACTGGAATTCGGTGTCGAGGAGGTGCGCAGCGCGCATATTCTTCTCGCCTGTCTGAGGACACCGGCGCTGGAAGGGCTGGTTTCGAAAATCAGCGCCGAATTCGACAAGATCGATGCGGACGGGGTCATTGCCCGCTTCGCCGACATCACCGAGGGCTCGCTCGAAGCCGGCTCACCTCCTGCCGCGGCGGCCGCCGAAACGCCGATGAGACGCGGCCCTGGCGGGGATTCGGCGCTCGCCAAATACGCCACCGACCTGACCCAGCGTGCTCGCGACGGCAAGATCGATCCGGTCGTCGGCCGCGATCCCGAAATCCGTCAGATTGTCGATATCCTGATGCGGCGCCGGCAAAACAACCCGATCCTGACCGGCGAGGCGGGTGTCGGCAAGACGGCGGTCGTCGAAGGCTTTGCCTTGCGCATCGCCCAGGGCGACGTGCCGCCGACGCTTCAGAATGTCAGCGTACGCATGCTCGATGTCGGGCTGATGCAGGCCGGCGCCAGTGTCAAGGGCGAGTTCGAAAAGCGGCTGAAGGCCGTCATCGACGAGGTCCAGGCCTCAGAGACGCCGATCATCCTCTTCATCGACGAGGCGCACACGCTGATCGGCGCCGGCGGCGCGGCGGGAACCGGCGATGCGGCCAATCTCCTCAAGCCCGCGCTCGCGCGCGGCGAGCTTCGCACCATCGCCGCCACGACGTGGGCCGAATACAAGCAGCATATCGAGAAGGATCCGGCGCTGACCCGCCGGTTCCAGGTGGTCAAGATCGAAGAACCTTCCGAAACGGTGGCCGTGCTGATGTTGCGCGGTGTCGCCGGCGTTCTCGAGCAGCACCACAAGGTGCAGATCCTCGACGAGGCGATCGAGGCCTCGGTTTCGCTTTCGCACCGCTACATTCCGGCCAGACAGCTGCCCGACAAGGCGGTCAGCCTCCTCGACACAGCCTGCGCCCGCGTTGCCGTTTCGCAGCACGCTACGCCGGCGGAGGTCGAGGACATTCTGCGCCGCCGCCAGGCGCTCGAGGTCGAGGAAGGCATCATCGGCCGCGAGGCGGCGATCGGCATCGAAGTGGCCGACAGACAGGCTCGCGTGGAGGCCGGGTTGGCGGAAACCGAGACCATGCTTGCGGCAGCGCAAGCGCGTTGGGATCGGGAAAAGGCGCTTGTCGCCGAGATTCTCGACCTGCGCGCCAAACTCCGAGGCGAGGGCGTGCCGCTTGACGCGGTGGAGGGCGGGGAAGCCGCTCCGGGCGAGGCCGTCAATGCGCCAGCCGCCGAGGCGCATGAAAGCAAGGCAGCTGAGGCCAAAACGCCGAAACCCGAGACGGCCGAACCCAAGGGCTCGAAGGCCAAGTCTCCGAAAACAAAGGCGGCAAAGATGGAGGCCGCTGCCGCGCACGAGCCCGTTGCCGTGCCGGATTCCACTGCCGATCTGGCACGACTGCGCGAATTGATGGCGGAACTTGCCGAGGCGCAGGGCGAGACCCCGCTGATCCTGCCGTCGGTCGATCGCAATGCGGTGGCTGCCGTCGTCCAGGACTGGACCGGCATCCCGACGGGACGGATGCTATCCAGCCAGACCGAGAAGGCGCTCAAGCTCGCCGCCACTTTGTCCGAGCGCGTTGTCGGTCAGGACCATGCGATGGAGATGATCGCGAGGCGCGTGCAGACCAGCCGCGCCGGCCTCGGCGCGCCGGAGAAGCCGGTCGGCGTGTTCCTGCTGTGCGGCCCCTCCGGCGTCGGCAAGACCGAGACAGCCCTGGCGCTGGCCGAAACGCTCTATGGCGGCGAGCAGAACCTGATTTCGATCAACATGTCCGAATTCCAGGAGGCGCACACGGTCTCGACGCTGAAGGGCGCGCCGCCCGGTTATGTCGGCTATGGCAAGGGCGGCATCCTGACCGAGGCCGTGCGGCGCAAGCCCTATTCGGTGATCCTGCTCGATGAGGTCGAGAAGGCGCATCCGGACGTACACGAGATCTTCTTCCAGGTCTTCGACAAGGGCATGATGGACGACAGCGAAGGCCGCCGGATCGACTTCAAGAACACGCTGATCCTGCTCACCTCGAATGTCGGCTCCGAGGTTATCATGGACCGCACCAAGAACGGCACCTTGCGCAGCGGCATGGACGACCTGGACACCGCCTTGCGCGGCCCGCTGCTGAAAGTGTTTCCGGCCGCTTTCCTCGGCCGCGTGGTGACAGTCCCTTACTATCCGCTCTCGGACGCGATGATCGAGGCGATCACCAGGCACCAGTTCGGCAAGATCGCGCGGCGCCTCAAGGCAACCAACGATGCCGAGCTGGTGATCGGCGACGGTGTCATGGACATGGTCAAGGCGCGCTGCACCGAGATCGAATCCGGCGGACGCATGATCGACGCCATCCTCACCAACACGCTGCTGCCGGAACTCAGCCGCGGCGTGCTCAATCGCTCGCTCGAGGGCAAGAAGATGACAAAAGTCACCGTCGGTGCCTCGTCGGAAGGATTTACCTACTTTTTCGAATAGATTTTCGACGTTCGTTCCCTGGCGCCGACCAAAGCGCATTCCTATGACCGCTCAGGCCAATCCTTGGCGCACCGGCACTCGTGAAAGGCACTCGCGCCAGGCTGAAGCACCTGCGCATTCCCCGGGAAAACCGCTCACACCTTTCCCGGAATTGTCCTAGATCACCGTTTCTCCTCCATCGACAACCAGGATCTGACCCGTCATGTACGAGGATCGGTCGGACACCAGAAACAGCACTGCCTCCGCGATCTCCTCGACGGTTGCCCAACGGCCAAGCGGCACCCTTTCGCGGATGTAGTCTTCGATGGCTTCCCGGCCTCCCATCTGGGCGATGAAAGGAGCATTGAAGGGCGTGTCCACCCAACCCGGACAAAGCGCGTTGACGCGAATGCCGAAGCGGCCATAGTCGCCGGCCATCTGCCTGGTCATCGCGATCACCGCGTGCTTGGTCGTCGTATAGGCGATCATCTCGCGGTCGTAGAGCACGCCGGAGCTCGACGACGTGTTGAGGATGACGCCGCGGCCTGCCTTCTTCATGAATGGCATGACGACGCGGGCACCGAGGAAGTGAGCCCGCACATTGAGCGTCCAGGAGGTGTCGAAGCCTTTCACGCTGACACCGAGCACGTCGCCTTCGACCTGTACGCCGGCATGATTGTGCAGGATGTCGATCCTGCCCTGAGCGTGGATGAAATCGTGAAAACCGGCTTCAAGCGCCTGATCGTCGGTCAGGTCGAACACAAGCGCCTTTGCCCGGCCACCGACGGCAAGAATCTGTTCGACCGTCGCGTTGGCGCCGTCGGCGCTACGATCCGCCACGCCGACCACCGCACCCTCGCGCGCGATGATCAGCGCCGCCGCCCTGCCGATGCCGGATCCCGCGCCGGTGACGATCGCGGTCCTGTCCTTCAGGATCATGCTTCCCCCTTTCTCGCCGGTCGGTAATCCTGCATCATCGATCGGGCGAGCCTCGCCCGATCAACCCTTGAGGACAAGACAGGCATGTACGACTTCGGCCCCTTCGAGTTCGAGTCGAAGCAGGATTTTTTCGACAAGGCAATGCGTTTCTGGAACCCCGACAAGACCAGGTTCTGGCAGAAGGCCGGGATCGATCTGGTGATCGGCAGGCGAGAGGGCTATTTCCTCTACGACATGACGGGGCGGCGCCTGATCGACCTGCACCTCAATGGCGGCACCTACAATCTCGGTCACCGCAATCCGGAGCTGGTCGAGACGCTGAAGAGCGCGCTCGACTATTTCGACATCGGCAACCACTGGTTCCCTTCCGTGGCGCGAACGGCGCTGGCGGAATCCCTCGTCAATGTCTCGCCGGGAATGAAATACGCGATCTTCGCGCCGGGCGGCGCGGAGGCGGTGGACATCGCCATCAAGAGCGCCCGCTATGCCACCAAGCGGCGCAAGATCGTGTCGATCATCAAGGGCTATCACGGGCATTCGGGGCTCGCCGTGGCGACCGGCGACGATCGCTTCACCAAGATCTTTCTCTCCGACCAGCCGGAGACGTTCATCCAGGTTCCCTTCAACGATATCGACGCCATGGAACGGGTGCTCAAGGGCGAAGACGTCGCGGCGCTGATCATGGAGACAATCCCCGCCACTTACGGCTTCCCGATGCCGAAGGACGGCTATCTCGCCGCCTGCAAGGCGCTGTGCGAAAAGCATGGCGCGATGTACATCGCCGACGAGGTCCAGACCGGCCTGATGCGCACCGGCAGCATGTGGGGCTGGCAGGCCTACGGCGTCCAGCCGGACATCATGGTGACGGCAAAGGGCCTGTCCGGCGGCCTCTATCCGATCAGCGCGGCGCTGGTGAACGACAGAGCCGGCGGCTGGCTCAACGAGGATGGGGCAGCCCACATTTCGACGACCGGCGGGGCCGAACTCGGCTGTGTCGTCGGCCACAAGGTCATCGAGATGCTGCAGCGGCCCGAACTGGTGGCCAATGTCGGCACAGTAACCGAGTTCATGGCGCAGGCCATGCGCGAGATGCTGGTTCGTCACGGCGATATCTTCACCGGGGTACGCCAGAAAGGCGTGATCCTCGGGCTGGAATTCAGCAATCACCCGGAAGGCGCCGTCTTCGTGTCGCGTGCGCTCTACGAGCAGGGCGTTTGGGCGATCTTCTCGTCGCTCGACAAGCGGGTACTGCAATGGAAGCCCGGCGTTCTTCTGGACCACGAGACCTGCCGGGACATCATGGATCGCTTCGATGCGGCAATGCCGCGCGCGCGGGCGTTGCTGCATCAGGCAGGCAAGGCGAGTTGACATGGTCCAACCCTCGTTGAAATTGTCAGGTGTCCAGTGCGAACGGGCGGCTGGGCTTGCCGGGATCGCGAGGGTTCCGGCAGGGGACAGGTGTGCAGGGATAGGGCAGGACGGACAGTGATGGATTTCGACGCGCTCACCCACGACCAGCAACTCGGGATCCTGCAGGAAACGGCGGAGGCGGCCACAGCCAACTACGATCTGCCGGCGGACGTTTCCGTCGAGATGATCAACCTGTCGGAGAACGCGACCTACAAGATTGCGGCCCGCGACGGCCGGCGCTGGGCGCTCCGCATCCATCGCGACGGCTACCATTCAAGGACGGCCATTCAATCTGAACTGGCCTGGCTGACCGATCTGCGCCAGACCGGGATCGTCCCGACGCCCATGCCGGTGGCGGGCAAGGACGGCGAACAGATCCAGCGTGTCGGCCATGCCAGACTGGCGCAGCCACGCAATGTCGTGCTGTCGCACTGGGAGAACGGTTCGGAGCCGGGCATAGGCGAGGCGCTTGGCGAACCTTTCGAACTGCTGGGCGAGGTGACGGCCCGCATGCACATCCACACCCGGCAGTGGAAGCGCCCTTCCTGGTTCAGCCGCCCTGTATGGGATTTCGAAACAAGCCTCGGCGAGGAGAGGCCGCATTGGGGACGCTGGCGTGACGGCATCGGCGTCGATGCCGCGAAAGCCAGGCTTTTTGGCCGCACCGCGGAGCTGATCGGCCGCCGGCTCGCCGCCTTCGGCAAGGGCCATGACCGCTTCGGCCTCATCCATTGCGATCTGCGGCTCGCCAACCTTCTGATCGACGGCAAGACGGTGAAGGTCATCGACTTCGACGACTGCGGCTTCGGCTGGTATATGTACGACGCGGCGACGCCCATCTCTTTCTACGAGCACGAGCCACAGGCAGCCGATCTCATCCGGTCATGGACGACCGGCTATCGCCGTGTGCTTGACCTGCCCAGGGCGGACGAAGACGAGATCCAGACCTTCGTGATGCTGCGCCGTCTGCTCTTGGTCGCGTGGATCGGCTCGCACGCCGAGACAGACCTCGCCAAGTCGATGGGCCTTCCCTATACCGAGGGAACGGTCGGGCTGTGCGAGGCCTATCTGAGCAAGTTTTGAACCAACCTATGCCAGTGCCTCCAGGCTCTCCGGCAGGATCTGGCCGCCATCGACAATGATTGTCTGTCCCGTCACGTAGCCGGCTTCCTTCGACGCAAAGTAGAGCGCGGCGTAGCCGATGTCCTCCACGCTTCCGAGCCGCTTGAGGGGGATCGAGGCGGCCATGGTCTTCTGGTAGTCCCCGCCCAGGCCGACAAGGCCCTCGGTCACGATGTTACCGGGCATGACGGCGTTGACGGTGATGCCGTATCTCGCCAGTTCGATGCAGGCCGTTCGCATGAAGCCGAGCTGTCCCGCCTTGGTGGCGCCGTAGTGCGACCAGCCGGGAAAACCGGTGATCGGGCCGGTGATCGACGACGTCAGCACGATGCGGCCCTGGTCGGATGCCTTGAGATAGGGAACCGCCGCCTTGACAGCGTGGAAGGTGCCCTTGAGGTTGGTGTCGACAACCTCGTCCCATTGCTGTGAGGTCATGTCCTCGAGCCGTGCCTGCGGGAAGATGCCGGCATTGGCGCACAAAACGTCAATACTGCCGTTTCTCGCGGCTGCCGCGGCAAGCGCGCTCTCGATGCTGGCGAGCGAGGTAACGTCGCCAACCACGCCAAAGGCGCCATGGCCGATCTCGGCGGCCGCGGCTTCGGCCTGGTCGACATGGCGCGCAATGATGGCGACCTTGGCACCCGAGAGTGCGAACACCCGCGCTATGCCCTTGCCGATGCCTTTCGACCCGCCGGTAACGACGACGGATCGACCCCTCAGAGACTGGGTCATGACTTGAAGCTCCAAAATGAGACGGGGACAGAGTGATGCTCCGTCCCCGTTGACGCTGGAAATCCAGGGCGAGGAATGCCCTAGCCCTCGTTCACCATGTGACCGATGTTCTCATACGCCTTGGGGTTGGCCGACTTCAGCACGAAGCCCCAGATCAGGCCGACGATAAGGATCGCAAGCCCGACATAGGGGATGCTCCTGGCAAAGCCATTGGTGCCGCCCAGAGTCGCCAGATTGGCGACCAGCGTGTAGACGAGCACCAACTGCACAACGAGCGAGATCAACGGCGCGATGACAGTCGTCAGCATGCTGCCGCCGCCGTTCTTCTTGAACCACATGTAGATGGCCAGCGAGACAACCGCCTGCAGCACCAAAAGCAGTCCGGTGCCAAGCACGGCAAACAGCGTATAGACGCCAAGCCAGGCCTGTCCCGACGGATCGTCGAAGCCGTAGGCCAGACCGTAGAGCAGCACCCATACCGCCGCTAGCACCGACTGCAGCGCCGAGGCCTTGTGCGGGCTCTTGTGGTGGTCATGCGTCTCGGCGATCGCCTGCGGCAGGACGCCTTCGCGCGCCAGCGAATACAGATAGCGGGAAGCGGTGTTGTGGAAAGCCATGCCGCAGGCGAAGGAACTGGTCAGGATGAGCAGCGACATCAACTGGTAGCCCCAGCCACCGACAAAACTCTGAATGGGTGTCAGGAAGAAGTTCACGCCGTCGGAGAAGGCCTTGGCTACCATGTCGGCCTCGGTCGGATAGGCCGCCACCGCGCACCAGCTGACGAAGGTGTAGAACAGGCCAAGGCCGATGACCGAAATCAGCAGCGATTGCGGAATGATGCGCTTCGGATCGCGGGATTCCTCGGCATAGTTCGGCGCCATCTCGAAGCCGACCCACGACCAGAACGCCATGAAGATGCCGACCGCCGCCGCGCCCGCCGGTATGGCCACGGTTCCGACTGTCTGCTCGGCGACAGGCGTGAACACCTTGAACACATTGAGCGAATCGCCGGAAAAATTCGTCCCGCCATGGGCAAAGATCACGCCCAGCGAAAAGATCACCAGCATGATCACTTCCAGAATGAGGGCTATGCCGAGCAGCCGTGCCGACACTTTCACATCGCGGTAGGCGAGGGCCGCGATGACCACGATCATGGCGAGCGCGAGCACGATCCACGGCACGTTGATGCCGAAATGCTGCGAAAGCCACAGATTGCCGAAAAAGGCGAACAGCCCGGTGAGGGAAGCCTCGAACAGCGAGTAGCATGCGAGCGAGCCGATGCCCGCCGACATGCCGACCTCGCGGCCGAGCCCCTGGCTGATGAAGGAGTAGAAGCCGCCGACCGACGATACGCGCGATGCCATCGCGGCATAGCCGATCGAGAAGATGGTCAGCACGATCGTCGCCATCAGGAAGGCGGCAGGGGTATATTTGCCGATGCCGTAGCCCGCCGCGAACGGGACATTGCCCAGCATCGCCGACATTGGCGCCGCGCCGGTGACGGCCAGGAAGAGCACTCCGGCGAGCCCAACGGCCTTCGAGTGCAAAAGGTTGATGCTGTTACTCTTCGAGACGTCGATCGTCCCGCGTGCAGTTTCTATGGCCATGAAGCCCTCTCCATTCGTGACAGCTGTATGCAGTTCCCCGCACAGGGCGGCCGATGTGTCCCGGCCTGCTCGTGCCGCCATGACAGTACGGACGCAGCGTCACTTTGCCAAGGCCATGATTTTGCATAGCTCGCCGCTCGACATCACGTGGCAATAGATCATGTTGATGATTTCGAGCTCCTTGCGGTGAAGCTCCTCGGTCGCCGCCGCGCAGCAATCCTCGATCACGATGACGGCATAGCTCTCATCCGCCAGGCTGCGCACCGTCGAGGACACGCATTGGTCCGTGAAGATACCGCAGCAGATGACATTCCGGATGCCGAGATTGTGAAGGATCAGGCGCAGATTCGTTCCCGTCAGCGCGGAATCGGTGGTCTTGGTCACCACGATCTCGTCGCCGGCCGGCTGAAGCTCGGCAACCAGCTGCGACGGTGCCTCGTTCTTCGGCAGCAGCAAATTGTTCCAGCCCGGCATTTTCTGAGAGAGCGAGCGATCACGCCCGTCCTTGGTGTGGCAGGCGATGCGGGCAAAAAGGCATTCGATGCCGTTTTGCCGGGCCAGCGCCAGCAGTCGTCCCGTGTTCGGTATGACCGTGCCGTGCATACGCTCGTGGAACGGCGTCCACAGATCGTAGCGATGCTGTTCCTGCTGCGAAAGCGATGCGCGATCCGGCCGTTCCAGGTAGGTGTTCTGAATGTCGATGACCAGGATGGCGGTTTGCGCCGGCACCAGCACCGGATCATCCGGCTCGGGCGCGCCGAGATAGTAGAGCGAACGGAATCCGGGTTTCCAGCTCATGCGGTCCTTTCAGAAGCGGAACGTGAAGAGGCCTCGCGCCGCGTAGGTCTCGGCGGCTTCCTCGATGAAACGGGCGATGCGTTCGGCCTGGTAGGTATCGCGCATCGTGGCAGCGGCCTGGAGCAATTCTTCCTTGGCTTTGGCGCGGCCGGGGCGCAGCAGTTCATAGACCTGCATGATGAAATTTTGCGGCACCTCGACAAGCTCCGCCCCACGCTCGAAGTTGAGTGCCAGTGTCGGCCGTCCGACATCGCGCGCCACATCGGCCTGTGCCTGCAGCGCTTGCGGGGTGATGCGAAGGTCTTCCATCGTCACGTCGCCCGCGAGCACCGAATCCAGCGTTATCTCGGCAAGCGATTTGCCGCGCTTGCCCGTCACGGTGCCGGGCTGTGTTTCGGCGAGCGGATAGTCGGCGCGCGTGTGGGTCACGATTTCACCCCCGTCAGGGTGACGTCGACCTCTTCGGGAGCCGCGCCGGCCTCCGTCAGCCCGGTTTCGATGGCGTAGATGAGGGCGACGCGGGCGTGGTAGCGAGACCCCATGGCCTCGCCCCGCTGCGGCACCACGATGGGCTCCGGCATTTCGCCCAGCGCATAGGCCGCCGCATTGGCGCCAAGCGCGCGATAGTGCTCGAGCCTGGTGATCGGCGCATTGGAAAACAGTTCCAGATTGTTGTGCGGCTGGCGATCGCGCTGGTGGATGACGGCCGTGCCCTTGGCCTGGATGCCGATGCCGATGCCGCTGCCGGCCATCCGGGCGGCGGACAGGCCGAGGAAGGAGGTATCGGCCGTATGGCGAAAGCGGACGACGCGCGCCTTGAGTCCGCGTGCGTGGATCGCATCCAGCATGGCGCCGAGCACTTCGGAGAGCCGATGTCCGGCCGTCGTCCGATAAAGCTTCAGCCCGAAGGCCGGGCTGATGCCGATGACCACATCGTCCTTCGCCGATCCATTGGCCGCCGGCCCAAGGTTGCGATAGCGGATGTGCCTTGCCTCGTCCTTCTCGTGCAGGGCTTCCGAGCGCAGCACCTCCTTCTGGTCCAGCACATCGCGGATGTCATTGAGCTGCAGGCGCCGTTCTTCAGACACGCGGTAGCCGGAACCGGGGCCGAGATAGTCGTTTGGATCGTTGACCGCACTGACGATCCGCCCATTGCGGATCATCGCCGATGTCTGGAGATAGTCACCGGAAAGGCGCAGCTTGACCACGTCGAGGAGGTTCTCCGCCTCTTCGCGGAACCCACGCTTGGCCAGCGCTTTGACCACGTCGATCACGGTGATGCCGCGCTCCTTGATGGCTTCGCTGATAAAGCTGACGTCGCGCGGCATCAGGCTGCGCGTATCGTCGGAACCGGAAGCGTAGACCACGCTGCTCTTCATGTCCTCGGTCGGTGAGGAAAGGTCGAGTTCCTCGAACACGGCGGCGATCGCTTCCACCGCCCTCTCGCGCAGCTCGATCGCGCGCGACTCGGGCAGCGGCGTCAATCCGCCATCGGCCTCGAAATCGCGCTGCAGCACAAGATAATCTTCCAGTTCCTCGCCGTTGATCAGCGAAGGGTTGAACGAATTGTCGTATTTCAGGATCGATCCCATGCCGGAGCAGATCAGATCCGAGCCGGCAATCAGGTAGGGAAGGATCTTGGCGCCGACGCGAATTTCCGATTCGGTCGAGCGCGCGTCATTGCCCGAGGCGCATTCGAGATCGAGCCAGACGGCGATGAGGTTCTCGGCCATCAGTTCGCGAACGCCGCCGGGTATGGTGGCGGTCAAGGGCGCTCCGTCGATACCGCCATTTTGCGTGCCTTGCACACCCATGCCGCGCTGCAGGCAGAGGCAGCGCGCTTCCAGGTAGAGCAGCGATTTGGCTTCGTGGAAGCCCATCAGCAACTCGGAGCCGGCACCCGACGTACAGCGCATCTTGACGCCACGCGAGGCGTAGGCGGCGGCCAGGAATGCCTTGGACCACGGCGTGTCGTCGCCATCGGTGAACGACTTTTCAGTGCCGTAGACGGAAACGGTTTCGGCGTAGGAGGTAAAGCCGGCCATGGCGATGCGCAGCTCTTCGGCTTCCTCGCTGGAGCATTGGAACAGCGTTCCCCAGCGGCCGACCGCGCCGCCTACCGCGCATGCCACTGCGTTGGACCAGGCGTTGCGCGACACGCGCATCGTTGTCTCGATCTCGTCGAAGCCGAAGGCGACGGCGGTCGCGGCATCGGCGGCGAGCTGCAGCGGATCGTCCTTGGCGTTGGTGACGTGCGCCTGGTTGCCCGGCGTCTTGCGGGCTCGCATCTTCGAGTAGGCGAAGGCGATCTCCAGCGCGTTGAGCTGAGACACCACTTCGGCGAGTTTGGCGGGTGTCATGCCATGGGCGAGCCGCACCAGCGTCTCGCGCGGCACGTTCATGTCGACCAGCCAGCGTGCGACGGTCGCCGAATCCAGCGCCATCGCTTCCGGTGCCACCTCCGGATCGATGTGATGGCGGGCGATGAAGCGGTCGATCATGTCGTAGTCGTGTTCGAGCACCCCATCGAGGGATACGACGCGCCCGTCCCTGATGCCGATGCCGGGTTGGGGATCGGCCGGACTGGAGAAAGCGGAGAAGCCGTTGGCGGGGTCTTCCGCCGCAAACTTGTCCAGCCGCAACGGCCGCTCGTCCCAGTCGGCGAAGCGCTTCCAGCGGTTCAGTTTCGGCGTCATGCGTGCGATCCTCGACCCAGCCGAAAGACTAGTGAAAGCTTACCCGCCACACAATGACCCTGGATCGACCGCCGGCCAAGGGGGCGCACGCCGCAGGCTCAAAATACCCGAAGCTGCTCGCCATCCTGTCGATCTTCGCAGCAGAGGCGCTCGAAATCCACCGACGGCAGAGGCTGCCGGTGCCACAGGTCATACGGCATTTATTTCGTTTTGCTGGAGCATTGCGCGACGTGTTTCGGTATCGAATTCGGCCGCCAAAGATCAGGTTTGGCCGGGCACGTCTGAAGCCGCACGTCTCACCGGCCCGACCGCTCCGCTGCGGTGAGCAACGAGGTAAACATGTGCGCGTAGTTCTCCGCCTGCACGCCCCAATCCCACTCCCGGATCGTCTCGATCATGCGGGCGGCCATCCGCGACCGGAGCGATGGCGTGTCCCGCAACAGGGCGAGCTTGTTCGCAAGCCCTTCCGCGGTTCCATCGAAGAACAGCCCGTTGTCGCCATCCCGAATCAGCTCGGGCATGTTTCCCACACGGGTCGTCACCACGGGGACACCGCACGCCGCCGCCTCCAGGCAAGGATTGGGTGTGCCTTCGCTGCGACTGGCGCAGACATAAACGTCGAGATCCCGGTAGAAGTCGAGCATTTCGTCATGGTTGCGCCAGTGCTGCTCCCGAATCGCAGTCTGCAGTCGCACGCCCGGCACGGCAGCGACCGCGGGCTCGATGACGTCGTGGAAGCCGCGATGTGCCGGACCATGGTTGCCGAGACTTCCCGCCCATCCGACGCGGAGCTCGCCAGAATAGGGTTGCGGCTCTGGCCGGGGGCAAAAGAATGTCGTGTCGACTCCATTGGGCGTGTAGTGGACCGGAATAGGCAATAGAGGAGCGTATTCGCGCTCGAGCTGCCGATTGTTGACGAAGACGGCGCGCGCCAACCGCTGCAGGATAGCGAGCCCGGGCTCGCGGAATTCGCCCTCCATCTCCCTGTGGCTGCAGATCCCGATGAGCAGCCTGTCAGAGCGCCGGGCGAGGACCGATTCCGGCAGAGGCAGCTTCGCGATCTGGAACCAATAGAAGATGAGCACGACATCCGCGGCGTTCACGTCGGACTCAGTCACATCATGCTGAAATCGTTCGACGATCTCGAACTTCCTTGCCAGCACGCGCCGGAGATTCTGGGTCTTTCTATCGATCGCCCAGCCGGGTCGGTCCGCGATCGCCAGGATGCGGGGGAGGTGTCCATCGCTCACGAGGCGTACCGCTCAAGCCAATGCGCCAACCATGGATTGGCCTCGTCCAGATCATCGTCCGTCGCAGTGGTGCGCACCTGGGTAGTGTCCGGCAGTTGGATATCGCCTGGTCGCAAGCGGGGTCGCCATCCGTGCCAACCACGACCATTGACCTCCTCGCTCAGGAACCGGCGGCCACCATACTTGCGCGCGGCGTGCTCCGCGCTCAGGAACAGATAATGCTTCATGCGAAAACGCTCGGGGGAGAGCCTCACCGGCTCCCCGAAGCGCACGCGATGGCCCCCTGACCACGCAATCTCCATGGGGCCGTCCTGTTTCTTGTACGCACGGACGCAGTGTGGGGAGAACGGCCGGAACGGGTAGTAGGTGCGCAGCGTGTCTTGATAATTGGGATTGTCGTGGTCGGGGGCTTCCCTGGTGGGAATGAACGTGAACTCGGAAGACTCGATCGCATTGAAGCCAAGTGCGTCGGCTGCCGCAATGGCGGAGACCAACGATGAGTACGAAGTCGGCGGAAGATGGATCTCGTCAGCGTCAAGATGCATGAACCAGTCAGCCTCGAGCGACTGAAATAGTTCCTCTTTGCGACGAAGAAGCTGTTCCCAGCAATACCAGCCGTTGTGCGGGATGCTTTCGAATCCTATCAACCCTGCCCCGCGGTAGCGCTGGGCAATCTCCAGCGTTCGGTCCGTCGACTGATTGTCGCAAATGTAGACCTGTACGCCTTGACGAAAGAGATTCTCGAGACATCCGGCGACGAACCGTTCCTCGTTGCGTGTTGTAAGGACTGCGACGACTCGCGGGGATTTCCGATCACGCGCGGCATGCGCAATGTTGGTGTTGAGTTCGACCAAGTTCCTCAATCCTTCGTTGTGTGCTTCCGGATGCTGGCCGGTCAACTGGCGCAAATACTGAACTTGGCCGAAATGACAAGTCTAAAGACTCAGACCCGCCATGCCAACGCGCCGTCACCCGAAGTGCAACCGCTCACAGCGGTTCCCGTCGCGATCGCGAGTCTCGGGAATATGCGTATTCGGAAAACAGACCAGACGGCCGCTTGCGGCGTCGTTTCCGTGAAACGGTGAATTGCTCTAGCGACCCCAGATGACGGCATTCTCGTGCCGCTTTATGATGTGCTTCAGATTCTCGAAGGCGGTCGTGACGTGGCCGGCGAAGCGCTCCGCCGCCGGAGAGCGCGGCCCGCCAACCCGGCGCAGGATGCCCAGTGAGCGGCTAGGCTGCGGGATTTCATAGGGGAGCACCGTCACCCGGTTCTCCTTGCGCTGCGCGAAGACCACGGAAAATGGCAGCACGGCCAGTGCATCTGTTTCGGCGAGGAAGTTGATCACGCTCATCAGCGAGCCGCCCGAATAGCGCACGTTGAGGTCCGACATGCCGATGCTCATCAGGATCATCTGCAGGTCCGACATCAGCGGAGAGCCGGGCAGGGGCGCCACCCAGGGAAAGCTGGTCAGGTCATGCGCCCTGAGGCGGCGATTGCGCAGCAGCGGATGGTCTGGCCGGCAAGCCACGACATTGCGTCCGGGCAGGATCTCGGTGAATTCGAAGCCGGGTCCGAGGTCGAGCACGCCGATCGGCACGATCCCGAGGTCGATCTGGTTGCTCTCCAGTGCCGCGACCATCTCGGGCAGGTTCATATAGCTTTGCTGGACGGTGACCTCAGGCTCGAGCTTCTGGAATTCGCCGATCATCCGGCTGATCATGGCATCCATGAAGAAAGGCACGCCGCCGACGCGGACAACACCCTTGGTGCCTTTCATGAAGCCTTGCACCGCATCCGACGCCTTGCGCGAGGCCGTGATGATCGTGCGCCCTTGCGCCGCCAGCTGGAAACCGAGCGGTGTCGGCTGCAGCGGCCGGCGGCCCTTGAGGAAGAGGGGCTCGCCGACCCGCGCCTCCAGCATGGCCAGCGATCGGCTGACCGCGGGCTGGGTCAGGCCCAGCATGGCGGCTCCTTCCGACACGCCGCCTGCATCCAGCACCGCGGCGAGCTGCATCAGGTGGCGCTCATTCAGCTTCATAGCAAAATGCTATACAAGGGGCGCGACATCTCATCAAGCATCGCGTCGGGCCGTGTTATCCCGTTTGGCAAGGGGAAGGGAGGCCCCGGCGAAATGGACGGCCAGCACGACCCCCAGAGGGATGAATTTCCCAAGGCGATCTCGACGCAGGCCGAAGAATTCGCGCGGCGCCTGGCGGCGATGGGCCAGTCCCGCCTGGCGGCGGCGGCGCAGGCGGCCGTGGATGGGTTGCACGCGCTGATAGTGGAGTTGCGGCCTTCCGGCGAGGAATTCCGGCTGGCGATCGATTTCCTGACCGAGGTAGGCCATTACGCCGATGCGCGGCGCCAGGAATGGGTGCTGTTCGCCGATGTGCTGGGCGTGTCCTCGCTGATCGAGGATCAAAACAGCCCGCGCCCCGCCGGGGCGACCCCCAACACCCTGGCCGGACCTTTCTACCGGGCCGATGTGCCGGAAATGCCGATCGGCGGGAACATTTCGCGCGACCACAAGGGCGAGCCGCTGGAGGTTACAGGGCGGATCGTGGCGCTCGGCGGCGCGGGGATCGGCGATGCTATGGTCGAGATCTGGCAGGCCAATGCCGAGGGCCTGTACGAGAACCAGGAACCGGACAGACAACCGGAATTCAACCTGCGCGGACGCTTCCGTGCCGATCCGCAGGGGCGGTTCCGCTTCATGACGGTCAAGCCGAAGGGCTACACGCTGCCGGCGGACGGCCCTGTCGGTCAATTGATGTCCGCGCTCGGTCTTGGCCTCGAGCGGCCGGCACACATCCATTTTCGCGTTTCGGCACCGGGCTTCGAAACGCTGACGACCCACATCTTCGACCGGTCGGACCCCGCGATCGGCCGGGATGCCATTTTCGGGGTCAAACCCGAACTCATGGCCGAGTTCCGCGCGCTGCCGCCCCATGGAGGAAAGCGGAAGCACGCACTCGACCTCAATCTCGTGCTCTGCCCGCAGCGGCCGGGCGAAACCGAAACCTCTGGGAGGAGATGACCGATGGCCCGTGTCAGCGGCTACCACCATCTGACGCTGTCGACTGATGGCGCTCAGGAAGATTTTGATTTCTATACCAAGGCACTCGGCCTGCATTCGGTGAAGCGCACCGTCCTGTTCGACGGCGTCATCCCGGTCTATCACCTCTATTACGGCTCGCCCGACGGCGATGCTTCGACGATCATCACCACTTTCCCGTTCCGCAAGCCGGGCGTCTATGGCCGCCGCGGCACCAACCAGTCGCGCACCATCATGCAATCCATCCCCAAGGGGGCGGCGGATTTCTGGGTGGACCGGCTGAACGCGCGCGGCATCAAGGCCACCAAGATCACACGCTTTGGCGCCGACCGCGTGGCTTTGGCGCATCCCTGCGGCATCCCGCATGAGCTGGTGGAAAGCGACAGCGATCCGCGCGCGCCCATCACCAACGAGGCGCAGGGCATCGGCAAGGCCCACGGCATCAAGGGCATCTACGGCGCCGTCGTGGCGGTGATGGATCGCACCGCGATGGACGATTTCCTGACCGTCGCATTGCCGCTGGAGAAGGAGGCGGACAATCACGAGGGACTGGTGTTCCGCGTGCCGGACGCGACCGGCGTCAATCAGCGGGTCGAGGTGATCGTCGATCGCGACAGCGCGCAAGGCACCTGGACGCTGGCGGGCGGGACGATCCACCACCTCGCCCTCAACACGGGCGACGAAGAGAACCAGTTGAAGTTGCGCGCTCATATCGAGGGCCTCGGCTTCACCGATATCTCGGAGCAGAAGGACCGCAATTACTTCAAGTCCTGCTATGTCCGCTCGCCCGGCGGCGCGCTGTTCGAACTCGCCTGGACCACGCCGGAAGGCTGGGCCAAGGACGAACCCCCGGGCCAGATCGGCAAGACGCTGGTCTTCCCGCCATGGTTCAAGGACCGCGAGAGCGAATTGCAGGCCGGTCTGGAACAGGCGGATTTCGCGTGAGTTCAGGCAGCGGTCCACTCCGGCTCGGGCCAAAGGGCGCGCAAGCGAAGGCGATCTGCGTCTTCGTTCACGGCCGCGGCCAATCGCCGGAGGAGATGCAGTCGCATGTGCTGTCGCGGCTTTCCGCGCCTGCCGTGGCATTCATCCTGCCGCGCGCGCCGCTCGGCACATGGTGGGAGGCGCGCGCCGTCGACCCGTTGACGCCGGTCGCCCGCGCGCACCTTTCCGACGCGCTCGACCATTTGGCGGCCGCTGTGGTGGCGGCGCGGGCGGAATTGCCCGGACTGCCGCTGCTTCTGGCGGGCTTCTCGCAAGGAGCATGCCTGTCGATCGAATATCTCTGCGCCGGGCTGCCGCCGCCGGACGCGCTTGCCGCCTTCACGGGCTGTCGCGTCGGTGTGCCGGCGGATGGGCGCTCCGAAGCCGTGCCGGCCGGCGTGCCGGTCTATCTTTCCGGCAGCGATTCCGATCCCTGGATTCCGGTCTCGGCCTTCGCCGATACGGCGCAGTCGCTGGGCCGCAGTGGCGCGAGCCTGCGGGCCGATCTGTTCCCCGGCCGGGGCCACGAGGTTTCGGATGCCGAGATTGCGATGCTGGGCACCATCATCGCCGACCTGGAGGCCGGCCGGGGTGCGCGCATGGGAGCGGCGCGATGATGGACAGTTTCACCTTTCCCGGGCTCACGACGCGGGTGATCTTCGGTGCCGGCACGATGGCCCGCGCCGAGGAGGAGGTGCGGCGGCTCGGCCATGACAAGGCGCTGGTGCTGTCGACGCCACATCAGAAGGCCGATGCGGACAAGCTGGCTCAAAGCCTTGGCGGCCTCGCCGCCGGGGTCTTTGCCGGCGCGGTCATGCATACCCCCGTCGAGGTCACGGAAAAGGCCGTCGACGCCTTCCGCGCCAGCGGCGCCACGGCGGTGGTCAGCCTCGGCGGCGGCTCGACCACAGGGCTCGGCAAGGCCATCGCCGTGCGCACCGGCGCCGATCAGGTTGTGATCCCGACCACCTATGCCGGCTCGGAAATGACCGACATCCTCGGCGAGACGGCGGCCGGCGAAAAGACCACACGCCGCTCGCCGGACATCCGTCCCGAGACGGTGATCTACGACGTCGATCTGACACTGAGCCTCCCGGTTGGTCTCACCGTCACTTCGGCGATGAATGCGATCGCCCACGCCATGGAGGCCTTCTACGCCCCCGACCGCAATCCGGTGATCGTGCTGATGTGCAGGGATGCCATGGCTGCGTTCCGGGACGGCATTCCGCGGCTGATCGACAATCCGCAGGACCGCGCGGCGCGGACGCAGGCGCTGTACGCGGCCTGGTGCTGCTCGACCGCGCTCGGCTATGTCTCGATGGCGCTGCATCACAAGCTGGCGCATGTCTTCGGCGGCTCGTTCGACACGCCGCATGCCGAAACCCACGCCATCCTGCTGCCCTACACGACCGCCTTCAACGAAGCGGCGGTGCCACATCTGCTGCGGCCGATGGCCGAAGCCTTCGGTGGTGGCTCGGCGGGCGGCGGGCTCTGGGATTTCGCGCGCTCCGTCGGCTCTCCGCTGAGCCTGAAGGAGATCGGCATCGGGCAAGCCGATCTCGACCGCGCGGCGGCGATCGCGGTGAGGAACGCCTATGCGAATCCGAGGCCAATCGACTTGGGGTCGATAAGGGAACTCCTCCAGGCGGCGTTTGAGGGACGCCGTCCAGGGGGCTGACAAGAGGCAAGAGGGAGGAAGAGCAGATGATTACAAGACGGAGCTTACTGAAAGCGTCGGCGGCGACAGGTCTTGCGCTCGCCGGTTCTCGGCTGGCGACGCCGGCGCTCGCGCAGGGCGCCAAGATTCGCCTGGGCTATGTTTCGCCGCAGACGGGGCCGCTCGCCGGCTTCGCCGAAAGCGATGCCTACAACATCAAGGCCTTCCTCGCATCCGAGGCGGGCAAGAATTTCGACGTCATCGTCAAGGACAGCCAGTCGAACCCCAATCGCGCCGCCGAGGTGGCGAAGAGCCTGATCGTCGACGACGAGATCAACCTGATGCTGGTGGGCTCGACGCCCGAGAACACCAACCCTGTCGCCACCACCTGCGAGGCGGAGGGCGCGCCGGTCATCTCGACCATGGCGCCGTGGCAGCCCTGGTTCATTGGCCAACAGGGCAATCCGGCCGATCCGTCGTCGTGGAAGCCTTTCAAGTTCGCCTATCATTATTTCTGGGGCCTCGAAGACATCATCGCCGTCTACACGGGCATGTGGAAGCAGCTTTCCTCCAACGGCAAGGTGGGCGGGCTGTTCCCCAACGATGCCGACGGCAATGCCTGGGGCGACCCCAAGAACGGGCTGAAGCCCGGCCTCGATGCCGCAGGCTTCAGCCTCAGCGATCCCGGCCGCTATCAGAACCTCTCGGACGATTTCACCGCGCAGGTCAACGCCTTCAAGGCGGCGAATGCCGAGATCGTCACCGGCGTGGTCATTCCGCCCGACTTCACCACTTTCTGGAACCAGGCCCGCCAGCAAGGCTTCAAGCCCAAGGCGGTGACGGTGGCCAAGGCGATCCTCTTCCCGCAATCGGTCGAGACGCTCGGCGACGCCGGCCACAACCTCTCGTCCGAGGTGTGGTGGTCGGCCTCGCATCCGTTCAAGTCGTCGGTGACGGGTCAGAGTTCAGCGGACCTGGCGGCGGATTTCACCGCCAAGACCGGGCGCCCGTGGACCCAGCCGATCGGCTTCGTCCATTCGCTGTTCGAGGTGGCGGCCAATGTCATGGGTCGCGTTTCGGATCCGTCGAATGCCGAGGCGATCGCGGCGGCGATCGCGGCCACCGACATGACGACCGTGGTCGGCAAGGTGGCCTGGGGCGGCGCTGGGCTGCCGCCTTTCGCGGCGAAGAACGTCTGCAAGACGCCGCTCGTCGGCGGCCAGTGGCGCAAGAAGGCAAGCGGCGGCTTCGATCTGGTGATCGTCGAAAACGCCACCGCGTCCGAGATTCCGACCGCAGGCAAGATGGAAGCCCTGGCCTGACGCCGCCGAGGGCGGCGGATGCCGTCGCCCTCGTTCGGCGCGACCCGAGGATGACAGTGATGATACTCAGGCTGGAAAACGTCTCGAAGTCCTTCGGGGCCTTGAAGGTTACCGATGGCGTGACCGTCTCGGTGCGGCGCGGCGAGGCGTTGGGCATCATCGGCCCGAACGGGGCGGGGAAGTCGACGCTCTTCAACCTGATCACCGGCAATCTGCTCGCCAATGAGGGCCGCATCGAACTCCTCGGCCGCGACGTAACCCGCGCCCCGGCCATGGATCGGGTGCGCATGGGTGTCGGCCGCAGCTTCCAGATCCCGCAGCCCTTCGAGGGGCTGAGCGTGTTCGAGAACCTCTTGACCGCAGCCGCGTTCGGCCGGGGCGGCCGCGAGGCCGAGATGGTCGACGATTGCGCGCGTATCCTCGAAGAGACCGAACTTCTCAGGAAGGCCAATGTGCTGGCCGGATCGCTGAGCCTTCTCGACCGCAAGCGCTTGGAGCTCGCCCGCGCCCTGGCGACGGGACCCGAGCTGCTGCTTCTGGACGAGATCGCGGGCGGGCTGACCGAGGGCGAATGCAAGGCGCTGGTCGCGACGATCAAGGCCATCCACGCCAAGGGAACCACGATCATCTGGATCGAGCATGTGCTGCATGCTTTGACGTCGGTGGTCGAGCGGCTTCTCGTGCTGGATTTCGGGCGCGTGATCGGGATCGGCGCGCCGGACGCGATCATGGTCTCGCAGCAGGTTCGCGAAATCTATCTGGGGCTCGAGGTCTGATGCTGCTGGAGACGCGCGCCCTCACCGCGAATTACGGCCAGTTCCGGGCGCTGTTCGGCCTGGATATCTCCGTGGCGGCGGGCGAGTGCGTGGCGATCATCGGCGCCAACGGCGCGGGAAAGTCCACGCTGATGCGCTCGATCACGGGCGTGATCCGCAACGAGGCCGCCATGGTTCTGCACCGGGGCGAGCCTATCGGCGCGCTGTCCTCGGCCGAGATCATGAAGCGCGGCATCGCCATGGTGCCGGAAGGGCGCCGGCTCTTTGCCTCGCTGAGTGTCGAGGAAAACCTGCTGATCGGCGGGCAGGCGCGCAAGGCGCCGGGGCCGTGGAGCCTGGAGTCGGTCTACGACCTCTTCCCGATCCTGCGCGAGCGGCGCAAAAACCCCGGCACGGCGCTCTCGGGCGGCCAGCAGCAGATGGTCGCGATCGGCCGGGCGCTGATGTCCAATCCTGAATTGCTGCTGTGCGACGAGATCAGCCTCGGCCTCGCGCCCGTCGTCATCCGCGACATCTACGCAGCACTGCCCAAAGTCCGCGAAAGCGGCGCCGCGATCGTGCTGGTGGAGCAGGACATTGGCAAGGCGCTGGCGGTGGCCGACCGCGTCTACTGCATGATGGAGGGCCGGGTGACGCTGGTCGCCAAGGCGGCCGATGTCACGCGCGAAGAAATCCATTCCGCCTATTTCGGAGTGGCGGCATGACGAGGCAGCCCTGCATGCCCGCGCAATTTTCCCGCCGCCTGATGACGGGGGCGCGGCGATGATCTGGCTGGACACCCTCGTGCAGGGAATGCTGCTGGGCGGGCTCTATGCGCTGTTCGCGGCGGGGCTGAGCCTGGTCTTCGGCATCATGCGGCTGGTGAACCTCGCCCATGGCGACCTTATCGTCTTTGCCGCCTATCTGGTGCTGATGGGCGTCACGCTGCTTGGCCTGTCGCCCTGGGTCGCCGCGCTCATCGCCATGCCGGTGATGTTCATGCTTGGCTGGCTGCTGCAGGCCGCCGTGCTGAACCGGGTGCTTGGCAAGGATATCCTGCCGCCGCTTCTCGTCACCTTCGGCCTGTCGGTTGCTCTGCAGAATGGGCTGCTCGAAGCCTTTTCCGCAGACAGCCGGCGCATTCCGGCAGGCGCGCTGGAGGGGGCCTCGCTCGATCTCGGGCTGGTCACGGTGGGCGTGATGCCGCTGATGACCTTTGCGTCCGCGATCTGCGCCATCGTGGCCTTGAACGGGCTCTTCTATCACACCGCCCTCGGCCGTGCCTTCCGCGCCACCTCGGACGACGCCGTGACGGCGGGCCTGATGGGGATCGAGCCGAAACGGGTGTTCGCCATCGCCACCGGGATCGCGATGGTCGTGGTGACGCTGGCGGCGCTCTATCTCGGCATGCGGGCGAACTTCGATCCCTCGATCGGGCCGGCGCGGCTGATCTATGCCTTCGAGGCGGTGATCATCGGCGGCCTCGGCAGCCTGTGGGGAACGCTTGCGGGCGGGATCATCATCGGCGTGGCCCAGACGGCCGGCGCGGCGGTGAATCCGGAATGGCAGATTCTGGCGGGCCACATCGCCTTTCTGGCCGTGATGCTGCTCAAGCCGCGGGGCCTGTTCCCGCGCGCAGTGGATTGAGGGCGGCATGTATCGGCTGACAACCCGCACCCGCGCCGGAACTGCCACGGAGATCGCCGTGATCGTTCTCGTCGTGGCCGGGCTCGCCTTGCCCGCCGTGACCTCGCGCGGTGTCATACAGGACCTGTTCTTCATTCTCACCATGCTGACGCTGGCGCAGATCTGGAACCTGCTGGCGGGCTATGGCGGTCTCGTCTCGGTGGGTCAGCAGGCATTCGTCGGCATCGGCGCCTATGCGATGTTCGCTGGGGTGATCCTGCTCGGCTGGAACCCGGTTGCCGCGATCCTGCTGGGCGGCCTTGCGGCGCTGGCTCTGGCCGTTCCCACGGCCTTCTTCGCCTTCCGCCTGCAGGGTGCTTACTTCGCCATCGGCACCTGGGTGATCGCCGAGGTGACGCGGCTGCTGATCGCGCAATGGAAGGCGCTCGGCGGCGGCACCGGCACCTCGCTGCCACGCGAGGCGACCAGCAACATCATGGGCACGGATGCGATCCGGACGCTGTTCGGCGTGCGCGAGGCGGCCGCCCGCGACATTCTCGCCTATTGGCTGGCGCTGGCGCTGGCCGTGGCCGTCACCGGCTGCATCTACTGGCTGCTGCGCAGTCGCCTCGGGCTGGCGCTGGCGGCCGTGCGCGACAATGTCGATGCGGCCCAGGCGGTCGGCGTCGATGTCGGGCGGCTCAAATGGGCGGTGTTTCTAATCGCCGCGGCCGCCACCGGACTGACCGGCGCGCTGATCTTCGTGCAGACGGCCCGCATCTCGCCGGAGGCGGCCTTCGCCGTCACCGACTGGACGGCCTATGTCATCTTCATCGTCGTCATCGGCGGCATCGGCACCATCGAGGGACCCATCGTCGGGGTGCTGGTGTTCTTTGCGCTGCGTTCAGCGCTGGCCGACTACGGCAGCTGGTACCTGATGACACTCGGCCTCGCCGCCATCGCGGTGATGCTGTTCGCACCGAAGGGGCTGTGGGGGCTGATTTCGGCCCGCACCGACCTGCACCTGTTTCCGGTCCGCCGCAGGCTGGCCGGTCCGAAGATCGAGGGAGGAATTTGATGGCGGATATCGAAACCGACGTGCTGATCGTGGGCACGGGCCCGGCCGGCTCGGCCACGGCGGCACTTCTCGCCAGCTCCGGCGTCGCCAACATGGTCGTGAACCGCTACCGCTGGCTGTCGAATACGCCGCGTGCCCACATCACCAACCAGCGCACCATGGAAGTGCTGCGCGACCTCGGGCCGGAGGTCGAGGCCGAGGCCGTGATGCACGCCTCGCCGCAGGAGCTGATGGGCGAGAACGTGTTCTGCGAAAGCCTGGCCGGCGAAGAGCTTGGCCGGATGAAAAGCTGGGGCACCGACCCGCTCTCCAAGGCTGAACATCTCCAGTCGTCGCCGTCCTTCATGAACGATCTGCCCCAGACCTTCATGGAGCCGATCCTGTTCAAGACGGCGTGCGCGCGCGGCACGCAGGCGCGCATGAGCACCGAATATGTCAGCCATGTCCAAGATGCGGACGGCGTCACCACGACCTGCCGCGACAGGCTATCGGGCAGGGACTTCACCGTGCGGTCGAAGTTCCTCGCCGGCGCCGATGGCGGCAACTCGCTGGTGGCCGAGCATCTGGGCCTGCCTTTCGAGGGCAAGATGGGCGTCGGCGGGTCGATGAACATCCTGTTCCGGGCCGATCTTTCGAAATACGTCGCGCACCGGCCAAGCGTCCTCTACTGGGTCATGCAGCCCGGTGCCGATGTCGGCGGGATCGGCATGGGTCTCGTTCGCATGGTGCGGCCGTGGAACGAGTGGCTCATCGTCTGGGGCTACGACATCAACCAGCCGCCGCCCGATGTGACGCCCGAACTGGCAACCGGCGTCGCGCGCCAGCTGGTCGGAGATCCCGAGCTCGAGATCGAGCTCCTGGGCGCCAACACCTGGACCGTGAACAACTGCTTCGCCACGCACATGCAGAAGGGGCGGGTGTTCATCATGGGCGACGCCGCGCACCGGCATCCGCCCTCGAACGGGCTTGGCTCCAACACGTCGATCCAGGACGGGTTCAACCTCGCCTGGAAACTCGCCAAGGTCGTCAAGGGGCAGGCGGGGATCGGGCTGCTGGACAGCTACTCGGCCGAGCGAGCGCCGATTGCGCGCCAGATCGTGACGCGCGCGAACCAGTCGATCGCCGAGTTCGGCCCGATCTTCGAGGCGCTCGGCATGGATGGAGGCGTGGATCACGACAAGATCCAGAGGAACATGGAGGCCCGCGCCGACGCTAGCCCGGCGGCCGAAGCGCAGCGCGAGGCGCTGCGCAAGGCCATCGCCTTCAAGAAATACGAGTTCGACGCCCACGGCGTCGAGATGAACCATCGCTATGCGTCGGGCGCCGTGGTGACCGACGGCCACCCCGAGCCGGCTTTCGAGAAGGATCGCGAGCTGCACTATGCGCCCACGACCTGGCCCGGCGCGCGGCTGCCGCATGTCTGGGTGTTCGAGCGCGCGGGCAGGAAGGTCTCGACACTCGACCTTTGCGGACATGGCGAGTTCACGCTGTTGACCGGCATTGGCGGCGAGGCGTGGCTCGCCGCCGCGGAGACGGTCGCCGCGGAACTCGGTCTGCCGATCCGCACCCATGTGATCGGCCCGCGCCGCCCGATCGAGGACCATACCGGCGACTGGGCGCGCGCACGCGAAATCCGCGACTCCGGCTGCCTGGTGGTGCGCCCCGACCATCACGTCGCCTGGCGTTCCGAAACGCTGGCGGCCGATCCGGCGACCGAGCTGCGCCGCGTCTTCAAATCCGTTCTGGCGCGCTGAGGAGGATCCCATGACCGACGAACACGAACACGGCTATTTCACTGAAGCCAACTCGGCCGAAGTCGTCGTGGCGCGCAACAAGAACGCCAAGGACCAGCGGCTCGGCCAGGTCATGGAGGTCATCACCCGCAAGCTGCACGAGGCGGTGAAGGAGATCGAGCCGACGCAGGAGGAATGGTTCGAGGCGATCATGTTCCTGACGCGGACGGGCCAGATCTGCAACGAGTGGCGGCAGGAGTACATCCTGCTGTCGGATATCCTCGGCGTCTCGATGCTGGTCGATGCGATCAACAACCGCAAGCCGTCCGGCGCCTCGGAATCCACCGTGCTGGGGCCATTCCACGTCGCCGACGCGCCCGAACTGCCGATGGGCTCGAACATCTGCCTCGACCAGAAGGGCGAGCCGATGTTCGTGCATGGCCGCATCCTCGACACCGAGGGCAACCCGATCGCTGGCGCCAAGATCGATGTCTGGCAGGCCAATGACGAGGGCTTCTACGATGTGCAGCAGAAGGGCATCCAGCCCGACTTCAACCTGCGCGGCGTCTTCCGCACCGGTGCGGACGGACGCTACTGGTTCCGCGGCGCGAAGCCCAAATACTACCCGATCCCGGATGACGGGCCGGTCGGCAAGCTGCTCGGCGCGCTGGGGCGCCACCCCTATCGCCCGGCGCATCTCCACTACATCGTCGAGGCCGAGGGTTTCGACGCGCTGACCACGCACATCTTCGATCCGGACGACCCGTATATCGATACGGACGCCGTCTTCGGCGTGAAGCAGAGCCTGCTCGCCGAATTCCGCAAGGTCGAAGACGCCGAGGCCGCGGCGAAGGCCAAGGTTGCCGCGCCGTTCTACGACGTCGAGTTCGATTTCGTGCTTTCGCGAAAGCAGAAGTGACCCCCGCGCCGTGGGTGCCGCGAAGGCGCCCGCACGCAGGTCGGTAACGCGCAAAAATGGGAGGAAACTGATGGCCGCACTTCAGAAGATGTTCGATGTCAGAGGCAAGTCGGTGATCGTCACCGGCGGCGCCAGCGGCATCGGCCAGGCCTATGCAGAGATCATGGCCGAGCATGGCGCGAAGGTCTGCATCTTCGACCTGAACCCCGCCGGGCTGGACAAGACCGTCGCCGCGATCAGGGCCGCGGGCGGCGATGTCTGGGGCCAGGTCGTCGATGTCGGCGACCGCGCGGCGATGGCCCAAGCCTTCGACAAGGTGGCTGACAAGGCGGGCTCGATCGATGTCGTGTTCGCCAATGCCGGGATCGACGCCGGACCGGGCTTCAATACCCCGACGGGCGAGAGGAACCCCGAGGGCGCCATCGAGAACCTGCCCGACGAGCACTGGGACAAGGTGATCGAGATCAACCTGACCTCGGTCTACACCACCATCAAGCATGCCGTCCGGCACATGAAGCCGAATGGCGGGGGCCAGATCATCGTCACGTCGTCCATCGCCTCGCTGATCAACGAGAGCATCGTGGGCACGCCCTACATGCCCGCCAAGGCCGCGGTGAACCATCTCGTGCGCCATATGGCGATGGAACTCGGCGCCTACAACATCCGCATCAACGCCATTCTGCCCGGCCCGTTCATCACCAACATCGCCGGTGGCCGGCTGCGCAATCCGGCCGACCGCCAGGCCTTCGAGGCCCAGTCGCTCGTCGGCCGCATCGGCGATCCGGAGGAGATCAAGGGGCTGGCGCTCTACCTGGCGTCGCCCGCCGCGTCCTACGTCACCGGCTCGCTGATCGTCATCGATGGCGGCTCGCTGCTGCGCATGACTTGAAGGAGCTTTGAACTGACGCCGGTCTCGTCGAGGGGACGGGCCGGCTTAACCCAGGGAGGAAATAACATGACCTACCACAACAGACTCGTGAAATCGGGTTTGCCCAGCCGCCGGACCGTGCTGAAGGGGATTGGGGCCGGTGTTGCGGCCGCCAGTACGCTGGCCATGCCGCGCTATGTGCGCGCCGCGACCGCTGGCAAGATCAAGCTTGGCTATCTCAGCCCCACCACCGGTCCGCTCGCCCTCTTCGGCGAGACGGACGGCTACACCTTGCAGAAGATCCGCGCCCTGCTCGGCGGCCAGCTGCAATGCGCCAACGGCAATACCTACGAGATCGAGATCCTCGATCGCGACAGCCAGTCCAATCCGAACAAGGCATCGGAAATCGCCGGCAACCTCATCCTGAACGACGAGGTGCACCTGCTCGTTCCGGCTTCGACCACCGACACGATCCTGCCCGCGGCCGAACAGTCGGAACTCTATGAGACGCCGTGCATCTCCTCGGGCGCGCCCTGGCAGGCGGTGATCATGCCGCGCGGCGGCGGCAAGCAGACCTTCGACTGGACCTACCATTTCTTCTGGGGTCTCGACGAAGCGCTGAACACCTTCGTCGGGCTCTGGAACCATCTGGAGACCAACAAGAAGGTCGGGATGCTGTTTCCCCAGAACATCGACGGCGAGACCTGGGGCAATGACGAATACGGCCTGCCGGCGCCGACCCGCAAGGCCGGCTACGACGTCGTCGTGCCCGGCTACTTCCAGCCGCGCACCAATGATTTCTCCGCCCAGATATCCGAATTCAAGAAGCAGGGTTGTGACATCATCGGCGGCATCACCTATCCGGACGATTTGAAGACCTTCGTCACCCAGTGCAACCAGCAGGGCTTCAAGCCGAAGGCGGTCACGGTGGCAGCGGCGCTGCTGTTCCCAGGCGGCGTCGAGGCGATGGGTCCGCTCGGCGCCGGCATGTCCTCCGAGGTCTGGTGGACGCCGGCCTTCCCGTTCAAGTCGTCGCTGACCGGGCAGGTCAGCCGCGACATCGCCGACCAGTGGGAAGCCGACGCGAAGCGGCAGTGGACGCAGCCGCTGGGCTATTCGCATGCCTTGCTCGAGGTCGCGCTCGACATATTGAAGCGCTCCTCCAATCCGCTCGACCGCCAGGCCAACCGCGACGCGCTGGTCGCCACCGATCTGCAGACGCTGGTCGGCCACATCAAGTTCGACGGTTCGCCGCACAAGAACATCTGCAAGACGCCGATCTTCGGCGGCCAGTGGGTGAAGGGCGAGAAATGGCCCTACGACCTGAAGATCGTCGACAACACGGTCAATCAGCTCTTCGCGCCCCAACAGGCGATCAAGCCGATCGCCTGGTGACATGAGCAGGGACGCGGACGGATCCATGGATAGGGCAATCCTGCTGACGGCGCGCGGCGTGTCGAAGTCCTTCGGCGCCGTCCGCGTCCTGCATGAGGTGAGTTTCGACGTGCATCGGGGCGAGGTACTGGGCATCCTCGGCCCGAACGGGGCGGGCAAGACGACGCTGTTCAACATGATCAGCGGCGATTTGAAGGCATCCGGCGGCGAGATCCAGCTCGGCGACACGGCGCTGCGCGGCGAGCCGCCCTTCCGTCGCTGCCAGATGGGAATCGGACGGACCTATCAGATCCCGCGTCCTTATTCCGGCATGACCACCTTCGAGAACCTGCTGGTCGCCGCCGCGTTCGGCGGCGGCCGGTCGGAGAAGCAAAGCTATGCTTTCTGCGCCCAGGTGCTGCGCGATTGCGAGCTTTCCGACAAGGCCAATGTCTCGGCCGGCGCCCTGACGCTGCTCGACCGCAAGCGGCTGGAACTGGCGCGCGCGCTGGCGTCGGATCCGAAGCTGCTGCTGCTGGACGAGATCGCGGGCGGGCTGACCGACGATGAATCGAAAGCGCTGGTGGCGCTGGTGCGCCGCATCCGCGACCGCGGCATCACCATCGTCTGGATCGAGCACGTGCTGCACGCGCTGCTGGCGGTGGCGGACCGGCTGTTGGTGCTGAACTTCGGCGAGAAGATCGCCGAAGGCGTGCCCGCCGAAGTGATCGCGCTGCCCGAGGTCCAGCGCGTCTATATGGGGATCGAGGCATGACGGCCGTTCTTTCCACCCACGGGCTGCTGGCCCGCTATGGCGATTTCCAGGCGCTCTACGGCATCGACATCGAGCTGCACCAGGGTGAGGCCGTGGCCCTGATCGGCGCCAACGGGGCAGGCAAGTCCACCCTCCTGCGTTCGATCATGGGCCTGCTCCCGGTTGGGCGCGAGATGGTGCGGCTGCACGGCGACCCTGTCGGTGGTACCGCGACCGACCGCATGGTGCAGAAGGGCGTCGCCATCGTGCCGGAGGGCCGCCGCCTGTTCACCGGCATGTCGGTCGAGGACAATCTGCGCGTCGCCATCGACCAGGCCGCGCGCATGGGCGCCAAGGGCGGATGGACGCTGCCACGGCTGCACCAGCTGTTCCCGATCCTCAAGGAGAAGGCCCGCACGCAGGTGCAGAGCCTCTCGGGCGGGCAGCAGCAGATGGTGGCCATCGGCCGCGCGCTGCTGTGCCAGCCGCGCGTGCTGCTTTGCGACGAGATCAGCCTCGGCCTTGCGCCCAAGGTGATCCGCGAGATCTATGCCGCCTTGCCCGAAATCCGTGCCACCGGGACGGCGATGATCGTGGTCGAACAGGATGTCGGCCTCGCCCGGAGCGCCTCGGACCGTCTCTACTGCATGCTGGAGGGGCGCGTGACCCTGACCGGCAGGTCGGCCGAAATCACGCGCGAGCAGATCGGCAAAGCCTATTTTGGAGCGGGCCATGGAGTGGTTTGACGCCTTGGTGCAGGGGATCCTGCTGGGCGGCATGTATGCCCAGTATGCGCTCGGCATGGCGCTGATGTTCGGCGTCATGCGCATCGTCAACATCAGCCATGGCGATCTGGTGATACTTCTGTCGCTGATCGGCATCTCGATGGCTACGGCCTGGGGCCTGGGACCGCTGCCTGTGCTGATCGTGTTGGTGCCGCTCGCGGTGCTTATGGGCTGGGTGCTGCAGAAGGCCGTGCTGAACCGGGTGGTGGGCAGCGACCCGCTGCCTTCGCTGATCGCGACCTTCGGACTGTCGATCGCGCTGCAGAACCTGATGCTGCAGATCTGGTCTGCGAACAGCCGGTCGCTGCCCGGACATGGGATCGAGAGCCAATCCATCGAGATCGGCAGCGTCTATGTCGGCCTGCTGCCGCTGATCGTGCTGGCGGTCGCCACGGGCCTGACCTGGGGCCTCGATCTGACATTGAAGCGCACGCGCTTCGGCCGGGCGCTGCGCGCCGCGTCGGCCGATGTCGAGGCGGCGGCGATGACCGGCATCAACCCGCGCGCCGTCTATGCGATGGCGACGGCGGCGGCGGTCGGCATCCTGGGCTTTGCCGCCGTCTTCCAGGCGCTGCGGTCGACCGTCGCGCCGGCCGATGGACCGGCCCAGCTGATCTACGCGTTCGAGGCGGTGATCATCGGCGGCATGGGTACGGTATGGGGCGCCTTCGTCGGCTCGATGGTCCTCGGCATCTCGCAGGCCATTGGTTTCCGCATCGATCCGGGCTTTGGCGTGCTCGCCGGACACATCGTCTTCCTGATCGTGCTGGCGACCCGCCCCCAGGGCCTGTTCGGAAAGGCATTGTCATGAGTGCGATCCCCTATGTGGAAACCGAGGCGCCCGAAGTCCTGGTGCAGCGCCAGACCCGCTCCGGCCGCGTCGCGATGACGCTGGCGGTGCTGGCGATGATCGCAGTCGCGGCCATGCCGTGGTGGGCCTCGACCGGCACGATCCGCTCGATCCTGGTGCTGTGCTGCTACATCGCCGTCGCGCAGATGTGGAACCTGCTCGCCGGCTATGCCGGCCTTGTCTCGGTGGGCCAGCACGCCTTCATGGGCGCGGCCGGCTATGCGCTTTTCGTGTTGGCGCAGACTTACGGCATCAATCCGTTCGCGGCGGTCTTCCTGTCACTGCTGGTGCCGGCCGCACTTGCCGTGCCGATCTACCTTTTGCTTCATCGCCTGGACGGACCGTATTTCTCGATCGGCACATGGGTGGTGGCCGAGGTCTTCCGGCTGACGGCCTCGAACATGCCGTTGGTCAATTCCGGCGCGGGCATGTCGCTGCGCGTGATGAAGGATTATTCGGCCTTCGAGCGCAATGTCGCCATGTCGCTGCTCTGCGCCGGCATGCTGCTGGTCACGCTCGGCGGCAGCTACTGGCTGCTTCGCTCGCGCTTCGGCCTTGCGCTGATCGCCATGCGCGACAATCCGGTTGCGGCAGCCAGCCAGGGCGTGAATGTCGCAAAGCTGCGCTTCCTGGTCTATGTCGCGTCGGCGGTCGGCTGCGGCCTTGCGGGCGCGATCTATTTCATGGCGCAGCTGCGGATCACGCCGGGTTCGGCCTTCGACCCGATGTGGGCGAATGTGGCGATCTTCATCGTCATGGTCGGCGGGATCGGCTCCATCGAGGGCGTTCTGATCGGATCCCTGATCTTCTTCATCGCCGACCGCTGGTTCGGTGAATACGGCGCAACCTATTTCGTCGTCCTCGGCCTGATGACGCTGCTGGTGGCGCTCTACGCCCGCACGGGCATTTGGGGCCTGATCTCGAAACGGTGGGATGCGCCATGGTTCCCGATCCGACGCAAGCTCGTCGATCCGGACCGCTGAGAGGGAGGTTCTTATGAAAGCAGCCATCTTTGATACGGTCGGCAGTCCGCTGCGCGTCGGCACGGTGCCGGACCCGACGCCGGCGCCCGACGAGGTCGTCCTGCGTGTCGCCGCTTGCGGCATCTGCGGCAGCGACCTGCACATCACCGAGGATCCGGTGCCTTTCGGCATCGGCGGAGGCTTCGTTCTCGGTCATGAATTCGCCGGTGACATCATCGCGCTGGGATCACGCGTGGCGGGCCTTGGGGTCGGTGATCGTGTCGCCGTCGTGCCGATGCGCGGCTGCGGGCACTGCCAGGCCTGCAGGCGCGGCGATCCAGGCCGCTGCCCCGACATGGTGCTGATTGGTGGCGGCTATGCGCAATACGCGGCCGTCACCGCGCGCCAGTGCCATGTCTTGCCCGAAGAGGTGGCACTGGAGGACGGCGCGCTGGCCGAGCCGCTCTCGGTCGCGCTGCACTGCATCGTGCGCTCGGGCATGAAACCGGGAGACCGGGTCGTGATCCTGGGTGCCGGACCGATCGGCCTGCTCGTCGCCTTCTGGGCGCGGCGGATGGGGGCGTCGTGCGTGGTCGTGGCCGATATCCACAGCCATCAGCGCGACCGCGCGCTGGCGCTTGGCGCGACCGGGTTCGCGCTATCGGGCAACAGGCTGGCCGAGAACCTTGCCGATCTCTGCGGCGGTGCGCCCGATATCGTCTTCGAATGCGTCGGCAAGCGCGGTCTCATCGACGCGGCGGTCAAGGCGGTCCGGCTGCAGGGCACGGTGGTCGGCGTCGGGCTGTGCATCGGCGGCGACGAATGGGACCCGTTCGTCGCGCTGACCAAGGAAGTAAACCTGCTGTTCTCGGTCTTCTTCCATCAGCGCAACGAGTTCGGCGTCGCCCTCGATGCGCTGCGCGGCGGACCTTTCGCGCCGCAGGCGCTGATCACCGATCGGATCGACCTCTCGCCGGTTCCGCAGGTTTTCGAGAGCCTTCGCCGCCGTACCACGCAGTGCAAAGTGCTGATCCAGCCCGACCTTGTCTGAGGAGGAATAAGAATGACCGTTCAGTTCGAAACGCTCGACTACGATGTCGGCGGCATAAAAACGGTGGTGAAGGCCATCGGCAAGGGCAAGCCCGTGCTGTTCCTGCACGGCGCCTCGACGCTGGAAGGTTTCGACTTTGCAGCAGGTCTCGCCGACCGGTTCCGCGTTCTGTGCCCCAGCCATCCGGGCTTCGGCTTTTCGGGTGCCGCGCCGCATGTGGCTGGGATGTCCGACATGGTTCTACACTATCTGAACCTGCTCGATGCCCTGAAACTGTCGGAAAAACCTCATCTCATCGGCTTTTCCATGGGCGGCTGGATGGCGACGGAGCTGGCCGGCCTTGCCCGCGAGCGCTTCGACAAGGTGGTGCTGGTCGCGCCGGCAGGGCTCAACGATCCCGCGCACCCGGCCACCGATCTGGGCGCGGTCGCGCCGCAGGAACTGCCGGCCTTTCTGTCGCATGACGTCTCGGTGGCGTTGCGCTATTTCCCCGACGGCTCCGACCCGGCCTTTGCGGAGGCCTTCGGCGCCGACCGCGCCCGCGAAGGCGGGACGCTGGGCCGCCTGCTGGCGCCATTCGGCATGGGCCACCCCAATCTGCGCCGCTTCCTGGCGCGCATCACCAATCCGGCACTGGTCGTCTGGGGCACCAAGGACCGTCTGCTGCCGGCCAGCCAGGCGCCACTCTTCGTCGAGGCGCTCCCGGATGCACGCCTGATCCTGGTCGAGGATGCCGGCCATTTCGTCATGCAGGAAAAACCAGAAACGCTGAACAAGATCGGCGACTTCCTCGCCGGCTGATCACAACTCAAACAAGGAGGAGAAAACGATGAACAAACCCATCAAGCATGGCTCATGGGGAACGACCGTCGACCATCGCGACCTGCTGGAGAAGATCGCCGAGATCGGGCCGATCCTGGAAGCCAATGCCGCCGCCGACGAGGAGAGCGGCGAACTGACCCAGGCTACGTTCGAGGCGCTGAAGCCGCTGCGCATGTCGCATATCTTCGCCGCCGAGAGCCTTGGCGGCGCGCAGTTGCCACCCACGCAGGGCCTTGAGCTGATCGAGGCGATCACCTGGCATTCGGGATCGGCGGGCTGGGTTTCGATGGTGCATTGCTGCATCGGCGCGATGTCGGCGGCCTTCCTGCCGGACAGCGCGGTCGCGCGGCTTTTCGCGCCGGGCACCGACAACCGTTTCTCGGGGCAGGGCGCGCCGCTGGGCATGCTGAAGAAGGTCGACGGCGGCTATCGGCTGAACGGCAAGTGGAGCTATGGCAGCGGTTTCAGCCACGCCACCTACAGCCACAGCGCCGCCTTCGTCGATGACGGCACCGGCAAGCCCGCCAAGGACGAGAACGGCAATGTCATCGTCATGTGTGCGCATGCGCCGATTTCCGAGCACAAGCAGCTCGGCAATTGGGACGTGCTGGGCCTCGGCGGCACCGGCTCCATCGACTATGCGGCCGAGGAGGTCTTCATCGCCGACGATCTCGTCTTCCCGATCCTGACCGCGCCGCCGCTGCGCCAGAAGGAGTTCTTCAGCCTCGGTGTCGTGGGCCTCGCCGCCATCGGCCATACCGGCTGGGCTCTCGGTGCCGGCCGGCGGATGCTGGACGAGATCGCCAAATTCGCCCGCTCGAAGTCGGGCCGCGCCGGGCTGATCGGCGAGAGCGAGAAGTTCTGGCACGACTATGGCCGCGCCGAGGCCCGCTATCGTGCCGCCCGCGCCTTTGTCTTCGAAACCTGGCGCGACGTCGAGGCGACGGTCGAGGCCGGCAACAGGATGTCGACGCGGCAGATCAGCCTTGTGCATCTCGCCAAGTCCGAGATTCACGAAGTTGGCGTCGATATCTGCAACTTCGCCTACCGCGCAGGTGGCGGTGCGTCGCTGCGCGCCGGTGTGATCCAGCGCACCTTCCGCGAGATGATGGTGGCGGCCAACCACTTCACGATCGCGCCGTCGATCGTCACCTCGGCCGGCCGCGACATCGGCGGCATGTGGAGCGACCGCGTCTGGCAGTTCTACGACCTGATCGAGAAGAAGTAGTCCGAAGGGCCGGGCGGGTGGACACCGCCCGGCCGCCTTTCCACGCAGCAGAAGAGACATGTCGATGAACGCGCCGCATCCGATGACCAACGCCTTTCGCGAAGCCTTTCGCCGCCATCCGGCGGGCGTCGCCGTGATCACGGCCGACCCCGGCGACAGACCGGTGGCGATGACCGTGTCCTCGCTGATCTCGGTGAGTGCCGCGCCGCCGGTCGTCGCCTTCTCGCTGTCGATGAAATCGACCTCGTCCGAGCCCCTGCTGCGGGCCGAGACCATGGTGATCCACCTGCTCCGCTTCACCGATATCGACCTGGCGCAACTCTGCGCGTCGAGCGGCGCGGAACGCTTCCCGCCCGGGGGCGCCTGGGCGCGGCTGCCCACGGGGGAACCGCGCTATACCGGCGTTTCGACCTGGTTTCGCGCACGCCGGCTCGGCCTGCTGCCGATCGAGGGCGCGACGCTGGTCGCGGCGGAGTTGCTGGAAGGCGAGGTACAGCCGGACGAGGTCCCTCCTGAGGCGCATTCGCTGGTCTATCTCGACCGTCGTTGGCATCGCCTGCACAAGGAACTGGACGGCGTGGCCGAGCTGCTCGATACGTCCCGTTTTCTTTAAGCCCGCCTGTGGGCGAGGCGGGCTCAAAATATCGCTCGACGATATGGCGAGTGGCCATCGCGCTGCCGGAAGGGCTGCCACCCGCCGGGGGTAATCCCTGTGCTACTTCGGATTCCTCAAGCCGTTTGTCTTGCGCCACGCCTCGTACTCTGCGCGGGCGTCGTCATGCAGCGGATAATAGCGTTGCAACGGGGCGCCCTGGAGGAGCTTCTCGCGCGAGAATACTTCCCAATCGTGATGCTTCTTGGCTTCCTCGATGACCTTTGCCGCCATTGCGACAGGAACCACCACGACGCCGTCGTCGTCGGCAACGATGATGTCGCCGGGGATCACCGTGACACCGCCGCAGGCAATCGGAACGTTGACGGCATTGGGATAGATGCTGGTCTGCACATGATAGTTCGGCGTCCAGCCGCGCAGCCATAGCGGCAGGTCGAGCTTCTCGACATTGGGCCTGTCGCGCATGCATCCATCGATGACGATGCCCGCGCCGCCTCTGCCCTTGAAGTAGGTGGACATCATATCGCCGAAGACACCCGAGCTCATGTCGCCGCGCGCGTCGACCACGACCACGTCGCCGTCCTGGGCGTGATAGAGCACATGCCGATGCAGTTGCGTCTCCGGATCGGCATATTCTCCCTCGTTGAAGAGATCCGGCCGCTGCGGCAGGAACTGCAGTGTCAGCGCCGGCCCGACGATCGACTTGCCGTGGTTCTGCGCCACCGGTCCGACCATATGCGGATTGCGGAAGCCCATGTGGCCGAGCGTGCCGGCAACGGTCGCGGCACCGATCTCCCTCAGTCCCGCGATCAGGTCCTTGGGCGGCCGGATGATGTCGGAGGTATGCGTCATGGTGGACTCCGGTTGAAATTGAACTACCAGTTGGTGACAGAACCATCGCGGCGCTTGAGGTGGGGCGCTTCCCAGAAGCGGAAGCTCTGCGCCTGGATCGCCGCCTCATTGACCTCGACGCCGAGCCCCGGCAGATCGCCGACCGGATAGGCGGGGCCGTCGAGTTGCGGTTGCACGGGGAAGAACTCGGAACTGTCGAAACCCAGCTTTCTTTCCGGCACCCTGGTCTCGAGCCAGGCGAAATTGGGGACCGCGGCGGCGAGATGCACGGTCGCGGCCGTGCACACCGGGCCGAGCGGATTGTGCGGCATCAGGTCGACATAGTGCGCCTCGCTCCAGCCAGCGATCTTCATCGCTTCGGTGAGCCCGCCGACATTGCAGACATCGAGTCGGTTGAACTGATGGATGCCGCGCTCGATGTAGGGCAGGAACTGCCACTTGCTGGCAAATTCCTCGCCGATGGCGAACGGGATGTCGGTCATCGTGCGCAGGGATTCGTAGGCTTCCGGGGTTTCGTCGCGTATCGGTTCCTCGAGGAAATCGAGCACGCCGCGGCCGAGCTTGTTGCAGAAGCTCGCCGCCTCGGCCACCGACAGCCGATGATGATAGTCGATGCCGAGGACCGCGTCGTCGCCCAGGGCCTCACGGGCCCTGTTCAGCATCCGCGCGGTCACGCCGATCGACTCGCGCGGCTCGAAGATGTCCTTGCTGCTTTGCCCGGCGGGGAAGAAGCGGATCGCCTGCCAGCCCTGTTCGTACAATTCGCGGGCTCGTTCGATGGCAACATCGCCCTCGGCCTCGTCTCCGGTCGAGGCGAAAGTGGGGACGCGGTCGCGCTGCTTGCCGCCGAGCAATTCGTAGACCGGCACGCCCAGCGCCTTGCCCTTGATGTCGTGAAGCGCGATGTCGATGGCGGAAATCGCCGCCTGCAAAACGCGGCCGCCTTCAAAATACTGGCTGCGATAGGCCTCTTGCCAGATGCGGCCGATCTGCAGGGGATCGCGGCCGATGAGGAATTCGCGATAGTGTTCGACCGCGCCGGTCACGGCCCTCTCGCGGCCGCTCAAGCCACTCTCGCCCCAGCCGAAGATGCCCTGGTCGGTCTCGACCTTCACCAGCATCTGGTTGCGCGTTCCCACCCACACCGGGTAGGGCTTGATCGCAGTGATCTTGAGCTTCGTCGTCATCCACGCCCGCGTCCCAAACGCCTGTCTCAGGCGGCCTCGAGAGCCATTTCAGTTTCGCCGTCGAACAGGTGCATCCGCTCCTGGTCGAACTCGAGCCAGATCTGCTCGTCAGGTTTGACGGCAATGTTGGGGGACACGCTGATGTTGACGATGGCGCCGGAGAGCAGCGCCTGCACGAAGGTGACGTCTCCGGTTGGTTCCACCGTATAGGCCTTGGCCGGGATGGCGCCTGGGACCGCGCTTTTGTGGAGTTTGATCGTCGAGTGTCGCGCACCGAGCACGATCTTCCTGGTGGTCGCACTCTGGGCCTTGCGCGCGTTGCGTCGCGACAGCTGGAGGCTCCAGCCTTCCGCGCTCTTCAGGACGGTGTCGCCGTTTGCCGTCGATGCCTCCAGCGGAATAAGGCTCATCGCCGGGCTGCCGACGAAGCTGGCGACGAACATGTTGGCGGGATGCGCGAAAACCTGCGCCGGCGAATCATATTGCTGCAGATAGCCGCCGTTCATCACAGCCATCCTGTCCGCCATGGTCACGGCCTCGAGCTGGTCGTGCGTCACATAGACGATCGTCGCCTTGAGGTCCTGATGGAACCGCTTGATTTCGGACCGCATCTGCACGCGCAGCTTTGCGTCGAGATTGGAGAGCGGTTCGTCCATCAGGAACACCGCCGGATCTCGAACAAGCGCGCGGCCGAGCGCCACGCGCTGCTGTTGCCCGCCCGAAAGTTCGCGCGGCTTGCGCTCGAGCAACTGCGTCATGTCGAGTACCCGCGCCGCTTCCCGGACCTTCCTGTCGATCTCGGCCCTGGGCAGCTTGCGCATCTGCAGCGGGAAGGCGAGGTTCATGTAGACCGACTTTTGCGGATAGAGCGCGTAGTTCTGGAACACCATTGCGATGTCGCGGTCCTTGGGGTCGAGGTCGTTGACCACCTGGTCGCCGATGACGATGTCGCCCGATGTGATCGGGATCAGCCCGGCGATGAGGTTGAGCGTCGTCGTCTTGCCGCAGCCCGAGGGGCCGACGAGCGCGACGAACTCGCCGTCATTGACCGTCAGCGAAACCTCGTTGACGGCTTTGAAGCCGCCATAGGTCTTGACGAGATCCTTGAGGACCACATGGGCCATCGGCAACTCCCTAGTGCTTGACCGCGCCTTCTGTAAGGGCGCGTACGAAGTATCGTTGCAGGACGAGGAACAGCACCACGACGGGCACGCTCATCATGAAGCTGGCTGCCATCAGGCCTGGAAAGTCCGTCGTGTTTTCCGAGAAGAAGCGCTGGATGCCGACCGGCAGCGTCAACTGCTCGTTCTTGGAGAGGAAGGTGTAGGCGTAGATGTACTCGTTCCAGGCGCCGATGAAGGAATAGATCGCCGTGGCGATGATGCCCGGCGTCGAGAGCGGCATGACGATCAGGATGAAGGCCTGGAACCGCGTTGCCCCGTCGATGCGCGCCGCCTGTTCGAGCTGCACCGGGATGTTGTCGTAGAAGCCCTTGAGCAGCCAGATCGCCAGCGGCAGACCGAAGGTGAGATAGGTGAGAACGAGCGAGCCATGCGTGTTCACCAGCCCGATCGCGCGCATCAGGATGAAGAGCGGCACGAGAAAGATCACCGCCGGGAACATGTTGCGAAGCAAGACGGTGAAGAACAGGAAGTTCCGGCCCGGGAAGGTGAAGCGCGAAAACGCGTAGGCTGCGGGAACCGCCACGATCACCGAAAGGACAGTCGTGGCGGTGGAGACGAAAAGGCTGTTCCAGAAGAAGCGGAGGAAGTCCTGGCCGACACTGTTCTGCGGATCGAGCAGCTTCTGGTAGCTGGCGAGGGTCGGTTGGTCAGGCCACCATTGCGGCGGGAATTGCATCGCGGCGAAGCCGGACTTGATCGAGGTGATCAGCATCCAGGCCATCGGCAACGCTGTGTAAAGCAGCATGAACACGAGGAAGATGCGCCCGCCCCAGCGCCATCCGTCTATGCGCATGCGGCGAGGGGCCTGGCCTCGAGGAGGAGTCTCGGCAATCGTGCTCATGCGCCCCCATCCTTGCGGTCGTTGCCACTTAGCGCGCGGACGTAGAAGTAGCCCAACGTCATCAGGATGATGAACAGCAGCACCGAATAGGCCGATGCCACCCCCCAGCGCTGCCGGCCGAAGGCGAGCTCATAGATGTGGGTGATCCAGATATGCGATGCGTTCGACGGCCCGCCGCCGGTCATGATCCAGGGGATGATGAAGGAGTTGAAGTTGGCGACTGCCAGCAGCAGGATCGTCACTGTCGAGACATTGCTCAAATGCGGGAAGGTGACGTGCCAGAAGCGCTGCCACGCATTGGCTCCGTCGACCTTTGCGGCGCGCAGCAGCTGCTCGGGAACCGTCTGCAGGCCTGCCATCATCATGATCATGGCAAACGGAAATTCGCGCCAGATGTTGACGACGATCAGGGAGGGCAGCACCGTTGAGACGCTGTCGATGAAATTCGGCGGCCGGTCGGCCAATCCGAGGCCGACCAGCACCGCGCCGATGATGCCGAAGTCCGAGTGGTAGATCCACTTCCAGATATAGGAGGCGGCGACCGCGCTGATGACCCAGGGAATGATCAGAATGGCGCGCAGGACACCACGGCCGAAAAAGTCGCGGTGGAGCGCCAGCGCGGCGGCAAACCCCAGGACGAAGGAGATGACGGTGGATCCCACAGTCCAGATCAGCGTGTTCCAGGTGACCTTCCAGAACACCGCGCTGGTGAGGATGGCGGTGTAGTTGTTGAAGCCGATGAAGGTCTTGTCGCGAAGCTGCAGGCCAGGCGGCGTATTAAAGAACGACAGCTCGATCGTGTAGTAGATCGGATAGGCGATGACGACGAGCATCACGGCGATCGCGGGCAGCACGTACGCGTAGTCGGCGCGATGCTCCCAGATCTTGCGCAGCACGCCGGCTCCACCGGGTTGCAATCTTCGGCGAGCCTCGGCCTTGCCGGTCACGATCGTCACTTTGGCGTGCCCTTGTTCTTCGGAACGAACCGGCTGACCCTCGGAGCAGCCGGCCAAGATCGCAGGTCAGGCTCGGACTAGAGTCCGCCCATCAGGTCTCTCACCTTCTTGGCCGCGTCGTCCGCTGCCTGATCGACGGTCATCGCTCCGGTCAGGGCATTCTGCAGCATGTCCGGGATGATGATGTTCATGATCTCGGGAGATTGCGGCAGCGCCGGGAACGGGATGCCGTATGGCAGCATCGAGGTGGTGACATCGAGGAACTTGATCTTGTCCAGGCGCTCCTTCATCCATTTGGTCTTGAAGCCGTTGAGATTGCCCGGGTTCGAGCCGGCATAGGCCATCTTCAGCGACCATTCCGGGCTGGTCCACATGCAGATGATGGCCTTCGCAGCCGGTTCGTCCACCTTGCCGCCCTCGACATATTCGGGCTTCAGTATGTGGATGTTCGAGCCGCCGAACACGACCGCGCGCTTGCCGTCAGGGCCGGTCGGAATAAGGCCGTAGCGCATGTTGTCGATGACGGTCTGCGCCTTGTCCTTGTCGGTGCCGGTCGCCTTCTTCTGCAGGTCGAGCATGACGTTGTAGTCGGACGGGTGCGAGATCATCATGCCGAGCTGGCCGGCGAGGAACAGCGGCTGGTTGTCGGCCTGCTGGTTGGTGAGCGCCGAAACCGGAACCGACTTGTCGCGGACGTACATGTCGTAAGAGGCTTGCAGCGCCGCCTTGCTCTGCGGGCTGTCGAGTTCGATCTGCTGATAGGTCGGGTTCGCCTTGGCTTCGTCGAAGACGCCGCCGCCATAGGCCCACAACTGAGGCATGAAGCGATACGGGGTATTGCCGGCATTCTTGCGCGCCACGAGGCCGTAACCGGCAATGCCGAGCTTGTCGTGGATCTGCTTGGAATATTTGACGACGTCGTCCCAGGTTGCCGGAGCCTTGTCCGGATCGAGGCCCGCGCGCTTGAAGATATCGGCATTCCAGATGAACGCCATCGTTTCATTGTTGGTTGGAATGCCGTAGGTCACGCCATCCCAGGTCACGGCTTTCATGGCGCCGGGCCAGAAATCATCCGTCGAATACCCTACATCCTCGGGCTTGAGCGGCTGCAGATAGCCCTTTGAAGCGAACTCGGTGCCGCCCAGGATTTGCAGGCGGACCGCCATCGGCGCCGCATTGCCAAGGAGCGCCGTGCGGAACTTGTCCAGGAGATCGTTGTAGGTGAGGGCCTGTTCCTCGAGCTGAATGTTCGGATAAGTCTTGCGGAAGGTCTCGAAGAAATCCTTGTAGTACTGGCGCAAGAGATCGGGGTCGCCCTCGAACACGCCCTGATACCAGAAGGTCAGTCGCCCCTTGTAGTCGAGCGGGGTGACCTTGGCGCAATCGGCCGCCGTGTCAAATTCCTGCGTGCCCGCAATGGAGCGCACATATTCCGGCGACCACTTGCTCAAGTCGACCGGCGGAGCAGCCAGAACCGGTGCGGACATCAACGATGCGATTAATGCAGTGGAGACAGTGCCGCGCAGGACGGCACCGCCGAGTGTGAACCTCGTCATAGGTATCCTCCAGGTTTCTCTCCCATGCCGCTCTGCATCGAGGCGAGCGGCTTTATTCGTCGACCGCGGGGACATCTCCTCAAATGTATCCCTTCGAGCGCTTTACACGTTTTCAGATCGCAGATTGGCTGTCAACGCAACAAATCGTACATTGTTTATGGAAATCGTGCGTGATATCGAAAAAGTCGTGTATTCATGGAAGGGGAACCGGCCTTGGCCGAAACGCGGGAATTCAAAGCAGAGCCACCCGAGGGGATCGATCCTCTTGGGGCCTCGAGCGAGGGCGCCTCGCTTTATGAGCTGATCAGGGAGGACATAATCGAGGGCCGGCTCGCCGCCAACGAGCGGCTTGTGGTCACCGATCTGGCCCGGCGTCACGGCACCTCGACCAATCCCGTGCGCGAGGCCCTGCAACTGCTGCGTGGGGAAGGCTTTGTCACCTTTCTCCCCAATCGCGGGGCGCGCGTGCGGCCCATAGACCAGGATTTTGTCCGCGATATCTACGAGATCGGTGTGCTGATCGAGCCGGCCCTGACGCGATGGTTCGTGAGCATGGCCACCGACGAGGACATCGCCGAACTCGAACGTCTTCAAGGTCTGATCGAAGAGAACAACTTCGCCGACACGTTCAGGCACAGCGAGCTGGACACCGCCTTTCACACCGTGATGTACCAGCGGCACTACAACCGCCATGCCGCCGAGCTTTGGTGGAAGCATCGCGAAGTGCTGCGCGCCGTGAGCCGGCGTTTCAATTTCACGCTCGCCCGGCGTGCCGCGATCATTCGCGAGCACCGCGAACTCATCGCGCATGTGAAGGCGGGAAATGCCGACGAGGCAGCCGAACTCATCGCGCGCCATGTCGAGGGCTCCGGGCGGCATGTCCTCGAACACATGCGCGCGCGCAACGCCGCGCGGGCAGGGTAGAGCAATCGGCCCGGAACACCGCTCTTCGGGTCTTCCAGATAAAGGTAGTTGAGAGATGAAAATCACGAGCATTCGGCCGTGGCTGATCAAATCCGATGCTTCTTATTGGGGAGAGTACCTGTTCGTCGAAGTCACGACCGACGAAGGGGTGAGCGGCTGGGGAGAGATCACCACCACGACAAAGCTTGCCAACCGTGCGCTCTGCACGATCCTGCGACTGATCGGCGCCGCCGTGACCGGCGAGGATCCGGCGCGCATAGAGCACCTGTGGCACAAGATTTTTCGCAGCTTCACCTATATGGGCAGCCGCGGCGCCGCCGTCGAATGCGTGAGCGCCATCGACATAGCCCTCTGGGACATCCGTGGCAAAGTCCTCGGCAAGCCGATCTACGAGTTGCTGGGTGGACCGGTGCGCGAGGAAATCGCGCTCTACACCCATCCCAACCAGGCCAAATTCACCAGCAAGGAGGCTGTGGTCCGCGAAATCAGCGACATCGTCGAATCCGGGCACACAGGGCTCAAGTTCGACCCTTTTCCGCATCAGGGCCGCGGCGCCGATGGGCTGTCGCGCGAGCAGCGGGACGGCTATCTCGATGGCAGCATGACCCGCAAGGACGAGCGCGAAGCAGCCGAACTCACGGCTCTGATCCGCGAAACGGCAGGCCCCCACGTCGACATCCTCATCGATGCGCATGGCCGCTTCGACGTCCCCACCGCCATTCGCCTCTGCCGCAGCCTGGAGGAAGCCGGCCAGATCGACTGGTTCGAGGAGCCCTGTCCGCCCGAAAGCCTCAACGCGCTCAAACAGGTTCGTGACAAGGTCAGCGCCCCAATCTCGTGGGGCGAGCGCGGCCATACGAAATGGGATTTCGTGCCGGTGCTCGAGAACAAGCTCGCTGACTACATCATGCCTGACGTCACCTGGACCGGCGGCATTACCGAACTCAAGAAGATTTCCGCCCTGTGCGAAGCCTACTACATCCCGGTCTCGCCGCACGATGCCGCGGGGCCGATCAACGTGGTCGCGGGGGCGCAGGTGATGATGACCGTTCCGAACTTCTACAAGCTCGAAACGTCGGAGTGGAACCTGGGCAAATACGATCACCTCATCGACAGACCGCTCGATGTTTCGAACGGCAGCCTCAAGCTGACGTCGAAGCCTGGTCTCGGTGTCGAGATGAACCGCGACTACCTGCAAGCCCATGAGATCGAGCTGAGCTAGCAAGGCTCAACTTCGGCACGCGCCTGGGGCGACAAGCCCCCGACCAGAACGAGGACAAATCATGCCAAAAACGGGTGGAGCCGGCGAGGCTCTCAATCGGGTCAACACGAATTCCAAGCCATCCGACCTTCGCATCACCGACATGCGGGTGGCCGAAATCGTCGGCGCGCCGTTCACCTCGGCGCTGCTCAAGATCTATACCAACCAGGGCATCGTCGGGCTCGGCGAGGTGCGTGACGGCGCCAGCGCCACCTACGCGCTGATGCTGAAGAGCCGGCTGCTTGGCGAGAACCCTTGCGACATCGATCGCCTGTTTCGCCGCATCAAGCAGTTCGGCGGTCACGGCCGGCAAGGCGGCGGCGTCTCGGCGGTCGAGATCGCGTTGTGGGATCTCGCAGGCAAGGCCTATGGCGTCCCCATCTACCAGATGCTCGGCGGCAAGTTCCGCGATCAGGTGCGCGTCTATTGCGATACCGATGCCGAGAAACCGAGCGGCACCGAAACCGGAAAGCGCCTCAAGCAGCGCATGGACCGCGGTTTCACCTTCCTCAAGATGGACCTGGGCTTGATGCAGATCGCCCATGTCCCGGGCGCCGTGTCCGCGCCCGCCGGCGCGCTCGAAGGATTTCATGCCAATCCGCGCGGCCGTGGCGGCACGCTCGAAGAGCGCAAGGCCCGCAATCTCGCCTACGACGCGCAGAACGTGCAGCACCCGTTCACCGGCCTGCATTTCACCGAAAAGGGGATCGACCTGCTCGAGCAGTACATCCACGAGGTTCGCGAGGTGATCGGATACGAGATCCCGCTCGCCATCGACCATGTCGGCCACATCTCGCTGCAGGACGGCATACGCCTGTCGCGCCGTATCGAGAAATACGTTCCAGCCTGGCTGGAGGATGTGATCCCCTGGCAACACACCGAGCAGTACCGGCAGTTGCAGGGGGCCACCACGGTGCCGATCTGCACCGGCGAGGACATCTATCTCAAGGAGGGCTTCGAGCCGCTGCTCAAGAGCGGCGGCCTTTCCGTCATCCACCCGGACCTGCTTACCAGCGGGGGTATTCTCGAGACCAAGAAGATCGGCGACATGGCGCAGGATCACGGCGTCGCCATGGCCATCCATATGGCCGAAAGCCCGATCGCCGCGATGGCCGCCGCGCATGTCGCCACCGCGACCGAGAACTTCATGGCGCTCGAATACCATTCCGCCGATGTCGACTGGTGGGACGATATCGTCACCGGCCTGCCCAAGCCGCTCGTCAAGGACGGCTTCATCACCGTGCCCGACAGACCGGGGCTGGGCATAGACGATGTGGTCGACGAGGTGATCAGCCAGCATCTGCAGCCCGGTGTCACGGGGATATGGCAATCCACCGAGCATTGGAACAATGAATATAGCTGGGACCGGACCTGGAGTTAGCCCAGACCCCCTGCCATCATTCCCGCCAGGCTCACGGGGCCAACAACCGACCATTCGTGTCGACCTCGCCCAAGGGAGAGGCGAAGAAAGAAACGGACGAAACCATGATCTACGAACTGCGTATCTATGACTGCCTGCCGGGCAGGTTGCCGGCTTTGCTCAAGCGCTTTTCCGACCAAACGCTGGCCATCTGGGAGAGGCATGGCATCCGCCAAGCCGGGTTTTTCACCACGGCGATCGGCGAAAACAGCAATCGCCTCACCTATTTCCTCGCCTGGGAATCGCTGGCCGAGCGTGAGGCGAAATGGTCGGCTTTCGTCACCGATCCGACATGGCACAGGGCCCGGGACGAGTCTGAGCGCGACGGGCAGATCATTGCCAATATCAGCAGCCAGCTGCTCACGCCGACAGCTTTCTCGTCTGTGAACTAGGACTGCGCCATGAAGATCACCGACCTGCGCTGCGCCGTCATCGGGCGGCATCCCATCGTTCGCGTCGTCACTGACGAGGGTCTCTACGGTCTGGGCGAAGTCGAGTTCACAAAGACCTATCTCAAGCCCTTCGTGCTGCATTTCCGCGAGGCGCTGATCGGCGAGGATCCGACCGACGTCGAGCGGGTGATGCTGAAGATCCGCCAGCGCGGCTCGTTCAAGCCCTATGGCGCCGCCGTCTCCGCCATCGAGCACGCCTTGTGGGACATCGCCGGCAAGGCGGCGGGCGTGCCGGTCTACAAGCTGCTCGGCGGCAAGGTGCGCGACAAGGTACGCGTCTACAACGGCTCGATCCGCCGCAAGCGCGCCGGCGACCGGCCGGAGGATTACGCCGCCGACGCCAAATGGATGATGGAGCAGCCGCAGAATTTCTTCATGATCAAGCAGGGAATCTCGTTCCATTCCAACATGAAGGACAGCATCGAGGGCTTCCACTACGGTGTGACGCAGAAGAAGGCCGGCTATCACGGCGCCATGGATCAGGGCGTGATCAGCGAGCGCGGCTTCAATCACATGCTCGACTGCGTGATCGCGATGAAGGAGGTGCTGGGCGACAAGGTCAGCCTGGCGCTCGACTGCGGCCCGGGCTGGATGCTGCCCGATGCGATCAAGTTCGCCCGCGCGGTCGAGAAGTACAATCTGATGTGGCTCGAGGACATGCTGACCGGCGACTATGTGCCATGGGTCAATCCGCAGGCCTATCGCGAGCTGACCACCTCCACATCGACGCCGATCCATACCGGCGAGCAGATCTACCTCAGGCACAATTTCAAGGAACTGATCGAGACGCAGGCGGTGCGGGTGATCGGTCCGGACCCGGCCGATATCGGCGGCATTGCCGAGCTCAAATGGGTTGCCGAGCACGCCTATATGCACTCGATCCTGATGGCGCCGCACGGCACCGCGAACGGCCTGCTCGGCCTCGGCGCGCTGATCAATGTCTGCGCCACCTTGCCGGCAAATTACGTCGCATTCGAATATCCCAGCGCCTCTGACCCGTGGTGGGAGGATCTGGTGATCGGCCTGCCGGCGCAGATCGTCAAGGACAGCATGGTGGACCTGCTGGAAGCGCCGGGCCTGGGGCTCGATATCGACGCCGAAGCGGCCAGGAAGTATCTCAGCGAAGAGGATGCGGGCTTCTTCGACTGAACCATCCTTCTTTCGCTCAACGTCGCCGGCATGCAGCCCAAGCTCCCCTTTCCATGTTGAGGTCGACCGCGCCGGGAGTAATAGTCGCGGCGGAGTTCGTGAGGAGGAAGAGATGACGCTCAACTTCGACCCGAGAGCGAAGGCCACGACGCTCTACCATGGCGAATTCCGGCCGATGTTCGTCGGCGGCAAGTGGGTCGCGGCGCGGTCCGGCGAGGAGATGCAGGCGCTGAACCCGGCGACAGGCGAGGTGCTGGCCACGGTGCCGCGCGGCGGGGCGGCCGATGTCGACGCGGCCGTGGCCGCCGCACGCGCGGCCTTCGAAGGGCCGTGGTCGAAATTCTCGCCCTATGAGCGACAATGCGTGCTGTTGCGCATCGCCGACCTGTTCGAGACGCATTGGGAAGAGCTCAGCGTTTCCGACACGCTCGACATGGGGCTGCCGATCACCCGCACGCTGGCCAACCGGCGCCGTGTCATCGGCATGCTGCGCTTCTATGGCGGCATGGCGACGGCGCTGCATGGCGAGGCGATCGACAACTCGATCCCTGGCGAGATCGTCTCCTTCACGAGGCGCGAGCCGGTCGGCGTCGTCGGCGCGATCATTCCCTGGAACGCGCCGACCGCCGCTTCGATCTGGAAGATCGCGCCGGCGCTGGCCACCGGCTGCACCATCGTGCTGAAGCCCTCGGAGGAGGCGTCGCTGACGCCGTTGCTGATCGCGCGTCTGATGCAGGAAGCCGGCGTGCCCGACGGCGTCGTCAACATCGTCACCGGCACCGGGGCGGAGGCCGGGGCGCGGCTCGCCGAACATCCCGACGTCAACAAGATCGTCTTCACCGGCTCGACGCTGACCGGACAAGCCATCGCGCGGGCGGGAGTGGCCAACCTCAAGCGGGTTTCGCTGGAACTCGGCGGCAAGTCGCCGATCATCGTCTGCCGTGACGCCGATATCGACAAAGCCGTTCCGGTCGCGGCGATGGCGGTGTTCGTGCATTCAGGGCAGATCTGCATCGCCGGTTCGCGGCTGTTCGTGGCGCGCGAAATCCACGACGAGTTCGTGCGCCGCGTCGCGGAATTCGCCGGCAGGCTGCGCATCGGCCATGGCATCGAGGCGGAAACCGAAATCGGGCCGCTGATCAATGCCAGGCAGGCCGGCAAGGTGGAGGGCTATATCAAGGCCGGCAGCGACGAGGGCGCCAAACTGGTCGCCGGCGGCTCGCGGCTGACGGGCGCGCTTTATGACGGCGGCAACTTCATCGCGCCGACCGTCTTCGGTGCAGTGTCGGACAAGATGACCATTGCGCGTGAAGAGATCTTCGGACCGGTCATCTCGGCGATGCCCTTCGACACGCTCGACGAAGCGGTGGCGCGCGCCAATGCGACGCCCTATGGGCTCGCCGCCGGCATCTTCACCACGCATCTCGGCACCGCGCACAAGCTGGCGCGCCGCATCAAGGCCGGCTCGGTCTGGGTCAACATGTACCATGCCATCGACCCGGCGGTGCCGTTCGGCGGCATGAAGATGTCCGGCTATGGACGCGAGGGCGGCATCGAGCATCTGCATGAGTATCTGGAGACCAAGTCTGTCTGGATCCAGACAGACTGACGGGTGTGCGGGGCTGACGCGCTGTGCGGTTCGCTGCGGCGCAGGCAAATCGCGGGACAGGCGAACCGTTGCAGGGGGGAACCTTTGTTCGGCTGGTGATTTTTGCCTATATAGGAGATACGAATGGCCAGGAGGGTGTTGCCGATGACGACGAAACGGGTTGCGATCTGCGCTCTTGCCGTGGCGATGGCCTGTGGCATGTCAATGTCGGCATCCGCCGGGTCCAGACATCGCCATCACCAGGCCGAGCCGGAACGCTACGTTCCCGCCGATGACGATCTCATCGGCTTCCTGTTCGGCGGTCCGCGCTACTACGACCAGCAGCTGTTCACGACAGCGGCGGGCGCCTGTTCCTATCACCGGGTCGGGCCGGATGCGAACGCGTTGAACAAGATCAACGATCATCACTGCGGAAAGTAGCTGGCCGCTTGGCGGTCAGCGCAAGCCAGTGTCAGGCCCGGCAGTCAATGGCAACTCCAGCAGCCTGAAACTGGCTGATTTCAACGGTTTGCAGCGGGACCCGCCAGTTCCGCGCGAATCTCGTCGCCGTGTTCGTCGCGCGCGGGACCTATCGTCGGCGTCTTTTGCGCCCATCCGGAAAAGCGCGGAGCGGCGGCTGCCTGCAGGACGCCGTCCACCGCCAGCCACGAGCCGCGCGCGGCCATGTGCGGATGCTGTGCTGCTTCCCATGGATTGAGCACCGGGGAGACGCAGGCGTCGGAGCCTTCGAACAGGCTTGTCCATTCGTCGCGCGGTTTTGCGGCAAAGATCGCCGCCAGCCGGCTGCCGAGTTCCGGCCAGAGATCACGGTCGAATTGCTTGGAGAATTGCGGATCGGCGGCGAGGCCGAGCCTGTCGAGAAACAGCGTATAGAATTTCGGCTCGAGGCACTGGACGCTGATGAAACCGCCGTCGGCGCTGCGATAGACGCGGCACCAGTGCGGGCCGTCGAGAAGGCTTTGGCCGCGTTCGGCGACGAGCCCGCCGGACTGGCCGAGCCCCATCAGCAGGTTCATCATGTGGGCCGAGCCGTCGACGATGGCCGCGTCGACCACCGTGCCCTGGCCGCCGGCACGCGCGCTCATGATGGCGGCCAGCATGCCGATCACCAGGTAAAGCGCGCCGCCGCCTATGTCGCCGGTGAGCGTCGGCGGCGCCATCGGCGGCTCGCCCGGCAAGGAGGCGTACCACAGCGCGCCGGACACGCCGGTATAATTCAAATCATGCCCGGCGGCGCGGGCGAGGGGACCGCCCTGGCCCCAGCCGGTCATGCGGCCGTAGACCAGGCTTGGATTGGCCGCGAGGCAGGCATCCGGGCCGAGGCCGAGGCGCTCCATGACGCCGGGCCGAAATCCCTCGATCAGGCCCTCGGCGGTGGCGATGAGGCGCATCAGCACAGCGACATCCCCGGCATCCCGGAGATCGAGCGCGATGGAGCGCTTGCCGCGATCGAGCAGCGAGCGTTCGGGCAGGCCCGGCACGGGCGCCTGCTTGCGGTGGACGACGATGACATCGGCGCCGAGATCGGCGAGCAACATGCCGGCGAAAGGCGCCGGCCCGAGCGCCTCGATCTCGACGATTCGCGTCCCTTTCAGCATTCCCCCCTCCACGGCGTTCAGGCCCAGAGTACGGCGCAAGGTGACGGTGTGTAACCCCGCTGTTTTGGCATTGAAGCAAGTGCCGCTCGCATATACTTCAGGGCCATGAAAAAAATCGGTTTTCTGTCATTCGGGCACTGGACGCCCTCGTCGCAATCGCAGGTGCGCTCGGCGTCCGACGCGCTGCTGCAATCCATCGATCTCGCCGTCGCGGCCGAGCAGCTCGGAGCCGACGGCGCCTATTTCCGGGTGCATCATTTCGCCCGCCAGCTCGCTTCGCCGTTCCCGCTGTTGGCTGCTGTGGGCGCCAAGACCAGCCGCATCGAGATCGGCACGGCGGTCATCGACATGCGCTATGAGAATCCGCTCTACATGGCCGAGGATGCCGGTGCCGCCGACATCATCGCCGGCGGGCGGCTGCAGCTTGGCATCAGCCGTGGCTCGCCAGAGCAGGTGATCGATGGCTGGCGCTATTTCGGCTACCAGCCGCAGGAAGGCAAAAGCGACGCCGACATGGCGCGGCATCACGCCGAGGTCTTTCTCGACACGCTGCGCGGCGAGGGGTTCGCGCAACCCAATCCACGGCCGATGTTCCCCAACCCGCCCGGCCTGCTTCGGCTCGAGCCGCATTCGGAAGGTCTGCGCGAGCGTATCTGGTGGGGCGCGGCCACCAACGCCACTTCGGAATGGGCGGCCAAGCTCGGCATGAATCTGCAGAGCTCGACGCTCAAATTCGACGAAAGCGGCAAGCCCTTCCACATCCAGCAGGCCGAACAGATCCGGATCTATCGCGAGGCGTGGAAAGCGGCCGGGCACGCGCGTGAACCACGCGTCTCGGTCAGCCGCAGCATCTTCGCGCTGGTCGACGACCGCGACCGCGCCTATTTCGGCCGCGGCAATGAAAGCCGCGACCAGATCGGTTTCATCGAGGAAAATACGCGAGCGATCTTTGGCCGCAGCTACGCCGCCGAGCCTGACGTGCTGATAAAGGAGCTGGCGCAGGACGAGGCGATCGCCGAGGCCGACACGCTGCTGCTGACCGTACCCAACCAGCTCGGCGTCGACTACAACGCCCACGTCATCGAGGCGATCCTAACCCATGTCGCGCCGGCCCTGGGCTGGCGCTGACGGCCGCGCCATGTAACCATCGATCGCGGTTGGCGATTCAGGAGGTTCACGGCATGGCGAAGAAGGCTTTGATTGCCTGGGGTGGTTGGGAAGGCCACACGCCCGAACGCAGCGCCAACGTCATCCGCGCACTGCTTCAGCGCAACGGGTTCGATGTCACGCTGGGCCAGGGCACGGCGATGTTCGCCGATCCGGAACTGTCTTCCTTCGATCTCATCGTGCCTGCCATCACCATGTCGACGATCGAAAAGGCCGAGCTGCAGAATCTGACCGCCGCGGTTCGCGGGGGAACAGGCCTCGGCGGCTTCCACGGCACGATGGGCGACAGCTTCCGCAACGAGCCCGACTACCAGTTCATGACCGGCGGCCAATGGGTCGCGCACCCCGGCAACATCATCGATTATCAGGTGGTGATCACACAGCCCGACGACCCGATCACCAGAGGCGTCGGTGATTTCGCCTACCGGTCGGAGCAGTATTACTTGCATGTCGACCCCAGCAACGAGGTGCTGGCGACGACCACTTTCAGCGACGCGCATTTTCCGGGCATCGATGGTGTCGTCATGCCGGTGGTCTGGAAGCGAAGGTATGGCGCGGGAAAGGTTTTCTACAGTTCACTTGGGCACACCGCGGACGAGTTCGCGGTGCCGGAAATGGCGCTCATTGTCGAGCGTGGTTTGCTTTGGGCGGCGCGGGGGTAGCGGCACGCGAAATCCCGTGAAAATCTGGGCCGAATTCGCTGGGACATCTACGGAGATATCCAATGAGTGATTTCAACTGGTCCACATCCGAGAAGAAGCTCGCGCGCCATGCCTTCGATACGGCTCTTGAGACGGCCCTCGCAAAGACGATGGCCGAATTCAAAAGCAAGGCCGGTGCGGTGACGCAGCCCTCCGAGATGTGGGAGCTGGAAGACTATTTGCGCGAACGGCGGCGGGACATCGATCGGACGTTCGATTACCGCTATTCCCAGCTTCTCTACGTGTTTGCGCAGCTCATTCGCGCAGGTTATCTCGATGAAAAGCTGCTTGTCGGCTTGTCGCAGGACAAACGAGACGTCATTCAGCGGGACTTGGCCTTTGTGGCGAGTCGCTCGGCCAGCTTTCCGTGACGGCCGGTCAAGACCAACCATGGCTTGGAAAAAATGGGATTTGCAAGAAGACTTCGAACCATGCTCGGTCTTCGACGAGCGCCAAAGCCGGAAAACATACCGCAGCACGCATCGATCGGGCGAAGAACGCTCTTCTACACAAAGCCCAGCAATATTTATGGCTGTGACGAGACCTCACCGCTTGAAATAGGAGCGTTCTGCTCCATTGCGGAGGAGACGCTATTCCTTTGTCGTGCCAATCATCCGACGCACTTTGTCTCGACTTTTCCATTCGAAGTTCACATGACAAATTCGATCGCGGCATATGATGATCTGGTGGTCAACGGGCCGACAAAAATCGGCAACGACGTATGGATTGGTCGACGCGCAATCATCCTGCCGGGAATAACCATTGGAGACGGTGCCGTTGTCGGAGCCGGCTCGGTCGTCACCAAGGACGTGGCGCCCTACGCGGTCGTGGCGGGAAATCCTGCCAGGTTCATCCGGAACAGGTTTACCGATGACCAGATCGCGAGTTTGCTCGCTATACGCTGGTGGGAATGGAGCGACGAGAGGATCAAGGCCGACCTGCCGACCTTCTATGGATCCATTGATGCCTTCATCGCCGCCAACCGCGCATCATAGCCCAACGGCGTCAATCCAGAATCCATGGAACTGCTTTCCGCTTGTGCCGAACGGCACATCATGCCCTCACTCAATTCCTCCCGTGATCACATAGGCGCCGGCGGTGCGTCCATCCTCCAACCGCACCACCACTGTCACGATCGAGCCATAGGAGCCGCGCCAGACGCTGTGGAGGCGCTGATGCTCGGCGGCCGGCACGAGTGCACGCCCGCTGAAGCGCGCCCCGGCCCGCTGCATCGCGACCGGCTCTCCGTTGACATGGACTTTGACGTCGGCGTCTTTGGCTTCGGTTGGCTCAACAGGCAGGTCGAGCGTAACTGTGATATCGTCCTGATCTCCGGACCTGCGCGTCTCAGCAGCGAGCGCGATGGCAAGTCGCGGCGCCGCGCTGCCACCGGCCTTGGCGCTCCGTCCTGAAAACACATCGTCGGTCAGCTCGGGCGTGCGTGGCGGGCTTGTGCGGCGCTGGGTGGCGCGCTCGAAATCGCCGGCCATGCGCAGCAGATTTTCATCGTCATAGGCCTTGCCGGCGAAGGTCAGGCCGACCGGCATGCCGATGTCGGCCATCGTGCCCATCGGCACGGTGACGGTCGGGATGCCGAAATGGCGCCAGACAAGATTGCCGTTGGCGACCCAGGTGCCGTTGCGCCAGGCAAGGTCCGCCGACGCCTCGTTAATGTCGGCGTTGGCCGGGCCGACATCGGCGGCGGCTGGCAGCACCACGGCGTCGATGCCTTGCGCGTCGAGCCAGTCCTCGAAATCGATCCGCCGTGTCGCTTCCAGCCCTTTCAGGCCGTCTTCAAGCGTTGGGATGTCCCTGAAGGGCGTGACGCCGGATTTGGCGCGTTCGACATAGTCCGCCAGGTCGAAGCCGTCCTCATAGCGGTCGGGCAGCGTGCCGGGCGGCTGCGGGAAGATCTTCGGGCCATCGACCGAAGCGAGATCGTGCAGGGCCGGGTCGGCGTTGGCGCGCAGGAAATCGTCCCAGCCCCAGATGCAGAGATCCCAGATTTCGCGGTCGGCGAAATCCGGCGGCACCAGCCCGCGCTCGACCATGGTGCGGGCGCCGGGACGGTCGCGCTCGTAGTTGGAGACGACGGGGAAATCGACTTCGACCACTTCGGCGCCAAGCCGTTCGAGGTCGGCCGCCGCCTGTCCCCACAGGGCGAGCACCGAGGCACGGGTTTCGATCGGTTTATCGGCCTCGCTGTCGCGGCCGATATACATTTTCGGCACGCCGAGCCGCTTGCCTTTCAGTGAGCCTGCAAGCACCAGATCGGCATAGCGCTGCGGCCGCACTTGAGAGCTTTTCGGCAGCGCGACCCAAGGCTGCGCACGCCAGAAATCGCCGCGCGTCTGCGGGTCGTCGGCGACGGTCACGTCGAGCAGTTCGAGCATGTCAGGCATGGTCCGCGTGTGCGGCACCACGACATCCATGGTCGGTACCAATGGCCAGTTGCCGCGCACGGAAATGACGCCGCGCGACGGCGTGTAGGCGACCAGCGCATTGTTGGTGGCCGGCGCCCGGCCGGACGACCAGGTCTCCTCGCCGAGCCCGAAGGCGCAGAAGCTGGCGGCCGTTGCGGTGCCGGACCCGTTGGACGACCCCGAGGCGAAGGCGGCGGTCAGGTAATCGGCATTGTAGGGGCTTTCGGCGCGGCCATAGACGCCGCGCTGCATGCCGCCATTGGCCATCGGTGGCATGTTGGTGAGGCCGATCAGCACCGCGCCGCCGGCGCGCAGCCGGGCGATGGTGAAGGCGTCCTCATTGGCGACCAGGTGCTCGAAGGCCGGCGAGCCGGCGGCGACCGTCAGGCCTTTGACCTTGTAGCTGTCCTTGGCGGTGTAGGGGATGCCGTCGAGCGGCCCGAGCAAGGTATTGTTGCGCCGCCGCTGGTCGGAAGCCGCTGCTTCTTCGAACATGGACGGATTGAGCACGGGGACGGCGTTGAGGCTGACGCCATGCCGGTCGAAATGCGCGATCCGCCTGAGATACGCCGCGACCAGCTCGACGCTGGTGACCGTGCCGTCATCGAGGGCGCGGCGCAGTTGATGGATCGTCGCTTCGACGAGATGAAGGCTGGCATCGGTCATCACGGGTCCCAGGCTGTTATCTGTATGCCATGGATGAGCGAGCCCGCCGGCTTCGGCAAGGGCCAGCAGTCAATCTTTGTCGGAACGTGGTTTTTCCTGCCTTGCCGACAGTGCTCAGGCGTCTCCGCCGCTCTCCTTCATGCGCTCGATGATCGCGGCCATCAGCGCCAGGTCGCGGCGGGAATCGGCGAGGTCGGTCAGCGGCTTGGTGCCCTCGATGATATGCCGATGGAAAATCTCCAACTCGTTGGAGAAAGCATCGCCGTAAAGCGGCCCGAAGCTTTTCGTCACCGGGCCGAATGGGCCGGCTTCGGTGACCTCCAGCCGGGTCGGCAGGCTGCGGATGTAAGGCGTGTCGTAGATGATACGCACGCGCCTGGTGTTGGAGCGCACTTCGATCATGGCGTCGAACAGGCCGAGATCGTCGACCACCGCGTCATAGAGGCAAGCGAAATGGCCGTAGTCGAAGGTGACCGACGTGTTGGCGCCGCCATTGGTGCGGTGCGCGGCAACCACGCCCTTGGGCTCGCCAATGAGCCCGCGCATCGCCGAGATGTGGTGCGAGGACAGCGCCGTCAGCCCGCGATAGGCGCGCACCAGGTCGGCCGGCGCGTCGGTGCCGACAACCTCGCGGATCAGCGCGTCCCGCTCCCTGGCGCCGCGCGCCAGCAGGGCAGGGTCGATGTCGTCGGGGTAGAGGATGTTCTGGCTGTTCTTCAGGAAATGCCGGCCCTCCGAAATCAGGTCGAAGATGCGGACATGGGTGATGTCGGCATGATCAGGCAATTCGTCTCTCGCCTGGAGATAGGCCGGCGCATAGCGGCGCATGTAGCCGACGAACAGGGTCTTCCCGTAGGCCGGCATCAGCGCCAGCAGCTCGTCGATCTCGCGCACCGTGAGACAAGCGGGCTTCTCGAGCAGGATGTGCTTGTCGGCTTGCATGGCGGCGCGCACGAAGCGGCTGTGGGTGTCGTCCGACGACAGCACGAAGACGACGTCGATGTCGGGTGAATTGATCAGCGCCTCGGCCGTGTCGAAGGCTCTCGCGGCATATTCGGATGTGATGAGCGCCACCAGGCTTGGCGAGACGTCGTAGACGCCCGCGATTATCCAGCGGTCGCGCTGGTCAGCCAGAACGGGCAGATGGATCGACTGCGCGACCTCTCCAAGACCCACAAGCCCGACACGAAGTGGCGCCACTCTCAAACTCCCTTGATTTCATTTGCGGCCGAGGCGGCCAACGATCGATTTCACGGTTGGGCGATCACACCGCGCCGGTGACCAGCGCGACCAATTCATTGCCTGACGTCTCGGAGGCACGCACCGTCGCTGCCATCTTTCCCGCCCGCATCACCCAGATCTGGTCGGACAGGCGCCGCACCTGATCGAAATTGTGGCTGACCAGGATGACCGAGACCGACTGTTCACGCAGGCGGCGGATCAACGCCTCGACATTGGCGGTCTCCTGCACGCCAAGCGCTGCCGTCGGTTCGTCCATCACCACCAGCTTGGCGCCGGAGCCGACGGCGCGGCAGATCGAGATCGCCTGCCGCTGGCCGCCAGACAGGCGGCGCACACGCTGGTTGATCGACGGCACGTTGATCGACAGGCGCGACAGCATCGAGCGCGCCTCGCGTTTCATCGCCTTGCGGTCGAGGAAAGCGAAGGGGCCGATGCGGCGCACGAGCTCGCGGTTGAGGAACAGGTTCTGTGCCACCGTCAGTTCGTCGATCAGCGCCAGGTTCTGGTGCACGGTCTCGATGCCGGCCTTGCGTGCCCCGTCCGGGTTGGAGAAGGGATGTTCGCGGCCATCGAAGACGATCGAGCCGGCATCCGGCACATGCACCCCGACCAGGCAGCGGATCAGCGTCGATTTGCCGGCGCCATTGTCGCCGATGACGGCGGTGACTTCGCCGCGGCGCGCCTGGAAGGCGACATCGGTGAAGGCGCGCACGCCGCCGAAATGCTTGCTCAGGCCATTGCAGGCGATGATCGCGTCCGAGGCGGAGGAGGGGCTGACGGCGCTCATTTCTGGTACCGCATGATCAGCGCTGCCAGGACCACGATGGCGCCCACGGCAAGCGGTTGGTAGAAGGCCGAGACGTTGAGCAGCGTCAGCCCGTTGACCAGCGCGGTGAGCATCAGCGCGCCGATGGCCGGGCCCAATATGCTGGCGCGGCCGCCGAACAGGCTGACGCCGCCCAGAACCACCGCTGCCACCGAATTCAGGAGCAGGCTGGTGTTGATCTGCGGCTCGGCCGAGCCGATGCGGGCAACCAGAAGAATGGCTGCGATGCCGGCGCAGAAGCCGGAGATGGTGTAGGCGGCGATCTTGACACGGTTGGTGCGGATGCCGAGCGCGCCGGCGCTTTCGACCTGGCCGCCGGTCGCCAAGAGATGGACGCCGAAGCGCGTGTGGTAGAGCGTGATATGCGCCACAATGACGGCCGCGATCGCTACCCAGACCGGATAGCCGAACGGTCCGAACGAGCCCGAAGCGAGTTTCAGCAGGAAGGTCGAGCCGACCATGGTCGGTTCGCCGCCCGACAGGATCAGGCCAAGCCCGGTGATGCCCGACAGCGTGCCGAGCGTCACCACGAAATCGGGGATCTTGCCTGCGGTGATGATGAGGCCGTTGAGGAAGCCGATGGCGCTGGTGGCGAGCACCGCGAGCACGCAGGCGATGAAGATGCCGTAGCCGGCCGCGTTGAGGAGACCGAGGATGATGGCGCCAAGCATGACGGCCGCCGCCAGCGACAGGTCGATGCCTGACGTCGTGACGACGAAGGTCTGGCCGATCGACAACACGACCAGGATAGCCGCCGCCAGCAGCAGCGCCTGCAGATTGGCGACGCTGAGAAAGACCGGCTGGGCGATGCCGAAGACGATGACGAGACCGACCAGGCCGACGACGGATGCCCAGTCGGCCCAGAAGGAAGGATCCAGGAGGAGAGCCGACAGGGAGGGGCGGCTCTCCTCCGCCGCGCCCGCCGAATGGGCGACGGGCGCGTTGTCCGTGGGATTGCTCACTTCAGCATCTCGCGGAAGGGATCGGGATAATCGCCGCCGGGACGCGGAAAGTTCTTCAGCGAGGCGTCGGCATTGTCCTTGTTGATCAGGAGCACGGGTGCGGGCACGTTGGCGGGCAGTTCCTTGCCCTTGGCGGCCAACGCACAGGCTTCGACACCCATGGCGCCGACGACATAGGGATATTGGGCGACGGTGGCCGTGAGTTCGCCTGCCGCGATCGATTTCAGCGCGTCGACGATGCCGTCGAGGCCGATCACCTTGACGTCCTTGCCCGAGGTCTGCACGGCGCGTTCGACGCCGAGCGCCATGATGTCGTTGGCGGCGAAGAAGCCGGCGAGATCGGGGTGCGCCGCGAGGATGTCGGTGGCGGCGGTCAACGCCTTCTCACGATCCCAGTCGGCGCTCACCATCACCGCCACCTCGAGCTTGCCTTCGACGGCCTGCTTGAAGCCTTTGATGCGGGCATTGGAGCCGACATCGCCGACGATGCCGGCGATCAGCGCCACCTTGGAGCCCTTCGGCACCAGCTTCAGCATTTCCTCGCCGGCCAGCGCGCCGGCGGCGACATTGTCGGTGCCGATATAGGTCGAGACGGCAAAGCCGGCCGCCTTGGCCTGTTCGGGGTCGATGGTCGAATCGATGTTGACGATCGGCTTCTTCTTCTGGGCGACCGGCACCAGCGCCTGGACGAGGTTGGAGACGCTGATCGGGTTGACCAGGTAGCAATCGAAGTCCTGCATGGCCATGGCGGTCAGACGGTCGGCCTGGCCGGTGGCGTCGCCCATATTGGCGGCGGCCTGGACGCTGACATTGACGCCACTGGCTTTGCCTTGCTCCTCGATGCCCTTCTGCATGGTCTGGAAGAAGGGGTTGTCGAGGCCCTTGACGATGGCCGCGACCTTGGCCGCGTCCTCGGCGTGGGCCGAGACAATGGTTGCCAGCAGGCCCGCGCCAAGCGTCAGGCCGTTGAAGATGCGCATTTTTTTCCTCCGCTTCTTGATTGTTGGATGTGTCTTGTCGGCAAGCCCACGAACGTCCGTGGCCGGTGCTGCGAGAGCCATGCTTGCATCGGCAACGCCGCGCGGCCCGCGGCCCGGCGAACGCCAAACGTCTCGCGGACGACGGACCCGGTCGGGACCTTTTCCATGCCAGGCATTTCTCCTCCCAGAGCGCTGACCTAGCCCCATCAGCATTTGCGCATGTTTGATAAAAAATTGACACGCGTCAAGATTTAAAATGGTGCGAAGCGGTTTTGGCTCGTTGGGCCGCTTTCGACAGATTTCCGGAATTGCCGGCTCGGCAGGGGCGGGGCTCTCACCAGGCTCTGTCGGCACCGCCGCCGGCCCGTTTGCCGCCAAGCGGCAATCCATGGGTGCTGCCGTCGCTGTCGCCGCCGAGCAACTGTCAGAAAAATACTGGAGATCAGACATACCAAAACGGCTTGCAAGCGTAAGCTAAAGCTCGCAGAAGTTGTGGAAAAGCATGCCGTTTGAGAAGGCTTTTACCGTCATCCAGCATGAAAGGGGGGAATCATGCCTGACCACAATGCCATGATCCGCACAGCCATCGGACGGCTGCTTTCCGAGAAGACCGGAGTCGCGGTCATTTCGATGAGAGAGAGTATCACCGAGTTGCTGGCATTGACCGGCGCGGCGCACACCATCGAAACCTTGCAGGACATGCTGCTGGAAATGGCCGAGGTGCGCGGCATGACGGTCGTGCTCGACGTTTAGAGCAGTTCACCGTTTCCCGGAAACTGCGAACTGCTCCAACCTTGTTTTGATGCAATTCCCCGGGAAAGCGCTACGCGCTTTCCCGGGCGGCAGCAGGTAGCCGTTCAGCCGCGACCGGGCCAACGCGTTCTGCCTTGCCCGCTGGTGCAAGCGTGCCATCACCGTAGATCATGCGGCCGGCGCGGAAGGTGGCGCGGACGCGTGGCACGGGATGGCGGTCGGCCACCACGAAATCGGCCAGAAGGCCGGGCTCGATGGCGCCGCGATCGGTGAGCCCCAGGGCGTTGGCCGGGTTGGCGCTTGTCAGCGCCGCCGCCGCCGCGAGGCCATTGCCTCGCAGCTCCGCCAGGCCGAGCACGGCCGGCAGGATGGACGCCGGATGGTAGTCGCTGGCCAGCATGTCGAGCAAGCCGGCCTCATAGGCCTGCCGGGCGGAAAGATTGCCGGAATAGGACTCGCCGCGCAGCGCGTTGGGCGCCCCCATGGCGGTATGCATGCCGAGCCTGCGGGCCTCCTGCGCCGCTTCCAGGGTCACCGGGAATTCGCTGAGCGCGGCGCCCAGGCCATGCACCAGTTCGACCTTTTCCAGCGTGTCGTCGTCATGCGAGGCGAGCACGATGCCGGCGGCCCGGGCTCGCGCCGACAGGTCCTGCAGGGCGTTCAGCACATCGCCTTGCCCTTCGCGGCCCGCCATGCGCTTGCCGACGACCTCGGAGGCCGCGGCAACCGACATGCCGCGCTCCTTGGCGATGCGGGCAATGTAGAGCTCGACGTCGCGGTATTGACCCTGTCCGGGCGTGTGGTCCATCAGCGAGATCAGGTGCAGCCTGCCGGCGTCCATCAGCTTCCGCAGCGTGGGAAGCGCCGGGGTGAAGGTCACTTCGAAGCGGGCATGGATGCGGTGGTCGACCAACAGATGGTCCTTCAACCCGGCAATGGTGCCGATGATTTCTGTCGTATGGTCTTCCGAGCGCAGCACGCCGCTGGTGACGCTGGCGCCGATGAAGGAGAGCGCGGCATAGGCGGTGGTGATGCCGCAGGAGGCGAGCTTCTTGTCGAGCTCGGCAATGCCGATCCGCATCGGCACATGCACGCCGATGCGCGGCTCGACTTCCCTCTCCACCATGTCGCCATGCATGTCGATGAAGCCGGGCAGCAGCAGGCGGCCGCCGCCCTCGATGTCGGCGTGCCCGACAGGCTTCTCGCGAATCTCGGCGATCCGGCCGTTCTCGATCCTGACGGCGCCGTTGGGGATGACGCGGTCGCGCAGGACAATTTCGAATTCACTCAGCCACATGTCATGTCTCTTGCAAGGCAGCGATTTCAAGGTGGATTGCGCGGGCGACAAGGTCGGCGACATCGTTGGGATGATGAAGACGCCGATCATGGCGACGATGCGCCGGCTTGCCGACGCCTCGATCACGATCTCTCCAGGACATGTTTTCTAGTTCACTCGAATGCCGGTTTCCATTTGATTTTTATGACATTTTCATGAAAGCCGGCCTTGCCGGAGCCACTAATTCAGCCGGTACGTGATCGTTCCGACAGCCATTCGGCGGTTTGCCGGCTGGCCTGTTCGGCGGAAAGCTCAAGGGTCAGCCCTTGCAGCAGGCCGTGCAGGAAGATCCCCGCAAAGCAGTCGCCGGCGCCGATCGTGTCGGGCACGGAGACCTGCTTCAGCGGCGTGACGTGATTGAGCGCCTCGCCGTCATAGAGCGAGATCGGCAGCATTCCATCGGTCAGCACCAGCGTCCTCAGGCGAGGCCCGGCAATCCTTGATGCCCGCTCCCAGATCGCGTGCGTGTTCTCGCCGGGAAAGTCGGCGCGCGATCCGATGACGATGTCGGCCGGGCGGTGCGAGGTGCTGCGCAGCGGAAACTGCGAGACCACCAGCGGGATCGTCCGCAGCGAGGCGACAAGACCGTCGTCGAGCACCAGGGCGTTGAGATAGGCGGCGTCGCCACTGACAGGCTCCGGTGCGGCGAAGAGAGGGCGCAGCTGGCCGCTGGTGTTCAAAATGGTGCGCTCGCCGTTCGGCTCGAGCAGGATTTCGGTGAACCGGGTTTCGCCGGCCCACATGGTGACGTAGCCGGTGTCGATGCCGCTCGCCCGCAATTCGGCGAGTGCTGCCCGGCCATGGCCGTCGTCCATCAGATTGCTGATCAGCCGGACATCATTGCCGAGCTTCGCCAGCCGGGTGCCGGTGTGGAAGCCGCCGCCGCCAAGCCTGACAACACGATCGGAATAGGTGAGGCGCGCGCCCGAGGCGAGGGGCGAAGACAGCGACCAGACCTGGTCGTGATTGACGTGGCCGACAACGATGACTGTGCCCATGATCCCCTGCGTTCGGTCTTCGGTCGCCAGGCCTGGCGCCAGTGCATCGGCGATGAGGCCGCACGGGCATGCTCTTGGCGCACTATGACCGGGGTCGGCGTCACCGTCGACAAGCGCGTCTTCGTCAAGCGTTCCGGCGTCGGCACGGACGGAGACACCGTCCACGCCATGGCCTTGCGCCTGCCCGACGAACCGCTCAGGGCTTCCCAGAACCGCGATGAGGCGGAAAGCGGCCAGGAGGCGAAGGTCGCCTCTCAGCCAAACACAGCCAACAATTCACGCAGGCATTCCCGGATGCCCGCGCCGCCTGCTTACCCGCGCTTCTCAATCACGGCGTAAAGCACGTTGCGGTTCTCGCCGAAGAACACCTTGGCCTCTACCGCGTTGCGGTCGACGCTGGCGTTGACGATGTTCCACATGTCGACCTCCGAGCGCAGCAGCAGCACCCAGTCCATGAAGGTTTCGCGGTAGCCGGCGTCAGGGGTGCCCTCGGCGTAGTTGGCGAACAGGAATGTGCCGTTCGGCTTCAGCATCTGCAGGCAGGTCTTGGTGAGTTTCACGGCGACATTGTGCTGGAGGTAATCGTAGAGGCCCGAGGCGTAGATGAGGTCGAACTTGCCGAGCTTGTGGCCCCGCGTCAGCACGGTCCGCACCGAGCCGTCGACGGCCTCGACCGCGGTGCCCTGGAAGTCGCGTGCGATCAGCCCCACGCTCTGCGGATCCTGGTCGAGCGCGACCCAGCGCTTGAGACGGCCCTCGGCCAGAGCGACGGAGCGATTGGCCTCGCGCAGATGGCCGGCGGCGATGGCCAGAACCTCGGTTTCGGGTCCGTTCTTGGCCGCCGCCTCGTCGACATAGCGGGTCAGGAGATCGCGCCGTTCGCGTGCTGCCACGCATGACGGAACGTTCTGGGTATGGCTGTAGAGCGCCTTGCCAATCTCCGACGCGTTGGCCACACTCTCGGCAACATGCGGGTCGCAATAGATGTAGTCGAGCAGCTGCGCGTCGCCGGAATAGCCCCTGGGCTTGGTGAAGGACCAGTTCGTCAGCGGATCCTCCAGAAAATACTTCAGGATCGGGTGGTTCTGGGCCACCGGTATCAAGGCCTGCCAGACGTCGGGATGCACCTTGGCCCGCAGCGCGCTGAGCAGCGACAGAAGCCGGCGTACGATCTCGGCGGGATATTTCTGCTGCTCGATCTGCTGCTGTGTGGCGTGGAGGATGAGCGCCAGTTCCGCACGTGCGGTTTCGAACTCTTCGCCGTGATGCTCGAGCTTACCCCGGGGCAGGCTGCCGGCGATAATCTCTGCGGTAATCAGGCTTTGCCCATCGAACACGGTTTGCACACCAGGACTCCTTGGTTAACAGTCAGTTAACTTATTGCGTAGAATGCTCCATTTGCCAACGGCGCTTCGGGCGCATTTTATTGTTATGATTAATTTCCCGCTAACCATCTCAGTTTATTAGCGATATTGCGGATAAGATTCTGGGTCCGAGTTAACGCAAACTTGTCTGGCGCCATCGCATTTTACCGCGTGGCGATCGTGTCGCGTCCCAAGGAGTCGTCCTGCGTGGGGGCAGAAGCTGGAAGAGAGTTCGGAGCGCAAAATCCCCCAACCCGGGGATTTGTGAGCGAACGCGCGTCGTCCAGATCGGCCGATACGGTGGATGTGGAACCGTATGATCCGCGCCAGGAACTGGGGGTGGCGGAACTGCGCATCCTTTACCGCGCCGAAGCCCTGGCGAAGCGAAGGAAAGATGCCAGGCCTGGGCTCTGGATCGCCGTCGTCATCTATGTGCTGTTTTCGGTGTCGGACCTGCTGCTGATACCCGACGTGGCGGCCTACACGATCACGGCGCGCTTCGCGGTCGGATTGACCGCTCTGCTGACCCTGGAAACACAGCTTCGCCGGGGCGTGGCGACGGAGTGGCTCGACGTGACCTGCGCCGCGGCGATCATCTTCGGCTATGTCGGCTGGTTGTTCCCGGCATCCCTGGGCGCCAACAAGGAAACCGTCGCCTACTACATGGTGTTCGGCACCATTTTCATGATGAGTGCCAATCTATTTTTCACGTTCAGCTTCAAGGTGTCGATCATAACGTCGACGATCATATTGTGCATCCTGTACGTGGTGAACTATTTCCTGCCCGCCTCGCTGACATACAAGATGGTGTTCGGGACGTTCTACGTTTCGTGCTTCACCTTCACCTCCTATGTGAACTGGAAGCTGAATGAGGAGCGCTACAACGTCTTCCTGAACGCGCTGGAAGCCAAGATCCAGCACAAGGAGGCCACCGAACGCGGCAAGGCCCTGCTCAGACTGTCGCGGACGGATCCGCTCACCGGCCTGGAAAACCGGCGCGCGATCGACGAGAAGCTGCGCGATTACTGGAGCGACTGGCAAAAGCTTGGCAACGGCTTCGCGGCCATCCTCATCGATGTCGACTTCTTCAAGAAGTTCAATGATTGCTACGGCCACCAGGAAGGCGACCGCTGCCTGATCCATGTCGCCAACGCGCTGAGCGACCTGATCAAGAACTACAATGGCTCGATCGGGCGTTATGGCGGCGAGGAATTCATCGTGCTCGCGCGCATGGACAAGAAGGACCAGGTTGCGGAACTGGCGGAAGCCATTTGCCGCACGGTGGAGACCCTGGCGATCACCCATGAGCTCAGGCGCGACGGCATTTCGATCGTGACGGCGAGCGTTGGCGCTGCCTTCACCAGGGTGCAGGCCGGCGCCAAGCTGGAGAAGATCATCCACGAGGCGGACCGCGCGCTCTATCTGGCAAAGGCCAGCGGCCGCAATTGCGCCAGGCTGTTCGACCCGACCGATCCGCAGAGCAGCGACGAGAGCGAGAACCTCGCGGCGTTGCTGAAGATCGCGATCGGCCAGGGCCTCGTTTCACTCGTCTACCAGCCCATCCAGGATGTCGTGTCGGGCCGCGTGGAAGCGGTGGAGGCGCTGATGCGTCTCAAGATGCTGGACGGAACCCTGGTTCCGCCGAGCCTGTTCATTCCCGTGGCGGAACGCACCGGCGCGATCCTGGAACTCGGCCGCTGGGCCATACGGACGGTGTGCGCCGAGCTGCTGGCGGACGATCACGTCCCTCTCGTCAGTGTCAACGTCTCGCCGATCCAGCTCAAGACGCCTGGCTTCGCCGCGTCCGTCGCGACCATTCTGGGCGAGACGGGCGTGACCGGCAACAGGCTGGCCTTCGAGATCACCGAAGGGCTCGAGATGGAGATGCATTCGGACATCCTGCGCTGCATCAGCGACCTGAAGCTGCTCGGCATCAAGATCTGGCTCGACGATTTCGGCACCGGCTTCGCCGGTCTTTCGTGGCTGCGTCTGATCGATTTCGATACGGTGAAGATCGACCGCTCGTTCCTGCACGACTGCGGCACCCCGAAGGGCATGGCCATGCTGCAGGACATCATCGCGCTGGTGCGCAATCGCGGCCACCAGATCCTGGTCGAAGGCGTGGAAACCGACGAGCAGATCGCGCTGATGCGCGAGTTCGGCATCGACAAGATCCAGGGCTTCCGCGTCGGCCGTCCGGTTCCCGCCGCGAGTTTCCAGGCAAAGCGGGGCGTCCAGAAGCGCCCGTTCCTCAGGTCCGCCTAACCGGCGCGCGCGCTCACCCCAGCAGATTGCGCGCCGTGCGCATGAAGATCCTCGAGCCGATCGGGATCAGGTCGTCGGGAAAATCATAATCCGGATTGTGCAGGGAAGGGTGCCGTTCGCCGGCGCCGAGGAAGAACATCGCCGATCTGGCACTGCGGCCGAACAGGCCGAAATCCTCCGAGGCGCGCATCGGCAGGGCCTCTTGCCCGTGCACGACGCCTTCTTCGTCGAGCGCGCGTTGCAGGTGCTCCACCGCATCCGGCGCGTTGACGCTGGCGACGAAGATCTCGTGGTAATCCCAGCGGGCGGAGAGGCGATGGCGGGCCGCGATCTCGGTCACCAGGGCTTGCGCTCCGGCGCACAGGTCCGCCATGCGCTCGTCGCGGCGGGTGCGCAGCGTCGCCCAGACCTCGGCATGGGCGGGCGCGATGCCGAACACGGCTTCGCCCATCGCGGCATGGGTGACGGTGACCATGGAGAACTCGTCGTCGGCGAAGGTGGCGCGGCCGAGCGCGGGCAGCGCCGGCATCAGCTCCGAGATCGCCGGCATCGGCGAAATGCCGGTCTCGGGCATGGAGGAATGCGCGGTCTTGCCCTCGAGCACGATGCGCATGCCGCGCGAGGCGCAGTTGACCACGCCGGGCTTGAGCCTGACCTCGCCGAACGGCACGCCGGGCAGATTGTGCAGCGAGAAGGCGAAATCCGGCGCGATCTCGCCGTAGCGCGGATCGGCGACGACGCCGGCAGCACCATTGCCGGTCTCTTCCGCCGGCTGGAACATCAGCACGACGCGGCCGCTGGCCGGCCGCTCGCGCCCCAGCTGCCGGCCAAGGGCGGCCAGGATCGCCGTGTGCCCGTCATGGCCGCACATATGCGACTTGCCGGGCACTTGCGAGGCATGCGGCACGCCGGACAGCTCCTCGATCGGCAGCGCGTCGAGTTCGGAGCGGAACAGCACGGTCGGCCCGGCCTTGCCGCTGTCATAGACCGCCGCCACGCCGTGCCCGCCGAGGCCGGTCAGCACCTTGTCCGGCCCGGTGTCGGCGAGGAAGGAGACGACTTCTTTCGCCGTCTTCTCCTCCTCATTGGAGATTTCCGGCTGCCGGTGCAGCTTGCGCCGCCATTCGGTCAGCTCGACGATATCCCGGTTGGTCAGGGCCATGCGTTTGCGCCTCCGTTTGTTCCGATCGGCACAGTGTCGCAAACGCCGCTAGCGTACGCGATTGGGGCAGAGCGCTTTGAACTGGTCCAGCGTGACATCGTATGACGAGGCGCCGGAGCCATCGAGCACCACATTGTCATCGATCGATGTGATCAGGTAGTCCGTCGTCACCTCAGTGCCCTTGTTGCGGCCCTGGAACAGCATGTTGGCGCCATAGAAGGTGGTGAATTTGCCGGTCTTGCAGTTGGCCGTGATCTCGAAGTGCAGCGGCGACTTCATTTCGGCGTCAATGCACTCCTTGGAGAAGTCGTGGCCGTATTCGCGGCAGTAGACACCGGCCTTGTGCCTGTCGTGCTTGGCCAGGATGCTGGCGTGCTCGGAGCCGATGCCTGACCTTTTGACGATGGTGAGTTCCATTCCCACCTTGTTGCCGTAGTAGATGGTTCTGGCTTCGGCGGAAGTGGCCAGCAGCAGGGCGGACAGCACGAGCAGCAGATGTCGCATGGAAAATCCTCCCTTTGGCCCGGAGGATTTCACGCAGGCGATCGCGTGGTCAAGGCCTCGACGCGCAACCGCCGCCGATGGGCATGTCATCGGCGGCGGCGCAGCGCTTTCTGGAGCTGCCTTACTGATTGATCTCGGGCTCGACCAGCTTTGCCAGGTTCCGCAGCGATTCCTGCCAGCCGAGATAGCAGGCCTCGACCGGGATGACGTCGGGGATGCCGGCCTGGGTGATGTCGATTTCGGTGCCGACCGAGACTTTTTTCAGGATCACGGTGACCTGGATCTCGCCGGGCAGGTTGGGGTCGTCGAACCTGTCGGTGTAGCGCAGGCGCTCGCCGGGAACGAGTTCGAGATACTCGCCGCCAAAGGCGTGGCTGCCGCCCGTGGTGAAGTTGCGGAAGGACATCTTGAACGTGCCGCCGACCTTGGCCTCGAACTGATGGACCGTGCAGGTGAAGCCGTTCGGCGGAAGCCACTTCGCCAGCGCGTCGGATTCGATGAAGGCGCGATAGACCTTTTCGGGGCTGGTGGTGAGAACGCGGTGCAAACGTACGGTGCCGGGCATATCCTGTCCTTTCATGATGCCTGTTCGATGTCCCAAGGACGAACGGGGCTTGACCGATCCGACACGAGCTCGCAAATTTTCGAGAACCGGTCGCGGACCCAGCCTATCTCTGCATGTCGTTGTCGCAAAACCGCTGCACGCTTTTGGACGACATGCACTGGCGTAGGCCAATTCAGCCTGATTTGGGACTCGATTTTGCGGCGGCTGGACCAATCGTCGCAAACGACGAACCCGATAGCCATTATGAGGAGAGTGTTTATAACGGTCGCTGAAATCGCGATATCCAAGGGGAGACGATGCGCTACATACGTCCGCTTTCAATCGAAGATGCCGTCGGCCAATTGGCCGGATCGGCTGGCACGGCAGCCATTCTGGCCGGAGGCAGCGACCTGCTGGTGAGAATGAAGGGGGGCTTTGTCGAGCCCGACCTGATCGTCGACATCAAGTCGATCGCCGGCTTGAGCGACATCCGCGAAACCGCGGACGGCTTCAGCATCGGTGCCGCCGTTCCCTGCGCCGTGCTGGGCGAGAATGCCGCCCTGAAAAAGGCATGGCCCGGCGTCGTCGAGGCGGCCAAGCTGATCGGTTCGAAGCAGGTGCAGGGACGCTGCACCATCACGGGCAATCTCTGCAATGCCTCGCCGGCCGCCGACAGCGTGCCGGCGCTGGTGGCCGCGGGTGCCAAAGCGGTGATCGCCGGGCCTTCGGGCAAGCGCACCATTGCCGTCGAGGCCGTGCCGACCGGGCCGGGCAAGACCTCGCTCGCCAAGGGCGAGATCATCGAGGCGATCCTGCTCGACAAGCGCTCGCCGCGTTCGGGCGATGCCTATCTGCGCTTCATTCCGCGCACCGAGATGGACATTGCCGTGGTCAGCGCCGGGGTGAACCTGACGATCGACGAGCATGGCGTCGTCACGGCGGCCCGCGTGGCGCTGGGCGCGGCGGCACCGACGGTGCTGCTGGTCGAAGAGGCCGCCGAGGCGCTTATCGGCAGGAAGCTGGACGAGGCCGCGCTCGAGCGGCTGGCAAAGGTCTGCGCCGGCGCCTGCCGCCCGATCGACGACAAGCGCGGTACCATCGAATTCAGACGCAAAGTCGCGGGTGTGCTGGCCAGGAGAGCCGCAACGACCGCCTACGCACGTGCAGGAGGCAAATAATGGCTGGCATTGCAGTCTCGACGACAATCAACGGCGACATAACAGAATATCTCTGCCAGCCTGACGAGACGCTGCTCGACGTGCTGCGCGACCGGCTCGGCCTGACCGGCGCCAAGGAAGGCTGCGGTACCGGCGACTGCGGCGCCTGCAGCATCATCCTCGACAACCGGCTGGTCTGCTCGTGCCTGGTGCTCGGCGCCGAGGCGGAAGGCCGGCGCATCGAGACCGTCGAAGGCATGGCGCATGGCGACCAGCTGCACACGCTGCAGCAGAAATTCCTCGAGCACGCCGCCCTGCAATGCGGCATCTGCACGCCGGGTTTCCTGATCGCAGCCAAGGACCTGCTCGCCAAAAACCCCGACCCGAGCGAGGAGGAGATCCGCTTCGGGCTCGCCGGGAACCTCTGCCGCTGCACCGGCTATGACAAGATCGTGCGCGCCGTCCAGGACGCCGCACATGTGATGAAGGGAGCCTGAAGATGAATTTCGATCCGCGTTTTTCCGGGCGTAAATTCGCATCCGTCGGCACGCGCCCCATCCGCCCCGACGGCGTCGACAAGGTGACGGGCCGCGCCCGCTACGGCGCCGACTTCAACATGGCCGGCCAGCTGGTCGGCCGCGTGCTGCGCAGCCCGCACGCACACGCGATTATCCGCAAGATCGACATTTCGAAGGCGGAAAAGCTGAGCGGCGTGAAGGCGGTGATCACGGCGAAAGACCTGCCCGACCTCACCGACGGCGATGCCGCCATGTACGACATCCTCGACAATTGCATGGCGCGCACCAAGGCGCTCTATGACGGCCATGCGGTGGCGGCGGTCGCGGCGATAGATGCCCGCACGGCCAGGCAGGCGCTGAAGCTGATCGAGGTCGAGTACGAGATCCTGCCGCATGTCACCGATGTCGACGAGGCGATGCAGCACCACGCCCCGCTGATCAACGACACGATCTTCACCGAAGGGCTGGAGGAAAAGCCGGCAAAGCCCTCCAACGTCACCAAGCGCAGCCAGTTCGGCCATGGCGATGTCCATCAGGGTTTCGGCCAGGCCGATTTCATCGTCGAGCGCTCCTTCAAGACCGAGCAGACGCACCAGGGCTATATCGAGCCGCATGCCTGCGTGGCGAGCGTCTCGTCCGACGGCACCGCCGACCTGTGGGTCTGCACGCAGGGCCATTTCGTCTACCGCCAGCACTGCGCCCAGCTGCTCGGCATGGAAGCCTCGAAGCTGCGCGTCACCTCGTCGGAGATCGGCGGCGGCTTCGGCGGCAAGACCCATGTCTGGGCCGAGCCGGTGGCGCTTGCCTTGTCGCGCAAGGCCGGACGGCCGGTGAAGCTGGTGATGACCCGCGACGAGGTGTTCCGCGCCTCGGGGCCGACCAGCGCCACCTCGATCGACGTCAAGATCGGCGCCCGCAAGGACGGCACCATCACGGCCGCCGAAGCGACGCTGCGCTACAGCGCCGGCCCCTATGCCGGCTCCTGGGCCGAGATCGGCGCCATGACGGCGTTCGCCTGCTACAAGCTCGATAACGTCAAGACGGTCGGCTACGAAGTGCTGGTCAACCGGCCCAAGACCGCGGCCTATCGCGCGCCCTCCGCACCCATGGCGGCCTTCGCGGTGGAAAGTGCCGTCGACGAGCTCGCCAAGGAGCTCGGCATGGACCCGGTCGACTTCCGCATCAAGAACGCCGCGCAGGAAGGCACGCGCTCGTCCTACGGCCCGGTCTACGGCCCGATCGGCATCGGCCCGACGCTGGAAGCGGTGAAGAACCATCCGCACATGAAGGCGCCGCTCAGGAAAAACCAGGGCAGGGGCATGGCCTGCGGCTTCTGGTTCAATTTCGGCGGCCAGACCTGCACCGACCTCAACATCGGCATGGACGGCTCGGTGTCGCTCGCCGTCGGCACGGTGGATGTCGGTGGGTCGCGCGCCTCGCTGTCGCTGGTGGCGGCGGAGGAGCTCGGCATCGCCTATGAGCACGTCAAGGCCATCGTCGCCGACACGTCGAGCCTCGGCTACAACGACATGACCGACGGCAGCCGCGGCACCTTCTCCTCCTCCATGGCGACCATCTCGGCCGCCCGCAACGCGATCAAGATCCTGCGCGAGCGCGCCGCGCAGATGTGGGACATTTCCGTCGACGACGTGGTCTGGGAACAGGGACACGCGGTCGCCAAGGGCGAGAAGCACGGCAATCTCGGCAAACTGTCGCTGAAGGAGATCGCGGCCGAATCCGGCAAGACCGGCGGGCCGATCGCCGGCCACAGCGAGCTCGTCGCCGACGGCGCCGGCGTCTCCTTCGCCACCCATATATGCGACATCGAGGTCGACCCCGAGACCGGCTCGACCCGGGTGATCCGCTACACGGTGGTGCAGGATGCCGGCAAGGCGGTGCACCCGACCTATGTCGAGGGCCAGTACCAGGGCGGTGCGGCGCAAGGCATCGGCTGGGCGCTCAATGAGGAGTATATTTACGGCAAGGACGGAAGGCTGCAGAACGCCGGCTTCCTCGACTACCGCATCCCGGTCTGCTCCGACCTGCCGATGATCGACACGCAGATCCTGGAGATCCCCAACCCCAACCACCCCTATGGCGTGCGCGGCGTCGGCGAAACCTCGATCGTGCCGCCGCTGGCGGCAATCGCCAACGCGGTGTCGAACGCGGCCGGCGTGCGCATGACCCACATCCCGATGTCGCCGCCGCGCATTCTCGCGGCGATCGAGGCGGAACGGGGAGAGTAGGTCCGGCGAATGGTCGAAGTCACCCTCTGGGGCGCGCTCGGCCAGCTCGCCGGCGGCAAGAGCAAGGTCGAGGTCGAGGCCAAGGACATCAGGGAACTGTTCAGGAAACTGGCTGAACAGTATCCCGGGTTCGAGCCATGGATCGATCGCGGGATTGCCGTGGCGATCGACGGGACGATCTATCGGGATACGTGGAGTAAGAAGCTGCCGGAGGGGGCGGAGATTTTTTTGCTGCCGAGGTTGGCTGGGGGGTGATTGGGAACGCCCGACTGCGGTTGTCTGGCATCAAGGGTCTCGATGTCTTGGTTCGGGCCGATAGTCGGCTGCAAAAAATGCATATTCTAGCTCGTGTTTTTATGCATTTTCAGAGCGGCTCTCATCAAATTCGAAAAGCTCTCGGATGACCGAATTGCTGCTAGGATGTCATCTTCAAGCTCCCGATCTGACTGCTTCGGCGTAAGAGGCGATTCAATGAAAGCTTGAATTTTTGGCAGCATTTTCGCAGAAATTGGCACCTTGCTGCGAAGAATCTTGGAAATGTGGCCTTGCTTGACGTGCAGCCGCGCGCCGAGCTGTGCCTGCGTCAGGCCGAGCTCGTGCCGACGATTCTCCATATGTTTGAGAAGTTTAGTATTCTTGCTATGCATATGCATTGCATATATGATGCCTGCTATGATTTCCAGAGCAGCGCAATTCAAGCATTTCTCTCCGGATGATGAGATCATGCCCGGCGTTAGGTACGGGCTCAGCGGGTGGGTACCAACGCCGGCATTCTGGGTGGCGATGGCCGATCTCGAAGGCGACGACGCTGAAGACTACATAAGCCCGAGAGGCGCGCCCTTGGCCGAGGATCTAGCCTTCTGTCTGCTGGGTGGATACGGCGTGAAGATGGAACTCAATCAGGCCGCTTGGGATCACCTTTATGACGCCGGGGTCTTTGCAGCTGATCCGGTGCCATCTCGGGATGAAATTGAACGCCTTTTGAGCATGCCGCTGTCCGTCCACGGACGCCTGCAGAGATATCGCTACCCGAGGCAACGAGCCGGTCGGCTCAACGTCGCCCTCAATTCAATTCGCGATCGGCCTCCCCTGACAGACGACCCGCTGATCTTTCGGAGAGAACTGATGGAGTTGCCAGGAATAGGTCCAAAGACCGCATCCTGGATCGTGCGGAACTGGCTCGGCAGTGATGAGGTCGCTATTCTCGACGTCCATGTTCTGCGCGCAGGCACAGCCATCGGATTGTTCCCGCAAAAGTATCGGCTGCCCCAAGACTACGAGGCACTGGAACGGCGATTTTTGGAATTTGCTCGAATCTTAAAAATTCGTGCATCATTGCTCGATGCAATTATGTGGCGGGAAATGCGAATACTTCACAGCTAGGTATTTATCAGGCCTCGATCTGCCGCGTACTATTCCAAAGGGAGGCTGATTCGATGGCAGGTAAGAGTCCTAAATCTCAGGCGCAACACGGTTCTGAACGAACACCTATCCTCAACGCGAAAAAGCCTGGGTCCGGCAAGGGCGGTGGTGGTGCGTCCGGAGAAGGTAGCGATCCTTGCGACATCCTGATTGAGGCGGACCTTGAAAGCGTCAGAGCCGACGTTCTCGCCACCCTACGGGTTGGTGACGCTCTTCGTGTGGAGATTTTCGAACAGGGTGGCATCCCGAGCGCCGTCTGCCGGACCGCCGATGGTTCACGGGTGGGCTCACTGTCCGCCCTTGAGGGACTTACCCAACTAATCCGCTGTCTCCGCAACGGCGTAGATTATGTGGTTGCGATTACAGAGTTGGAAGCTGGTCGTTGCCGCGTTCGAGGCACTCGCGTTCCATGATCGTAGCCGGAGGCGTTTATCGCGAGGAATGCGTTTGGCCGTATTGGTCCCGCATCTTCGGATCTGCGGGACGTGCAGCCTTGGCCATTTCGGTCCTTTCACCTGACAGCCGTCTTGTGGCCTATGCATGCCGCGGCTGGATTGACGACGTAAGACAGTCAATGCAGCAGTTCGGCGTGACACCGGACTTGACCGAAATCGACGAAGATATCGGGTTTCACTATTTCCATCCGTTATCGGGGGCAGAACTCGTTGGTGCTCCAGAAAGACGAAAGCCGGCGCTCCAAGCCAATGGAGATGTTGTGCTTCGCTTCGGCATGATCGAGGGCGATGCCATCGTGAACGCCAGGCGGGCGATATATGACCCCCAGAATCCTTACGATGTGCTGCGTTTCCGAGAGAATGGTTCAACAGCTGACAGCCTCGCTATCGTATTGAACGAGGTCGAGTTGGAGGCCAGCGTCGGTCTCAAAGGAGAGGAAGGCGCGCGAACTCTGATGTCAAAGACCGGTGCGAGCGTCGTTGTTGCGAAGATGGGGCCGGCCGGTGCGCTGGCGGTCGATGATCGGAGCTGCACCAGCATCCCAGCTTATGCTTCGGGAGCTGTTTTCAAGATTGGCTCAGGGGATATCTTCAGCGCTGTCTTTTCCCACGTTTGGGGAGAATTGCACCAGGACGTCGCTACTGCGGCAAGAGCAGCTTCTCAGGCGGTTGCGAGATACGTGGCTTCGCGAAGCGTCCAGGTCTCGCTGGAAGGGCTCGGCCAGCTTGTTCCCATTGCCCGCACCAACCCTAAAGGGGGCATTTACATCGCAGCACCTTTCTTCACTCTTCCCCAGCGCTGGCTCGTAGAAGAGATCCATCGATGCCTTCATATGCTCGGCGCCAATAGCTTCTCACCAATCCACGATGTCGGATCCCATGGTACGCCGGCCTTCATCGCAAGCGAAGATTTGCGAGGTCTGGAGGAGTGCACGGCTGTACTTGCTGTTGTCGACGGCGAAGATGCCGGAACGCTCTTCGAGGTCGGATATGCTCGCAGCCTTGGAATTCCCGTCGTTGCGTTGGCGGAATCTCCGAGGCCGCAAGGCTTGACGATGCTGGAAGGAACCGGGTGCCATGTGACGGCCGACTTCACCACCGCTGTCTACCAAGCGGTTTGGCAGGCGGCACGATGAAAGCTTTGCTGTTTTCTGGAGGGCTCGATTCATCCGCAATAGCCTGGTGGCTCAAGCCCGATCTCTGCGTAACCATCGACTATGGCCAGCGTTCCGCCGGCGGTGAGATGGCCGCGTCGAGAGCGCTTTGTGAAATCATCGGCCTTAACCATCGCACCATAAAGATCGACCTGTCGGCATTGGGATCTGGGTCGATGGCGGGCAAAGCTGTTGCTGCCGGCGCCTCGGCGTCGGAATTCTGGCCGTATCGGAACCAAATGCTGGTTACCATCGCCGCCATGAAATTGATGCCGGAGGGTGTGAACGAAATCATACTCGGCTCTGTATCAACGGACAGGCATGCTGATGGGAAAGCTCCTTTCCTGAGATCTCTAGATCGGATGATGTCCGTTCAGGAGGGAGGAGTGCGAGTGACTGCGCCGGCTCGAAAGGTGTCGACCGTGACACTGCTAAAGACTTCGGCCTTTCCCTATAGTCTCATCGGCCTGACCTTCTCATGCCACGTTCACGAATTTGCCTGCGGTCAATGCAGCGGCTGCACTAAACATCGTGAATGTGTCGAACGTGCCTATGGCCTTTCTGGCGGGAGAGCCTGATGGCGGGATTTTCGCCAAGACATATTCAAAGAGCACCGGGCGGCGCTGCGCCTACCAAGGTCGGAGACGGTTGCGACCTGGAGTTTCGTCTGGATCTCGTCGGGATCCGCACAGAAGTGACGTCCTGGCTCACAGGTGGGGAGATCCTGACGGTGCGACTTGTGGAAAACGCAACGGCGCGGAGCGTCGTCTGCAGCAACAGCACCGGTGATGTTGCGGGAACATTGGCTGCATTTCGAGGTCTTTCTCAACTGATCGGATGCATGGCCACGGGCGCCGTCTATATTGCTGTCGTCGAGCAATCTTCAGCCACTCGCTGCGCAGTTCAAGTGATCCGCCGATGATCGTCGCGGGTGGAACTTACGGAGAACGTTGCATCTATCCGAACTGGGACCGCATTTTCGGGTCCGGTCTACGGGCTGCTGTCGCTGCCAGTGGTCTTTCGGACAGCGTGACGCTGCACACCTATGTTCCCAACGAGTGGCATGATGATGTCTCGGCGACGCTATTGGCCTTCGGTATCAAGGGAGAAATCAGACCAAGTTCCGGCCCGATCACGTTTAAGTACCTCGACAGTCTTGAGAAATCGCTCATCCCAACACCGCCAGAAAAACTCGAACCGACACTCGACGTCGAAGGAGATGTTGTTCTCCGGTTTGGGATGATGGAGGGCGAGGCCAGGGTTAAAGGTGATCGTGTCGTCTATGATCCTCAATCTTCAGGCACCTTATTCAGCGGCAACGGATCTTCCGCGCATAGGCTCGCAATGGTGATAGCCCAAGCCGAGTTGCTGCGTTTAGTGGCAGGGCTTCGCGGCCAGCATCCGGCGGCGGCTGCTGACATTAAGTTGCTGGATGCCGTCGTTGCGGTACAGGATTCGCCGTCACCTCCACAAATCATCGTGGTGAAGGATGGCTTCGGCGGACTGACTGTTTTTTTGGGCGACGAGCCCAACACTATCCCCAGCTATGCTGCAGAGAGCTATTTCCGGATAGGCGCCGGCGACGTCATCGCGACAGCGTTTGCGCATGCTTGGGGTGAACTCAACATGGAGCCAATCTCTGCCGCTGAGTACGCGGCACGGTCAGTCGCCTATTTTGTCGAGGACGCGCGACTGCCACTTCTACCGCCATCACTTCTCGGCATGCGCACGCGCTCCCGTGATCACGGGCAAAACCTGCGAATTCTGGGGCTCGGCGATTATGAGGTCCAAGCCCTAGTCTTGCGAACCCAGAACTGGATCTGGGAGTTGCAAGGGTCAATTGAACAGGTGGTGCTGCATGTAGACGACCTGGTGTCGAGCCCCCATCCAATTGACCTCGTTATCATAGGCTCCCGGTCGACGCTGACAAAAGTCGAGGAAATCGCGAAGTTGGCTGGAACGCCTGCTGTTGTTTTCTGGCCCGGCGGCAGACGTGAGCAGATCGAACATCTGTTCCCTCGATCCATCATTTCTCGCGACTATGCATCCGCCCTGTATCACGCAATGAGAAGAGCTGTCCCGTGAAGTCGCCGTCAGTCAGAAATCTTGGCCCGCGTCAGACATATCGCCCGTCTTCCGAGGGTATCGATCGACAGAAGCTGGAAGACCTAGTTCGTGAAGCGCAACGGCACTGGATGCGCTTCATGGAGTTCGTTGACCAGAAGACCCACACGCGCTGGGTATTTCGCGGCTGTGGCTCGGACAAGCACAAGTTCATTCCGTCGGTCGGCCGACCTCCAGCTACCTACAACGCGTTGAATGAGGAACGAGTCTTTCGCGCTTTCCAGCGAGCAGCAGTGTCATTCTTGACCACGCCTCTTGTAGGCGACTGGGACTGGCTCGCGGTCGCGCAACATTATGGCCTGCCTACACGTCTCCTCGATTGGTCGTCTAATCCTCTAGTGGCATGCTTCTTCGCGGTTTCAAGCGGTGACCAGAAGGATGATGCCGTGGTGCACGGCTACAGCATCCCCGAAGGCGAGATTGTCGACCCGTCGAAGGATACAAATCCTTTCGAGATCGATCGAGTTCTCTTCCTGGTTCCTAGTAGGTCGGCTTCGCGGATCGTCAATCAGCGGGGCCTCTTCTCCGTTCACAATGAACCAGACAAGCCTTGGATGGCGAAAGGAGTAGAGAGCTTCATGATCCCGGCCAACATGCGCGCCAGGTTCAGACGCCGGTTGTTCAAGCTTGGTATAGACCATAGCCACATCTATCCTGACCTTCCGGGCCTATGCGATACGCTCAAGTGGCGCTACGAGGCGGGCATAGGCATTGGCACGCCGATGATTGGATAACGCGAATGGACAACCAGGAACGTCAACTGAAGCAGCGACGGGTTGCTCAGGCAGTGCAGGATGTGGAGCCGAACGAAACTGAGGCATGGACCGATCTCGCTCTTTTGTCGTCGAATACCCGCGTGGACACGGTAGAGACATTCGAAAGAGAAATCCGGATTGATGGTGACCAGTTCTCGGGTCCAATCACCTGGTACGTTGTCCTTGAGTATGGCGCGCGCGATGGCGACGGTGCCCTCACGACGTCTGAAAGCTTTCCCGGCATTTTCGAGGGGCATTTTGAGGGGGAAACGCCGATTGTGGATCGGATGACCGTCGATACAATGTCGTTCTACGCGTGAGCGTAATCGATAGACTTGGCGCTCACTCCTCCAAAGGCGCGTCGGACGCCGGGTTCAACCCTTAGCGTCGCGTTTGTCGCCTGCGGGCCGCTATTGAGCTGGCCGGTCCGAGCGACTGATCCTGACTTATGTCTCCACCCTCACAGCAAAAACGTCTGCCTCTCCGCAACGTCTTTGTGATCGCGGCAATCCCCACCTCGATCTCTCGCTTGCCCGCCAGCATCGCATCCCCCGCTACACCTTCCAGCATTGAGCGCAACAACTCCGCCTGGCCGACCAGCACCGCGTCCTTCTCAGCCAGCGGAGCGAGCGTGCCCGCTTCCTGGCGCTGGGCCATGCGGTCGTTTTCCGGTTGATGGCAGGCCTTCCAGGTGCCGAGCTCGCGGCCGTTCCCGCGACCTTGCCCTACACCACCCCAGCCGCCTCCGCCCGCATATACGCCAGCCCCGCCACCGCCAAATCCCCCACGGCCATCCCCCGGAACACGAACGCCGTGGCCTCACCCGAGCTCTGCCTTCCCACGAAGTCGCCGCAGACCAGGCCTGTCAGATCGCCGGCGACCAGCGTGGGGTCGACCATGGGTTTGGGCATCTGTTTCTCCTGCTCCAGATCGTCGACGACGATGCGATCGAGGCGGCGCATGGTTGCGGGCAGCCAGGGCAAAGCGAGGTCGGTGATGGCGGTGAAGCTTCCCGGCTTCAGCCAGTTGGCGTCGAGGAACGGTTCGGGTTCGGGCACCAGCGTCACCGTCGACACCACCATGTCGGCGCCCTCCACCGCGGCCCTCGCCGTGTCGCAGGGGATTGCTTGCAGGCCGCGCGACCGCGCCATTTCGCACAGCGCGTCGCGATTGCTCTTGCCGCGGCCGAAGGCGCGGATTTCGCGCAGCGGAAAGAGGTCGGCGAATGCCTCCAAATGGGCGCGCGCTTGCACCCCGCAGCCGATGAAGGCGACGGACGACGCATCATGCCTTGCCATGCGCCGGGCGGCGACGGCGCTGAGGCCCGCCGTGCGTTTGGCCGTCACCCAATTGCCGTCGACCAGGGCCAGCGGCAGGCCGGTCTCGGCGTCGAGCAGGGTGATCAGCGAATTGATCGTGGCCAGGCCGCGCGCGGCGTTGCGCGGGTTCACCACCAGCGACTTGGTGGCCAGCACTGATGGCACTGAGGCGACGCCGAGCGTCGCCATGAAGTAGCGGTCGTCGCCCGGCCACACGGCGGCCTTGGGCGCGCACCAGACTTCGCCCCGCCTCTGGCCGACGATCTGGCGCTCGATCTCGTCGACGATTTCAGGCGTGGAGATCGCCAGGCGATCGAGAACCGCCGACGACAGATAGGGCAGGGTTTCGGCGGTGTTCATCGTGTCATTTTCCCTAAGAAAACCGTCAGACTACACGATGTGCTCGGGGCCGAAAGCCTGGCGGCGCAAGCGGCGTGACGGTTGCCTGGCCGATCAGAACCGCGTCCAGCCATTGCCGGTCTTCCCGGCGGCTGGGGTGGCCTTGCTTAAACCCTTGTTCTTGGGCTGAATGGCGGGACACGCCGCGAGGAGGGCATCGAGATGAGCCAAGACAGTCCACGGCCACTTGCCGAGATCGCCAGCTATCACGCCCATATCTACTTCGACGGGCAGGCCGAGCGGCAGCATGCCGAATGGCTGCGGCTGCGCATCGCCGAGCGGTTCCGCGTGCGCCTCGGCAGTTGGCACGACAAACAAGTCGGCCCGCATGAGCAGGCCATGTACCAGGTCTCCTTCGCAACCGGGATTTTCGGCGCGCTGGTTCCGTGGCTGATGCTGAACCATGGCGGCCTGAGCATCCTCATCCACCCGAACACGAACAATCCCAAGCGCGACCATCTGGTCGATCCGGTCTGGATCGGCCGGCCGCTGGGGGTGCATGGCGAGGTGCTTCCGGACGAGCATGAGGCGGAAGAGGCGCTGGAGCCGAACACCGAGCCGTCGCTGCCGGCGTAGACCGGCGTCGCCTGCTTCGCGGGGCATTGCGTGATGCCGTCGGGTGCGCTTCTATCCCGCGGCGCCATGGGGGGTCATCATTTGTCTGCTGGGAATCAAACGTCCACCGGTCACGAAGCGAGCGAGGCCGGCTGGCTCGATCTTCATTTCGAATCGTCGCGGCCCGAATACGAGGCGGCCTTGCTCGACGCCGGTATCCGCCCGGGCTGGAGCGTGCTCGACGCCGGATGCGGCAGCGGCGGCTTCCTGCCGCTCATCGCCAGGGCCGTCGGCCCATCCGGCTTCATCGCCGCGCTCGACCTCGCGCCTGAAAACATCGGCCGGGTCGAGGCGCTGGTGGGCACGCTGCCCGAGCCGCCGGAAATTGCCACGCATGTCGGCAGCATCCTGTCGCTGCCATTCGCCGACGCATCGTTCGATTGCGTCTGGTCCGGCAATGTCATGCAGTATCTGACGCCGGCCGAATTCGAGCTTGCCGTCGGCGAGGCCAGGCGCGTGCTGAAGCCGCGCGGCATCCTCGCCGTCAAGGATTTCGATTCGACGATCCTGCAGATCCTGCCCATGGACCGGGCCCTGCTGGCGCGCTTCATGGCCGCCAGGCTGCAGGGGTTTCGCGACCGGGGCGTGCTCGGCACCGATTGCGGTTCGACGCTTCCGGCGCGCCTGCGGCAGGCCGGCCTGGAGGTCGTCAGCCGCAAGGGCTGGCTGGTCGAGCGCTGGGCGCCCGCGCCTCGCTTCACGCGCGACTATGTTCGCGACCTGCTGGCCTATTTTGCCAGCGTCGCGCCGGGCTACGCCCTGCCTGACGCCGACCAGGCCTATTGGCGGGAGCTGAAGCAGCGGCCGGATCGCCTGCTCGACGATCCCGACTTCTGCTACCGCGAGTTCTTCGTCATGGCGGTCTGCCGGGCTTAGCGATCGGCGTGAAGCTGCTCAGGTCGCCAGTGCACCGGCTTTATCTGGGCGGATAGGGCCAACCTCAGCCGGCGCGTTTCCAGCAGGCGATAACATGGCCCGATGCGACCTCCCGGGCGACAGGCTCGGCGGCGTGGCAACCGGCGTCGGCCAATGGGCAGCGGCCGGCGAAGGCGCAGCCGCCGGGCGCGGTGGCGGTTTGTGCTTCGGCCATGGTGGTGGCCTCCCCATCATTGGAGGACGCCGCCAGCAGCAACTGCGTGTAGGGATGGTTGGGGCCGGCGAAGATCTGGTCGGAGGAACCGGTCTCGACCAGGCGGCCGCGATAGAGCACGCCGATGCGGTCCGCCATGTAGCGCACGACCCTGAGGTCATGGCTGATGAAGAGATAGGCGGTATCCCCTTTCTTCTGCAGATCGTTGAGCAGGTTGAGCACGGTCGCCTGCACCGAGACGTCGAGCGCCGAGGTCGGCTCGTCCAGCACCACCAGCCTTGGCAGGCCGGCGAAGGCGCGGGCAATGGCCGTGCGCTGGCGCTGGCCGCCGGACAGCGTGCCGGGCTTCTGCCGGGATGTCGTGCGGGCGAGGCGCACCGAGGCCAGCAGGTCGCCGACCCGCTGCGGCACGGCGCGGCGTGGCAGGCCGGCCAGCCGGCGCAGCGGGCGGCCGAGGATGCGGCCGATGCGCTGGCGCGGGTTGAGCGTGCGGTCGGGCGACTGGAACACCATCTGCACGTCGCGCCGTTCGCTGGGCCGGCGCCGCTCGACCAGCGGCGCCACGGCCTTGCCGAACAGGTCGACCGTGCCCGCCGTCGGCGGCTGCAGGCCGGTGACGATGCGGGCCAGCGTCGACTTGCCGGAACCGGACTCGCCGATCAGTCCAAAGGTCTCGCCGCTGGCGATGTCGAGGTCGATGCCGTGCAGCACCGGCTGGCCGTCGAAGGATTGTCTTATGCCCCGGCAAGAGAGGGCGGTTTCGCGCCGCGGCGCGGGCAGGGCGCTTTCCGCTTGCTCCCCGGCCGGCGCGTCGGAGATTATGTCCACGGGGCTCGCATCCTCGGCCAGCCTGCCGTCGCGCTTGGTGCGGTTGAGCGTCGGAATGGCGGCGACCAGCGCCTGCGTGTAGGCATGGCCCGGCTTGTCGAAAACCTCCTCAGCGGCACCGGTTTCGACGATCGAGCCGGCCTGCATCACCGAGACCCGGTCGCAGGAGCGGCGGATCAGGTCGATGTCGTGGCTGATCAGCAGGATGCTGGTGCGGTGCTCGCGGCGCAGATCGTCGAGGATGGCGATGATCTCGGACTGGACGCTGGCGTCGAGCGCCGTCGTCGGCTCGTCCATCACCAGCAGCGCCGGGTCGAGCGCGATCGCAATGGCGATGTTGGCGCGCTGCTGCATGCCGCCTGACAGCTCGTGCGGATAGAGCCGCAGCACGCGTTCGGGATTGGCGACGCGCACGCGGCTCAGAAGTTGCGCGGCGCGCGCAAACGCATCGTCACGATGCATCGGTCGGTGGCGCAGGATCGTCTCGGTGATCTGGCCGCCAATGGTCATGCTCGGGTTCAGCGCCGAGCCCGGATGCTGGTAGACGGCAGCGATGCGGTCGCCGCGCAGCCGGCGCAGCTCGTTGGCGGAGAGGTCGCGGATTTCGCAGTTTTCGAAGGCCAGTCGCGCGGCTTCGACCCGGGCATGCCTGGGCAGATAGCGCAGCACCGCCAGCGCCACCGAGCTCTTGCCCGAACCGGATTCGCCAACCAGGCCGAGCGCTTCGCCCTGGCCGATCTCGAGCGAGATATCGTCGACCGCGCGGTGCCCGGCTCCGCGATAGGAAACGGAGAGGTGCTCGACGTTCAGAACGGACGACAGTGTTGGCAAAACCGAAGACATGGTTGGCAAAACCGAAGACATTGTTGGCAAGACCGAAGACATGGGGACGACCGGAAACCACTTTCTGCGCGCGCCGCGATCAGGGGCAATCGCTTCCGCTTTCATATGGAACAATCTCTATAAAATTACTCGAATTAAGCGCGGGCGCAATCTAACTTTCGCTGACTGGACAATTTTCGGGGCACGGCCACAGGCCGCCGCACTGGCGGTTTTCCGCATCCGCAGGGAAGGAACAGAGATGTCGCACATGATCCTCAGCGCGTTCTTCTTCAATCCGCAGGGCGACCACCGCATAGCATGGCGCCACCCGCGCGCGCCGGGGCGCGAAGTGCTCGATTTCGACTATTATCGCGAGCTGGTGCAGGCGGCCGAGCGGGCACGCATCGACACCATCTTCGTCGCCGACCACGTGTCGATCTGGGATTCGGTCAAGAGCGGCGTCGCGCACTACGCCAATGCCCGTCTCGAACCGCTGACGCTGCTGTCGGCGCTGGCCGCGGTGACCAGCCATATCGGCCTGATCACCACGGCGTCGAGTTCCTACAGCGAGCCCTACAATGTCGCGCGCCTGTTCGCCTCGCTCGACCATATCAGCAAGGGCAGGGCGTCGTGGAACGTCGTCACCTCGGCGATGGACGAGGAGGCGCGCAATTTCGGCCGCGACGGCAATATCGAGCACGCCTTCCGCTATGAGCGCGCCGGCGAATTTCTCGATATCGTCAAGGCGCTGTGGGACAGCTGGGAGGACGAGGCGCTCCTTATCGACAAGGAGACGGGGTTCTTCGCCGATCCCGACAAGGTCCATCCGATCGACCACAAGGGCAAGCACTTCAAGGTGCGCGGGCCGCTCAACGTGTCGCGGCCGCCGCAGGGCCATCCGCTGATCGTCCAGGCCGGCTCGTCCGAGGACGGCAAGAATTTCGCCACCGCCCATGCCGATGCGCATTTCGCCATCTACAGCACCCGGGAAGACGGCATCAAATACCGCCAGGACATCAACGAGCGGCTGGCGCGCCATGGCCGGCGGCCGGAGAGCTTCAAGATCCTGCCCGGCATCCTGCCTGTCGTCGCGGCCTCGGAGGCCGAAGGCCGGGACAAGCAGGAATATCTGCAGACGCTTCTCCCCGACCAGGTCGGCATCGACCTGTTGTCGAGCTGGAGCGGCATCGACCTCTCGGCCTATCCGCCGGACGGGCCGCTGCCGCCGCTGCCGGACGAGAGCACCTTCAATGGCGGGCGCACCTCGCTCAACCGCGTCAAGCAATGGTCGAAGCAGAATCTCAGCCTGCGCGACATCGCCCGCAAACTCGCCAACAGCGGCTCGGTGCCGACGGTCGCCGGCACGCCGAAGCAGATCGCCGACCAGCTCGAGGACTGGTTCATCTCGGGCGCCGCCGACGGCTTCAACCTGATGTTCCCGCTGCTGCCCGAGGACTGGGTGAATTTCGCCGAGCAGGTGGTGTCGGAACTGCAGCGGCGCGGCCTCGTCCCGACCGAATATGCGCCCGGCACATTGCGCGATCGCTTCGGCCTTGCCCGCCCCGCCAACCGCTTCGCCGAGCAGCGCGCCAATCAGCGCGCCGTGTCCTGAGGAGGCAGCCATGACCGCAGCCCCTAATCTCCAGCCGCGCGAAGCGACCGCTCCGCGTCTCGTCAATGTGCTGCACAGCCCCAAGCGTGTGCGCGTCAAGTTCGGCGGCCGCACCATCGCCGACAGCCGCAATGTGCTGGTGCTGCGCTCCAACCATTTCCTGCCGATCTATTTCTTCCCGCCATCCTCGGTCGATGCGTCGGTGCTGAAGCCGTCGCCGCATCGCGAGCCGCACGCCGTCGGCGGCGAGACCGCCTATTGGGACATCGACAGCGGCGACAGGCGCGCCGCCCATGCGGCGTGGTCGTTCACGGCACCCCCGGATGAAAGCCTGGCGCCGCTCGCCGGCCGCATCGCCTTCACCTGGAAGGCGGTCGACCAGTGGTTCGAGGAGGAAGAGGAAGTCTTCGTCCATGCCCGGGATCCCTATGCGCGCATCGATGTGCTGCACAGTTCCAGCCATGTGCAGGTCTGGTTCGACGGCGACATCATCGCCGACAGCCACCGGCCGGTGCTGTTGTTCGAGACCCATCTGCCGACGCGCTTCTATTTGCGCCCGGAGGATGTCCGGCTGGAGCGGCTGACGGCGTCCAACTCGACGACGCGATGTCCCTACAAGGGCATCGCCTCCTACTGGTCGGGCCTTTTGAAGGACGGTTCGGTGCGCCCCGACATTGCCTGGAGCTACCGCGACCCGATCGACGAAATGCCGAGGATCAAGGGGCTGATCGCCTTCTATCCGCAAGCGGTCGACCGCATCCATCTCGACGGCCAGCCGGCCTGACGGCGGCTTTTTTCTCCCCCATCCTCCAATTGACGAGAGACTGACAATGACGAAACGTTCCGACATCGATTTGCTGCGCAACCAGTCGACGCGCGGCCACACCGGCGACATCTGGAATGTCGCGGTCGACGAATATGCGCAGGGCTTCCTCAAGCGCCGCGACCTCCTGAAATACGCGGCACTTCTAGGCCTCACCGGCTTTGCCGCCTCGCATGGCCTGTTCGCACCGGGCGCGGCAGGCGCGGCGACGCCTGGCGGCACGGTCCGTGTCGGGCTCGGCCAGCCGACCAAGGCGATCGATCCCGTCACGATCACCGATCCGGCCAGCATCGGCGTGATCAGCCAGGTCGGCGAGTACCTGATCCTCGACGATCCCAAGGACGGGCTGCAGCCGAAGCTTGCGCTGTCCTGGGAAGCCGACGAGACGGCCAGGCGCTGGACGTTCAAGCTCAGGCCCGGCGTGAAGTTCCACGACGGCCGCACCGTCACCGCCATGGACGTGGCGGCAAGCTTCGAACGGCTGGTCGATCCGGCCAGCGGCTCGTCGGCGCTGTCGGCCTACAAGGGCATTCTCTCCAAGGGCGGCGCCAAGGTCGTCGACGACGAAACCGTCGCCTTCGATCTCGACCAGTCGAACAGCAACTTCCCGTTCTACGTTTCCTCCGACGTCTACAATGCCGTCATCGTGCCGGCCGACTATGCCGGCGATTTCGAGAGGACCTTCAACGGCACGGGTCCCTTCAAGCTGGAGTCCTTCCGCCCCAAGCAGGGCGCGAGCTTCGTGCGCAACCCGGACTATTGGGGTGACAAGGCGCTGCCCGACCGCGTCGAGATCAAGTTCTTCGACGACGAGCAGGCGCAGGTGCTGGCGCTGCAGGCCGGCCAGCTTGACGTCATCCCCTCGACCACGCGGCTTGAGCTGGCGATCGAAGGCAATCCCAATTTCAAGCTGCTCAGCGTGCAGGCCAGCTCGCATGATCCGGCGCATCTGCGGACCGACCAGGCGCCGTTCACCGACAAGCGCGTGCGGCGCGCGCTGGCGCTGACCATCGACCGCGAGGCCGTGGTCAAGGGCCTGCTCAAGGGCCGCGCCGTCGTCGGCAACGACACGCCGTTCGCGCCGATCTTCCCGTCGGCCGATCCGTCCGTGCCGCAGCGCAAGCAGGACATCGCCGAGGCCAAGCGGCTGCTCGGCGAGGCCGGCGTGCCCAACGGCTTCGAGGTGACGCTGACTACCGAACGCGCCTACGACATTCCCGACTATGCCGTGATCATCCAGAACTTCGCCAGGAAGGCCGGCATCGACATCAAGCTCAACGTGCTGCCGCAGGACGCCTATTACGGCTCGGCGACGTTCGGCAGCTCGCCATGGCTGGACTCCAATCTCGGCATCACCGATTTCGGTCATCGCGGTACGCCCGATATCTTCCTCAACGCGACGCTGAAGAGCTCGGGCGCCTGGAACGCGGCGCATTTCAACAGTCCGGACTATGACGCGCTGCTCATCGACTACGGCAAGGCCCGCGACCTGCAGGCGCAACGGTTCGCCGCCGGCAAGATCCAGAATTTGCTGCTCGACGAGACGCCGCTGATCATCAGCTATTTCTCGCAATACAGCCGCATCGTCTCCTCGAAGGTGGAGGGCGTGCGCTTCACCGCGATCTCGCATCTGCTGCTCGACAAGGTGTCGTTCGTGTGAGCGGCATCGCCTCGATGGCGCGGCCGCTCGCGGTACGCGCAGGCTCGCTGCTGTTGACGCTGTGGCTGGTCAGCGCGCTGGTCTTCCTCGCCGGGCAGGTGCTGCCCGGCGATGTCGGCCGCGTCATGCTCGGCCCGTTCGCCGATGCGCAGGCGGTCGCCGAATTGAACCGCAAGCTCGGCACCGACCAACCGATTCTTGCGCAGTACTGGCACTGGTTCAGCCGGGCCATCACGGGCGACTTCGGCGACTCGCTGTCGATGCGCGCGCCGGTGGCGCCGTTCGTCCTGTCGAGCATCAGGAACTCCGCGGCACTGGCCGGCGTCGTGCTGCTGTTCCTGGTGCCGATCGGCATCGGCGCCGGCGTCGTCGCGGGCCTGCGCTCGGGGAGCCTTGCCGACAGGCTGATCGTGCTGACCGGCGTCTCGCTCTCGATCGTGCCCGATTTCGTCTCAGGCCTGCTGTTGCTGATGGTCTTCGGCCTGTGGCTGGCCTGGTTTCCGGTCACCGGTGCCGCGCCCAATGGGGCCGGTTTCTGGACGTCCAGCTACTATCTCATCCTGCCGGCGCTGCCGCTGGTGCTGAACCTGATCGGCTATGTGGCGCGCATGACCAGGGCAGGGGTTATCGAGGCGCGCGGCGCGGACTATACGCGCACCGCGATCCTCAAGGGGCTCAGCCCCTCGCAGGTGCTGTTCAAGCATGTGCTGCGCAACGCGCTGGTGCCGACGGTGGCGGTCATCGCCACGCAAAGCGGCTTCCTGCTTGGCGGGCTGGTGGTGATCGAGGCGCTGTTCGGCATACAGGGTCTCGGCAATTTGGTGCTGAGCGCCGCCAAGGCGCGCGATTTCCCGATGCTCGAGGCCGGCGTGCTGGTGATGGCTGCGATTTTCGTGTCGACGGCCGCGATCGGCGATCTCCTGCAGGCGCTGCTCGACCCGCGCCAGCGCCGGCGCAACGCGCCATGACCGATCTCGCCCAGTCTCCCATGCGCGGTGACATCAGGCTCTCCTGGTTCGGCCGGCTGCGCGGTTTTTTGCCCGATCTGGCGCCGTCGACCGCGATCGGCTCGGTGGTGCTGCTGTTGTGGGTTGCCTGTGCGGTGTTCGGTGCGCGGTTCGCGCCGTTCGATCCCTATGCCGAGGATTTCCTGTCGATGATGACGCCGCCCGACGCGGTGCACTGGTTCGGCACCGATCAGCTCGGGCGCGACGTGCTTTCGCGCATCGTCGTCGGCTCGCGCGACATCCTGCTGGTGGCGCCACTGGCGACGCTGGCGGGCGTGGCCGCCGGCAGCGTCATCGGCCTGGTGCTCGGCACCTTCGGCGGCCTGGTCGATGCGGTCGGCGCACGGCTGCTTGATGCCGTCATGTCGCTGCCCTTCATCGTGCTGGTGACGATGGCGCTGGTGGCGATCGGCCCGTCAAACCTCACCGTCATCGCGGTCATCGGCCTTGCCTATGCGCCGCTAGTGGCGCGCACCGTGCGCACCGCCACGCGCGAACAGCGCGAGCGCGACTATATCAGCGCCGCCCGGCTCGCCGGCGAGGGACGCCTGGCGATCATGTTCCTCGAAATCCTGCCCAATGTGCGGGAAACCATCCTGATCGAATTGATCACCCGGCTCGGCTACGCCTTCTTCTCGATCGCGACGCTGAGCTTCCTCGGCCTCGGCATCCAGCCGCCATCGGCCGATTGGGGGCTGGCGATCGCCGACGGCTACGGCTTCCTCACCGGCGGCAAATGGTGGGTGGTGGTCTTCAACTCGGCCGCGATCATCTCGCTGGTCATGGCCACCAACCTCATCGCGCAAGGCATCGGTGCCTTCGAAAACAGCGACAAGTAGGCGGTAGTCGAACAGGTTGATCGGCGCGGGGCTGACTCTTTTCCCGATGCTCAAACGTCTTTGCTACAGTGAAGCAATGGAGCAGGGTCGATGAGCCTCAAGGACAAGAAAATCGTGGTCACCGGTGGCAGCCGTGGGCTTGGCCTGGGATTGGTCGAAGCGCTGGTCGAGCATGATGCCCAAGTGACGGTCGTCGCGCGTGGCGCCGAAGCGCTGGAGGCGGTCCGCGCGCGGCTCGGGGTCGCCACGATTGCCGCCGACGTCACGGACGAGGACGCGGCCTATCGTATCCTTGGCGAGGTCAGCCCTGACATACTGGTGCTGAATGCTGGCGCCACACCCCGGATGGGGCGGCTGGATCAGCTGAGATGGGAGGATTTCTCCGTCGCCTGGGAGACCGACGTCAAGGCTGGCCTGTACTGGCTGCAGGCGGCGCTGAACCTGCCGCTCAAGCCGGGCAGCCGGGTGCTGGTGGGATCGAGTGGTGCTGCCGTTACCGGATCGCAGATGTCCGGCGGTTATGGCGGCTCCAAGCGCATGCTCTGGTTCATGGCCAAATATGCCAATGGCGTCTCGCAGGAGAAGAAGCTCGGCATTCGCTTCCAGGCGATCCTGCCGCGGCAGATGATTCTCGGTACCGGAACCGGCGACGCCGCGGCAGGCGCCTACGCAGGCTCCATGGGCATCACGCCGGAACAATTCGTCACCCGCTTTGGGGCGCCGATGCCGCCCCGGTCGTTCGGTGACAGGGTGGTTTCGGTGCTGGAAGACCCGCAATATGCCGAGGGCGTCGTCTTCGGCCTCAATGGCGACGCGGGCGTGACCATCATGGAAGGCGCGGCGGCTTGAACGAACGAGAGCCTGGTGTGGACCGCGATCGACGCGAAGGACTGCTTGCCCTTGCCGCCGCGCTGCGGCCAGAGCTGCACCGCTATTGCGCGCGCCTGATGGGCTCCGTCATCGATGGCGAGGATGTGGTGCAAGACACCTTTGCCCGGGCCTTCGTAGCGCTGGACGAACTGTGCGCGGTGCCACAGCTCAGGCCCTGGCTGTTCCGCATTGCCCACAACAGGGCGCTGGACCTGCTGCGCAGCCGCGCAACCCGCGTTGCGGAGCCCATCGAGACGGCGCTTGAAATCGCCGATGACAGCAAAGCCGATGCGGTGGAGACGCTGATGCGAAAGGAGGCAATCGAAACCGCCGTGTCGCGCTTTGCGGAGCTCCCGGTCGTCCAGCGCAGCGTCATCATCTTGAAAGATGTGCTCGATGAGCCCCTGGCTGAGATCGCGGCCCTGCTTGGCATTTCGGTCGATGCTGTGAAAGCGCACCTGTCGCGCGGCCGTGCCCGGCTTCGGGAGATCAACGCCCAGGCCAGCCGGCTTCCCGATGCGCGCATCGCTTCCGCCAAAGTGGTCCGTTACACCGATCTGTTCAACCAGCGCGACTGGGATGGCTTGCGTGCGCTGCTTGCCGATGATGTTAGACTTCAGCAGTCCATGCACCCGTCACGATCAGGTGCGGCCGATGTTGGGATGTTCTTCACGATCTATGCCAAGAGCGAGGGCCTGTGGCTCAAGCCGGCATGGGTCGAAGGCCGCGAGGTGATCGCGGTGTTCGAACATCGGGCGGCCCCGAAGCCAACCCATTTCATGTGGCTGGAGTGGCGGGAAGGGCGCATCAGCTTCATCCGTGACTATCGCTATGTCGGCTATGTTGCCGACGATGCCAGGCTGGTTCTGGCGAGCGACGTCAGGTCTTTCGGTCACGAAATCAAGCTCTGATGTCTTGGGGCTGCGACAACAATCAGGTTCCTGGTCGAGCAGGCCCTGGATGGTGGCTGCAACAGCCGCATAGGGCTTGGGCGGAAAGACGCCGCCATTCGGCATAGCGTCCGCGCCGGCTGTTGCTGGCCCGAGGTGATGATGATCTTGACCGGGCCAGCGGTCGCGCACGATCGGTTCCCGAAGCGTGGAATTCTCCTGACGCAATGGTCGCCTATTCGATCGAATTTCTTTGCAACCCGTTAATTTGGCCATGCTGTTAATAAGCGTCTGCTAATGCATGCCGACCGGAACCGCGTAGCGGTTTGGGATAACGACATGCGCAAAACTGTCTGGTTTGGCGCGGGGTAGCAATGACCAAGAATCTCGGCAACGCACGCTATGTGCCGCCCAAGGACACGAAAGTCTCCTTCTTCAGCAAGGCAGCGCCGGCGCTGTTCCCGCTCGTCGTGGCGGCGTTGGGCTACATGATCGGGCGACAGTTCTTCGGTCTGTAAGTTCCGATAGCTGCGCCGGAATGATCAGGCGTTGATTTCGGCCGCCGCCTCGTTGGCATTGGCGTCGGCCCGCTTGACGCGTTCGCTGGCCAGAAGCACGACCGGGCAGGCGACCGCGGCGAGCACCGCCGTCGCGGTGTCGCCGAAGAACAGCTCCTCGCCCGGCCGTTGGGTGACACCCATCACCACCATCGCGGCGCCTTTGGTCACCTCCCTGGCGATCGCCCTGTCCGCCGTGGCGCGGGTGCGGATCGCGGTGTCGACGGCGACGCCGTAGCGGTCAGCGAGATCGGCGACATCCTTGAGCACGGCTTCCTCCCGGCGGTGCGAGACCGTGCCCGGCCGGCTGCCCTGCCTGGCTTGCGAGACATAGAGCGCCTTGACGCGGGCGCGGTGCGGCCGCGCCAGCGCCAGCGCGAAATCGGCGGCGCGGCGCGCGACCTCGGTGCCGTTGACGGGGACCAGTATCGTCGTTCCGGCGCGCAGCACCGGCATCTTTCCATCGGCCTTGGCGCCGTTCAGCACGAGGCAGAGCGGGCCGTCGAAACCGCTGCTGACGTCCTTCAGCGCGCCGCTGAAGGTGCCTTTGTCGGTCAGCATGTTCTCCAGTCCGACCAGCAGAAGCCCATAGCCCTTGCGGGCTTCGGCGGCGATTGTCTCGGCGCTGGCCTGAAGCTCGGTGCGGGCTGTGAGGTGGACCCTGTCGACAAGCGTGTCCTCGGCCTTGCTGACGGCCCTTGCGCTCCTGGCGGCGCCTTTCTTTACCTCCCTGGACGCCCGTTCCGGGCCTTTGTCGCCGACCTGACCGGCGAGCCTGCCATCCTGGAGATGAAGCAGAGTGGTCGGCATGCCGCTGCCGCCGCCGACCAGGCCTGCAAGGTAGGCGGTGAACTTGCCGACCGGGCTGTCGTCGACCAGCAGCAGCAGGCGCTCCAGCCTGGAAACGAAGCCGCGTTCGTCGAGCAGTTCGCGATCGACGCGCTGCTTCTCGGCATGTCCAACCGGCAGGCGGCCGAGCGCCCAGCGCAGCATGGGCGGCATGGCCAGCGTGGTGATGACGGCCATGGTGACGATCATCGTGAACAGATTGTGGGACAGGATGTTCATCGACAGGCCGATGCTGGCGACGATGACCTCGGTCGAGCCGCGGGCGTTCATGGCGCTGCCGACGGCGGTGGCTTCCTTCAGCGACATGCCGGCCAGCCGGCCGCCGAGGAAGGCGCCGCCGAACTTGCCGATGCTGGCGATGGCGACCAATGCCAGCGTCAGCAGCGCCAGCGTCGGGTCGGTAAGCACGGTGAGGTCGGCCGACAGGCCGGCCATGCCGAAGAACACCGGCATGAACAGCGCGGTGATGAGGCCGCGCAACTGGCTCTCAATGTGGTCGGACAGTATCGGCGATTCACCGACCAGTATGCCGGCGACGAAGGCGCCGAGCACCGTGTGGACGCCGATCAGGTTGGTGATCAGCGCCATGACGCCCATGATGATGAGGATCACCGTGATGACAGCATATTCGCTGCGGAAAGAATCGTTGCTCCAGCGGATTAGCGTGAAGACAAGCCGGCGGCCGATGGTGAAGGAAAACACCATGAACAGCGCCACCTCGGCCACCGTGGTGATGAGCGGCAAGACCTGCAGGCTGCCATTGGTGGCGATGCCGAAGGTCACCGCGATGACCAGCCAGCCGATCGTGTCCTCGATGATGGACGAGGAAATGATGACCTGGCCGAGATTGCGGCGCATGAAGTTCATCTCGCGCACCACCATGGCGACGATCTTGACCGAGGAGATCGACAGCGCCGTGCCGAGGAACAGCCCGGCGACGACGCGCTGCCGCGGGTCGGACAGCAGCGAGTCCGGCAGGAATTGTGCCAGCGCGAAGCCGAAGGCGAAAGGCACGACGACGCCGGTGATCGAGATCGAAAAACAGGCCGCCCCGACGCGGCGCACCAGGCGCAGATCCGTCTCCATGCCGGTCAGGAGCAGGAGAAGCAGGATGCCGAGCTGGGACACCGCATCGATCATGCCCTTCTGCGCCGGATCGCTGGAGAAGATCAGGTGCTGGGCGTCGGGCCATATCCATCCTAACAGCGAGGGCCCGAGCAGGATGCCGCCGATCAGCTGACCCATAATCGCCGGCTGGCCGTAACGCTGGAAGATTTCGCCGAGGCCGCGGCCTACCAGCAGGAGAAGCACGATCTCGGCGACGAACAGGCCCTCGGCCGAGCCGCCCATGCCCGACGCATGTCCGGGCGCCTGGGCGGCGAAGGCGCGGCTTGCCGGTGCCAGGGCAAGGGTGGCCAGCACGAGGGTGGCCGCGAGGCGGCCTGACGTCGTTGCCGGTTGCCGGTTCATGGGTTCCCTCAAACGTCGCGGCGGACTGACCATGACAACGCATGGCCGGCCTTTGCGTTGCAGCCGCCTGTTGCCGGAATTGGAAGTCGATCATCCGGTCAGACGTGGACATCGCCAAAGGCGAGTTCGCCGTCGTCGCCGGCCGCGAACACGACTATGGCAAGCAGCCCAATGTAGAACGCGGCCACCAACGCGACGATGGCGATGCCTGGTATGGGACCAAGGGCGGCGCTGTCGACCGCTTCGCGCAGCGAACCGCCAAAGCCGACCCTGGTGCCGACGGTTTGCAGGCTGGGTGTCGAGATCTTCAATACCCAGGCCAACAGCAGGATGAGGAAAAGGTAAATGTAGTTGCGGCGCAGGCGGCGCACCAGGGCGGCACGTTGCGACAGCAGGAATTTCGGCGCGCGCAGGCCTTCGCCGACGATGAGCAGCCAATCCGAGGCGAAGTCGGGCTGCGGCGAAAAGATCTGCGCGAAATAGTGACGTTCGAACTGGCGCACGCGGGCGCGGTAGAAGTCGAAGAAGCGGTAGCGGCGCGCCTCGATCCACAAAAGCAGCAGGATCAGCAGCATGGCGAACAACAGCACGCCATGATGCGCGCTGGCCGTCGACAGCGAAACCGAGAGCATCGCCGCCACCACGGTGATCGCCCAGTTCGTGGTCCTGTCGAGCCGATCGCGCCAGCCCGCCATGCGCGCGATCTCGGCGCGGTGGAAATGCGACAGCGTGTTCACGCGCTCCGTCGGTGAAAGGACGGGACCCGCGGGCGTCGCCGACGCATCGTTCATGGCATCCTCCGGCAAGGACTAAAACAGTTTGCCGGCAACATAGTTCCCTTGGGCTACTCGGCGTGATTGTAAGAACGCCCGGTCATTCCGGCCCGCCGATCCAGTCGACCACCAGGGCGGTGGCGCCAAAGACTGCGCCGATGGCGCACACGCAGGTCCACCCGCCCCAAGTCCAGGCAGCGCCGGCCAGCAATGAGCCGATGGCGCCGCCGATGAAGAAGATGCCGACGAACAGGCCGTTGAGCCGGCCGCGGGCCTCGGGCTGAAGCAGATTGACGGCACGGCGGCCGAGCGTCTGGTCGCCGGTGACGCCGATGTCGAGCAGCACGGCGCTGAGGCCCATCAGCACCAGCGATTGCCATGACGCTTCGGACTGAGAGGCGCCGGCCCAGGCGGCGAGCGCCATAGCGCCGATCAGCACGAGGTGACAGGCAATGGTGGCGGATCGCGTCCAGCCATGGTCGCCGGCGCGGCCGAACAGCGGCGTGACCACGGCGCCGCCGGCGCCGACAAGCGCGAAGAGCGCAATGCCGCGCTGGCCAAGGCCGAAAGGCGGCTGTGCGAGACGCAAGGCGACCGCCGTCCAGAACAGGCTGAACGCCGCCATCACCAGCGCCGCCGTCAGCGCACGCCGCCGCAGCACCGGCTCGTCGCGCAGCAGCCCGAACAGTGAGGCAATCAGCGCGCCGTAGGACGACTTTGCTTCCGGGCGCCGCTGCGGCAAGGTGAAGGCGAGCACGCCGGTGAGCAGGACGAGCGCGGTAGCACTGAGGCCGTAGAAGGCGCGCCAGCCCCAGGCGTCTGCGATGAGGCTGGCCAGCGGCCGCGCCAGCAGGATGCCGATCATCAGTCCGCTCATGACATCGCCGATGACGCGGCCGGCCTCGCCGGGCGGCGCCATCGAGGCTGCGATCGGCACCAGGATCTGGATCGCCGAGCAGGCGGCACCGAGGACGAACAGGACGACCAGCAGCGAGGCGATGGTGGGTGCGAAGACGGCGACGCCGGCCGCGAGGGCCGCCGTCAGGAGCATGCGCAAGATCAAGGCGCGGTTCTCGGCGAGATCGGCCATCGGCACCAGGAAGAACAGGCCGGCGGCATAGCCGAGCAGCGTGGCCATGGCGACGAGGCCGACGCTGGCGGCGCTGGCGCCGAGCGACGGGCCGATCAGCCCGACCAGCGTCTGCGGCGCGAACAGATTGGTGACGATGATGCCGGTGGAGGCGGCGAAGAGCAGCGTCTGCGGGCCGGTGATGGTGCTGGCGGGCAGCCGCCCGCACAACTGGCCGTCCTTGGTGTCGAGCATGAGGTCCTCAATAAACTTGCATATTGTTTGAGGACTTTATGCCGAAGCATTATCATGCTACAATTCAATCAATTCGATAATGATTATGCGAGATGTGCATGAACATCCATGACCTCGAAGCCTTCATCGCCGTGGTGGAAACCGGCTCGATCGTCGGCGCCTCCGCTAGGCTGAACCTCACCCAGCCGGGCGTCACGCGCCGCATCCAGAATCTGGAGGATGGTCTGGCGACAGCACTTCTCGACCGCCAGTCGAAGCCGCTGAAGCCGACAGCTACGGGGCGCGAGGCCTATGAGCATGGAAGGCGGGTGCTGCGCTCGCTGGACGATCTCAGGGCGGGCGTGTCGCCGCAAGGCGAGGTCAAGGGCGAGTTCCGCCTGGGCGTCATGCCCTATCTCTCCGACGCAGCACTAGCGCTGCCGCTCGACACGCTGCGCGCCGCCTTTCCGCAGCTGACGCTGCGCATCACCTCGGGCTGGTCGCCAAGGCTGGTGGAGCAGGTGGCGCGCAGCGAACTCGACGCCGTGGCGGTGTGCCTCGCCGAAGGCCTGGCGCCGCCGGATGAGCTGGTCTGCGACGATCTCGGCGCACAGTCGGTGCTGCTGGTCGCGTCCCCCGGCCTTGGCGTGCCGAAGCCGGCGACGCTCGCCGACCTGTCGCGCTTTGCCTGGGTGATGAACGAAAACGGCTGCGGGTTCCGCGCCTTCATCCGCCAGAGTTTCGAGGCGGCAAGGCTGCCGTTCCAGGTCGGGGTGGAGGCGCTCAGCGTCGACCTCAGAATGTCGCTGGTGGCGCGCGGCCATGGCATCGGCATCGTCACGCCCGGCGCCTTCGCCGACAGCCGCTGGCGCGACGCCGTCGAGGTCATCGACTGCCCCGACTTCAAGCCGCAAGTGCGCGCCTGGCTGCTGCACCGCCCGCCCGCCGGACGGCTCAGCCGCCCAATCGCGCTGTTCCGAGATGCGCTGATCGACGGGCTGAAGGTGCCGATGCCGCTGGTGTCGTAGCCGGCTGACGACCAAGCGGCTGTACGCCTTCTACCAGTCGCAAGGCGATCGACACCGCCATGGTGCAACGGCAATGCCACAGGGAGGCGACACCCGATGTCGTAGTGCCGAGACTTATCCAGTTCATGGACCAGCTTGGATGGATTTCAGTGCGCTGAGAGGGAGCAAGTCGTTGGCGGCGCAGGCGCTGTCGGCGGCGGCCGCCGGCAACCGCCTTGCGGAAGCCCGACAGCGCTTCGACGCGGGCGTCGCGGACGGCCTTGTGCAAGGCGGCCAGATTGCCCCAGGCGGGCGTACGTGCATTCGACGATCACTTTGCATTACCAGGTCTTGACCCCTCCGCAACGAACCCCAGATCGACCATGCCGCCGCCAGATGGGCCGGTGCAGACGCGGGCGTCAGCTTCATGGGCGGTGACCGTCGAACTCGGGCATCATGTGCCGGAGGCGGTGAGACCCGCGACCGGGCGAGGGCGTTCCCAAAGGTTGAGCGGATCGGACCAGAAGCAGAGCGAAAACAGCAAGCACGGATCAGGCTGGCAGCGATGCCGGCTTCAGACGGCGCATTGTCCTCCGGAGCACAGCCAGTGCATACGAACGTACCAGAAACAGGATCAAGAAAGGAGAAAGTGCAATGACCATTCGTGATCTCATGCCGTGGAGCCGCGACACCAGCCAGTCTGCGACCCTCTTTCGCGAAGGCGATCGGGACCCGTTCATGGGCCTGCATCGCGAGATGAGCCGCCTGGTAGATGACATGTTCCGCGGCTTCGAGTCGCGGCTTCCGTCCATGGGCAGGTTCTCTTTGGCCGGCACCGGTTGGCCCAGCGTGGAAATCTCCGAAACGGACAAGGATATCCGCGTGACAGCCGAGATACCCGGCATGGAGGAGAAGGACATCGAGGTGTTGCTCGATGATGGCGTCCTGACGTTGCGCGGCGAAAAACACTCCGAAACCGACGACAAGGAGCGTCAGTTCTCCGAGCGGTTCTATGGCCGCTTCGAACGTCGCATCCCGATCGGCTTCGAAGTCGCGGAGGACAAGGTCGCCGCCGACTTCCGCAATGGCGTACTGTCCGTGAGCTTGCCGAAGTCCGAGAAGGCGCAGAGCAAGGCTAAGCGCATTCCCATCGGCGGCAAGAGCACCAAGCACTAGAACGGACCTGCCGGGCGTGCGTGCCGCGCACGCCCGGCATTGACTGGCGGGATTTCGCGCCGGTCGCCCTTGAGAATCCCCCAGCCTTCGGCAACATGGCGGCAAGGCTGGGAGCGCAAGGATGAACAAGGCCATTTCCGCCGTACCGCGCAAGGCGCCGATGGCGCTGACCGAGGCGCTGGTGGCGCGGACCATGCGCGTGGTCGCGGATGCCGGGCCGACGCCGGGCATGGTCTATATGACGGACGCCGACTATGCGCGGTTTCGCGACGAGATCCTGGCCTCTGCGCCGCCCGGACCGCTAAAGCTGTTCGCCTATGGCTCGCTGCTGTGGAAGCCGGCAGGCGAGGTCCGGGGTGGCGAGCGCGCGGTGGCGCGGGGCTGGCACCGATCGTTCTGCTTCACGGTGCAGCGCTTTCGCGGCACGCTCGAACAGCCCGGCCTGATGATGGCGCTCGACCGCGGCGGCCAGTGCCAGGGCATGGTGTTCGAAATCGCCGAGCCGGTCGCCGAAAATCTGGAAGCGCTGCTGCGCCGCGAGATGACCATCCTGCCCGCCGTCAACGTGCCGCGCTGGCTGCAGGTCAGCACCGAGGGCGGGGCGAGCCGGGCGCTCGGCTTCGTCGTCGATCCCGCCAATCCGCGCTATGCCGGCAAGCTCGACAAGCCCGCGGTCGCGGCGACGCTGGCCAGGGCCGTCGGCCACTGGGGCTCGGGCGCGCAGTATCTGTTCGAGACGATCCGCCACCTCGACGCCTGCGGCATACGCGACCGCAATCTGTGGCAGTTGCAGGAACTGGTGGCGCAGGAGATCGGCCGCGCCCATGGCGCCATCTAGCCTTCCGCCGGCATTGCGGACGTTGCGCGAGCCAGGAAATCTCGAAAGCTCTCCGGCTGCCTATCCGTGAGCATGGCGAAGTCTCGGGAGACCCCGCCATAGCGGCCCTCGGCGATCGACGCGCACAGCGTCGTGAAGGCCCGCGGCCAGGGTTCGTCGAGGCGCGCCGACGCCGAGGCCAGATATTCGCTGAGGGAGCAGGGGTGATAGCGCAGGGGCCATGCCGTCGCCTCGCCATAGCAGGCGGCGATTTCGTTGAAGCCCAGCGCCCGGCCTCCGGTGATCGTGTAGAGCGCGCGGGATGTGTGAGCCCCAGTCGCCACCGCGGCGACGGCTGCTGCAACATTATCGCGCGAGACCGGTGCAACCAGGCCCTGTCCGGCAGGCAGCACCAATTGTCCCGAGGCGGGCGCAAGCCATGTGTCGAGGATGAAATCACTGTAGAGGCCGCAGCGCAGGATGGTCGAGGGCACGCCGCTGGCGGCCAGCCGGCGCTCGGCGTCGCGATAGGCGGGCGCGTAGTAGAAGGGCGAGTTCTCGCCGATATCGACGATACTGGTGAAGGTGATGTGGCGCACACCCGCCGCCGTCGCGGCCGCGATGGCGTTGGCGTGATGGCGCGTGACCGCATCCGCAGCGCCATCACTTGAAATCAGGACCAGCCTGTCGACGCCGGTGAAGGCTGCTTTGAGCGTCGAGGCATCCTCGTAGTCACCGACGCGTAGTGCTGTTTCCCGAGGCAGGCGCCCTTGCCCCGCCTCGCGCTTGCGGACCAGCGCGGCGACCTCATGGCCTGATGACACCAAGCTCGAGACGACGGCGCGCCCGACATGGCCGGTGGCTCCGGTGACGAGGATCATTCCTGCCGCTCCAATCTACCGCCGCTTCAATCTACCGCTTGACGAACATATATCCCTGTGGTTATACGTCAACCAATAGCCAACGGGTTATCGATCTGACATGCCGGATACCCATGACATGCTCTTCAGGACGCTCGCCGACCCGACCAGGCGGGCGATCTTCGAACGGCTGTGCCGCCAGGGCGAGCAGACGGTGGGGGCGCTGACGAGCCAGTCCGGCGTGTCGCAGCCGGCGGTGTCGAAGCATCTGGGCGTGCTCAAGCAGGCCGGTCTGGTGCGCGACCGCCATGAAGGCCGCCAGACGCACTACAGCGCGCAGCTTGGCGCGCTGGCGCCGCTGATGGACTGGACACGCCAGATGGCCGGGTTTTGGGAGAGCCGGTTCGATGATCTCGAGGATTTGCTCAAAAGGATGGACCAGTGAACGATAGTGCCACTGAAAACCGCACTGTCGTCGTCGAGCGGCAGATTTCCCATCCGCCGGAAAAACTCTGGCGCGCGCTGACACAACCGCATCTGATCGAGGAGTGGCTGATGAAGAACGATTTCAAGCCTGATGTCGGCCACCGCTTCAACATCAGCGCCGATTGGGGCGGCGTGCTCGATTGCGAGGTGCTGGCCGTCGAGCCGAACAAGACGCTGTCCTACACCTGGAACCTCGCGCACCAGGATCCGGCCTTCAATCTGCAAAGCGTGGTGACCTTCACGCTCACCCCGACGCCAACCGGAACGCATCTGCGCATGGAGCAATCCGGCTTCCGGCCGGAGCAGCGGCGCGCCTATGGCGGCGCCAAGATGGGCTGGCCGCAATTCTTCGAGAAGCTGGAGCAGCTTCTCGACCGGACGGATTAGACCCGTTGTTTTGACGCAATTCCGGACGGAAAACCGTTTCACACTTTTCCTGGAATTGCTCCGCCGGCCGATCGAACCCAACCCCTGACTTCACCGGGCGGCACACCGCCAGCAAAACCCATGGAGAAAGACGATGAAGATCAAACTGACCAGCATCTATGTCGACGACCAGGACAAGGCGCTTGCCTTCTACACCGGCGTGCTCGGCCTGACCAAGAAGGCCGATTTCAGCAATGGGCCGTTCCGTTGGCTGACGGTCGCCTCGCCGGACGAGCCCGAGGGCACCGAGCTGCAGCTGGCCCTCAACGACCAGCCGGCCGCCAAAACCTATCAGCAGGCGATGTTCGAGCAGGGCCAACCGGCGGTGATGTTCTTCACCGACGACATCAAGGGCGATCATGAGCGCATCAAGGCGCGCGGCGGCACATTCGCCATGGCGCCGACCGAGGTGACCGGCTCGACCATCGCCAAGCTCAATGACGGCTGCGGCAATCTCATCCAGATCACTCAGCTGGCGCGCTGGTAGCGCGCCTGGTTTCACACGTTTCACAGGAGGTCATTTTGGACTGGAGCACCTGGATCAGGCAGGCGCATCGCTGGCTGTCGATCATCTTCACGGCGACCGTCGTCGCCAATTTCGTCACCATGGCGTTTGGACAGCCGCCCGCCTGGGTGGTTTATTCGCCACTGCCGCCGCTCTTCCTTATGCTGTTCAGCGGCCTTTATATGTTCGTGCTGCCCTATGTCGCGAAAGGACGCAGCGCACAGCGGGCCAACGGATAGGAGGAAGGCGCATGGTCAAGTCGACCCCGGCCAAGGCTGAGCCGAAGCTGCTTTCCGGCGGCAATCCGCAGATCGCCAAGGGTTATGGCGACGCTCCGGTGCAGGCCTATATCGCGGCGATGCCGGGCTGGAAGCGCGAGATGGGCAGGCGGCTCGACGCGCTCATCGGGCGCACCGTGCCCGGCGTGCACAAGGCGGTGAAATGGAACTCGCCGTTCTACGGCATCGAGGGCGAAGGCTGGTTCCTCAGCTTCCATTGCTTCACCAGATACATCAAGGTGACCTTCTTTCGCGGCATGTCGCTGGATCCGGTGCCGCCGGGCGAATCCAAAAGTCGGGACACGCGCTACCTCGACATCCATGAGGACGACGCGTTTGACGAGGCGCAATTCAGCGCCTGGGTGAAGCAGGCCAGCCAATTGCCTGGCGAGCGCATGTGAGCGCATTATTGTCCAAGTCTCGAGGAGAACAGCATGACCGGATCGCAGGAGCGCAAATCCGCCTCCGAACTGATCGACGGCAGGATCACGGAACTCGGCGATTGGCGCGGCGACATGCTTGGCCGGCTGCGCGCGCTTATCCATCAAGCCGATCCCGATGTCGTCGAGACCTGGAAGTGGCGCGGGGTTCCGGTGTGGGAACATGACGGCATGATCTGCACCGGCGAGACCTACAAGAGCATCGTCAAGCTGACCTTCGCCAAGGGCGCGGCGCTGCCCGACCCCACGCGGCTGTTCAACTCCAGCCTCGAAGGCAACACGCGGCGGGCGATCGATTTTCAGAAGGGTGAGGAAGTCGACGAAGAGGCGCTGAAGGCGCTGGTGCGGGCCGCCGTGGCGCTGAATACTTCCAAGGCTCGAAAGTAACTGCGTCATGGGCCGTTATCCAACGGTCGACGTCAGCGCTGCCCCTCACTGTCCTGCCGGACATCTCTCCCCGTAAACGGGGCGAGAGGGCCTGGCCGCAACGCCGGCGCATTTTCTGCAACGCTGGCGATTGGCGAAATAGCCGACAACAGCGTCCCTCGCCCCGTTTACGGGGAGAGGATGCCGGCAGGCAGGTGAGGGGCAGCGCCGACGGTGGAAGTTGTGGCGATTTCGACGCCCACGCGACCATGGGATCTGCCGGAAGGCAGCTGCTGATATCGCCTCGCACCCCCAAAACCAGCCGTGTTTACGATCTGGGAAGCCTGATGGTGCTAGATGTCGCCGGATGATGGCTGGCCGCCTCGGCCGGCCCCCGGATGGATTTGCCATGAACAGCCCGATGCGCATGCCGTGGGTGGACACGGCCAAAGGCCTCTCGATCATCCTCGTGGTCATGATGTACGCGGCCTACAATACGGGCGAGTACACGGGCGGCGTCGGCTTCCTGCACTATGTCATCGGCTTCGCGACGCCGTTCCGCATGCCGGAATTCTTCCTGATCTCCGGCCTGTTCCTGTCGCAGGTGATCGACCGGCCGTGGCGGCGCTACATCGACCGGCGCGTCGTCCACTATCTCTATTTCTACGTGCTGTGGGCGATCATCTCGATCGGGCTGAAGATCGGCATCTTCAGCCGCGATCCCGGCGGCATGCTGCACGATCTGGCAATGGCCGTCGTCCAGCCATACGGCGTGCTGTGGTTCATCTACATGCTGGCGGTGTTCGGCCTTGCCGCCAAGCTCCTTCGGCAGTTCCGCGTGCCCGCCTGGGTCGTCATCCTCATCGCTGCCGGGCTGCAGATGTGGGCGCCGCGTCCCGACAGCTACGCGGTCGAACAGTTCGCGGCCTATTTCGTGTTCTTCTATGTCGGCTTCGTCATGGCGCCGCTGGTGTTCCGCCTCGTCGAATGGACGCAGCCCCGCCCGATGCTGGCCGCCGCCGGCCTGCTCGTGTGGGCGATCGTGAATGGATTGCTCGTCTATTCGCCTGGATATGCCATGCATCCCGTCGGTATGCAGATGGGGCTGGCGGCATGGCCGCCGCTGCATCTCACCCTGGCCGTCGCTGGCGCGGTGGCGCTCTGCGTGCTTGGCGGCTTGCTGTCGACATTCGCCTCGATGGAATGGCTGCGCTGGCTCGGCGAACATTCGCTGGTCGTCTATGTCGCTTTCACCATCCCGATGTCGCTCTTCCGTGGCGCCGCACTGGCAAGCGGCCTGCTGACCGATACCGGCGTGCTTAGCCTGGCGGTGCTGCTGGTCTCGATCATCAGCCCCGTCGTGCTCTACCTCATCATCCAGCGCGTGGGCTTCGGCATGTTCCTGTTCGAGCGGCCGGCCTGGGCGCATATCGACAACAGCGTGCCGCGAGCGGCGCCGAACGCGGCGCTGCCGGCGGCCGCCGCCCAATCAAGCCGGACATAGTCGAGCAGCGGGAAGCCTCAGCCATCCCGCAGCCACACCAGCATCTCGCCGGGTTCGCGGTTGTCCCAGGCGTAATAGGGGATGGCGGTCAGGCGCGTCTCGACGCTGGCCGGCGGCTCACGTCTGTAGAGGCCCTCCTGCCAGCCGTTGCCGGCGTCGGCTCGTGCCGTGGCCGAAAGCGTCACCACGCCGCCCAGCAGTTCGGGCGCCTGATGTGCCTCTATGCTTGCCGTGCGCGGCAGGGTCAGGCGATGCAGCCGGCTGTCATTGTCCGATGCCTCGACGCAGTAGATCAGCGGCCCGCGCGACAGCGCAACGCGGCCGGCATCCTGCCTGACCTCGGGATTGGCGTAGAGCCGCTCGATCGGCATTTCGAGGTCGAGCCGGATACGGTCGCCCTTCTGCCAGCTGCGCCGGATCGCGGCATAGCCGTCGCTGGTCATGTCTTCGAGGTCGACCGCCTCACCATTGATCTGAAGCGTGGCGCTGCTGCTCCATGCCGGGATGCGCAGATGCAGCGTGAACTCCACCGGCGCTTGCGGATCGACCGCGATCTCGACGGCACCGTCCCAGGGATAGCGGCTCGCCTGCGTGAGTTGCACCGGCGTGCCCGCAATGTCGAAGCGGGCGGTGGAGTCGCCATAGAGGTGCACGGCGAGCGCATCGTCCGCCAGGCTGTAGAAATAGCTGCCGATCGAGGCGACCATGCGCCCGACATTGGGCGGGCAGCAGGGGCAGCGGTGCCATTTCCACCTGTTGTGCCGGCCCCGGCTTTCCAGCGGGTTCTCGTAGAAGAACAGCGAGCCGTCGAGCGACAGGCCGGAGATCGAGCCATTGTAGAGCGCGCGCTCCATCATGTCGGCGTAGCGGGCGTTCGGCCCCATGCCGAGCATGCGGCTTGCCCAGAACACCAGGCCGACGGCGGCGCAGGTCTCGGCATAGGCGCTCTCATTGGGCAGGTCGTAATCGCTGGTGAAGCCCTCATTGTGCGCCGACGGGCCGAGCCCGCCGGTGATGTAGAGGTTTTTCGTGGTGAGGTCGTCCCACAGCCGGTCAAGGGCGACGCGCAGGCTATCGTCGCCATATTCGGTGGCGATGTCGGCCATGCCCGAATAGAGGTACATGGCCCGCACCGCGTGGCCGACGACCTTGTCCTGCTCGCGCACCGGCCGGTGCGACTGGCTGTATTCGTAGGTCTTGAAATGATAGGCCCTGGGGTCGGCGCCGCGGGCGCGCGCCTCCTCGTCGAAATAATGCGGCTGCTGGCCGCGCTGGTCGATGAAGTACTTCGCCAGATCCATGTATTTCTGTTCGCCCGTCACCCGCGCCAGCTTGACCAGCGCCAGCTCGATCTCCTCATGGCCGCAATAGCCCTTCTTCTTGCCGGGCTCTGGTCCCAGCACCGAGGCGATGTGGTCGGCGTAGCGGCACATAATGTCGAGCAGCTTGCGCTTGCCCGTCGCCTGGTAGTAGGCGACCGCGCCCTCGATCAGGTGGCCGGCGCAATAGAGCTCGTGGCAGTCGCGCAGGTTGGTCCAGCGCTTGCCGGGCTGGATGCGCTGGTACCAGCTGGAGAGATAGCCGTCCTCCTGCTGCAATTTGCCGTACATGTCGATGACGGCGTCGATCTTCTTCTCCAGCCCGGGGTTCTTGCGCCGGTAGAGCGAATAGGCCGCGGTCTCGATGGTCTTGCCGAGATCGGAATCCCAGAACATCTGCGTCGTCACCGTCGAGCCGGTGAATTCGGCGCCCTGGCGGTCCGCTTCATCGGGCGAGGGCGAATGGAAGGGAATGACGATGCCGGGCGAGGGGCGGTCCGGATCGATCTGCTCCAGCATGCGCGCCTCGACGCAGCGCTCGTAGAGGATGTCGGCGGTGCGGGTCGCCACCGCATCGGCGCGGTCGCCCCAGAAGCCGTGCACATCGACCTGCGGCACCGGCAGCGGCCGGAAGGCGAGTTTCGGCTTTCGCTTCGGGGCGGGGCGGGGGGATGGCGATTCGGTCATGAACTCACTCCATTCAGTCTGTTATTTGACGGCCCCGGCCATCAGGCCGCGGATGTAGAAGCGCTGCAAAGCAAGGAACAGGATCAGGCACGGCACCATCATGACGGTGACGCCCGCCTGCACGGCGCCCCAGTCGATGGCGCCGAAGCGGCCCGACTGCAGTGCCGTCATCATCACCGGCAGCGTGAATTTGGACTGGTCGGTCATCAGCACCAGGGCGGCGAGGAATTCGTTCCAGGCGCCGAGGAAGGCGAACAGCGCGATGGTGACGACGCCCGGCCAGACCAGCGGCAGCATCACCTTCAAAAGCATGGTGGCGTTACCGGCGCCGTCCATGCGCGCCGCCTCCTCGATCTCGCGCGGCACCGCGTCGAAGGCGTTGCGCATCATGAAGATCGAGAACGGCAATTGCAGCGTCACATAGACGCCGACCAGGCCGGTCAGCGTGTTGTGCAGGCCAAGCTTGGTCAGCACCAGGAAGATCGGCGTCAGGATCGACTGGAACGGGATCATGATCGTCGACAGGATGAGGACGAAGAACAGGTCCTTGAACGGAAAACGGAAGCGCGAAAAACCGTAGCCGGCCAGCACGCTGACGATGACCGACAGCAAGACGGTCATCACCGAGACATAGATGCTGTTCTGCGCCGACACCCAGAGCCCGTCGCCGAAGGAGTTCAGCGTGGCATAGTTTTCCAGCGAAAAGCCCGTGGTCGGCCAGGGCGGCAGCGGCGGCAGGCGTGCTTCGGCCGCCGGCTTGAAGGCCGACAGCGCCGTCCAGACGATGGGTGCGACGAACAGCACCGAGGCGATGATGCCGGTGGAGTGCCTGGCGAGGCGGGCGGCAAACTTGCCCCTGGCAGATATCGCCTGCGCCATCAGTCGAGCCCCTCGGGCTTGCGCAACAGCCAGAGCTGGATGAGGCTGAGCGCCACCAGGATGACCAGCAGCACCATGGAGAGTGCCGCGCCATAGCCGAGCTTGAACGACACGAAGGACTGGTTGAAAATCCAGTAGACCGCCGTCAGCGTCTGGTTGCGCGGCCCGCCGCGCAGAATGATGTAGAACTGGTCGAAGGCAAGGATCGAGCCCGCGACCGACAGGATCAGCGCCAGCGCCAGCGTGCGGCGCATCAGCGGCAAGGTGATCGCCCGGAACCGCGCGAACGGTCCGGCGCCGTCAATGACGGCGGCCTCCTGCAGATCCTGCGGGATCGATTGCAGGCCGGTCATCAGGATGATCATGGTGAAGCCGGCGACCTTCCACACCACCATGGCGATGATCGACCAGAAGGCCGGCTGGAAGGTGGCGAGCAGGTTGAACTTCCTGTCGATCAGGCCGAGGTCGTAGGCGGCCGGGCTGAACAGGCCGGAATCGACGTTGAGCAGCCATGACCAGAGCAGGCTCGCCGAGGCGAAACCAACCACCGCCGGCATGAAGAAGAAAGTGCGGTAGAGGTTGGTCAGCGGCCGCGGTTTCTCGATGAAGATCGCCAAGGGAAAGGCGACGGCGAAGATCGCGATGGTGACGACCACCGTGTAGTAGCCGGTGAATTTGAGCGCGTTCCAGAACCTGGTGTCGCGCAGGATCGCCCCGTAATTGTCGAGGCCGACGAAGGCGTGCTCGCCCATCAGCGGCCAGTTGTGCAGCGACATCCACGCCGTCATGCCGAGCGGGATGACGAAGAACACCATGACCAGCGCGACCGCCGGCGCGACATAGATGAGGCCGATCCATTGCCGGCGCCCGGCGCCGACGAGTTTTCGGGCGCGGGCCGGGGCGGTGGTGCTTGCGGTGATGGTGGTCATGCTTTGCCTGTTCTTGCGTCGCATCCAGTTGGCCGCCCTACCTCCCCCTTGTTGGGAGGTAGGGAGCACGCCGGCCGCCCGCCCAGGGAGACAGGCGGGCGGCCGGCAGGCGGCCGCTACTTCTGCGGCGCCTGGTCGATGATCGACTGCATGGTCTCCTGCGCGTTGGCGATGGCGCCATCGACATCGTCGCCGAAGAAGACCTCGTTGATCATCTGCGTCCACGGGCCGTTGGCGGAGTTGATCAGGTCGTTGAACACCACCGAATAGGGGGTCTTGCCCTTGGCCATGGCCTCGGCGGCGACCTGGTAGCGCGGATCGAGATCCTTCAGCGCGTCCTTGGCGATGTCGCCGCGCACCGGCAGGCTGCCATACTTGGCGAGGATGGTCTGGCCTTCCAGCGAATAGGCGAAATCCAGGAACTCCTTCACCACGGCGAGCTTCTTGGTGCCCTTGGTGACGACGAAATTGTCGCCGCCGGCAAAGGACGACCAGCCGCCATCCTTGCCCGGCAGGAAGGTGACGCCGTAATCGACATTGGGATACTGGGTGTTGAGCGCGCCGATGGCGAAGGCGCCGGAGGGCGAGATGCCGATATTGCCGGCGGCGAAGGCGGCAAAGAAGTTGGCGCCGGTGTCGGTCTGCGCGCCTGCCGGCACCAGGTCCTTCTTGACCATCGAGCGGTAGAGATCGATGGCGCCGCGCAATTGCGGGCTGTCCAGCGTCGCCTTGGAGCCGTCTTCGCTGAGGATGTCGCCGCCCGAGGCCCAGATCAGCGGGGTGAAGGTGAAGATGTTGCAGCCGCCGCAATTGCCGGAGAAGTAGAAGCCCTTGATGTTGCCGCCAAGCGCGTTGACCTTCTCGGCGTCGGCGGCGATTTCGGCCCAGTTGGCGGGGCCTTTTTCAGGGTCGAGGCCGGCCTGCTTGAACAGCTTCTTGTTCCAGATCAGCACCGAGGCGTCGGCCGAGAAAGGCAGGCCGTAAATGTGGTCCTTGTAGGTGCCGGTCTTGACGTGCGCGGGCGACAGGCTGGCGAAGTAGGGTAGGGACTTGGCCCAGTCGGTGATGTCCTCCAACTGGCCGGCGGCGGCAAAGGAGGGCGTGTAGATCAGGTCGAGCGACAGCGCGTCGGGTGCCGTGCCGCCGGCGGCGGCGGCGCCATATTTCGGGATGATCTCGGCATTGGGGATGATGTCGAGCTTGATCTGGTCCTTATGCGCCTTGTTATAGGCATCGACGATGCGCGGCATGAAATTCGAGCCGTCGGCGCGCACCCAGATGTTGGCGGTGTCGGCGGCGGCAGCGCCGAGACCACCGCCCAGTACGGCAGCGGCCAGGGCCAGTTTGGCAATCACGTTCCTCATGTTCTCCTCCTCCAAGGGTTGGCCGCGGTGCGCGGCTTGGCGCCGGTCACGCGGCGCTGCGTTTTCAGCCGTCCGGTGGGCGGCCACAGGACTGACGCACCACCAGCCGGCACGGCAGTTTTCGAATGCCCGGCGCGGCGGGCTGACCGCCGACCAGGGAAAGCAGGGTCAGCCCGGCCTCGCGCCCGAGGGCGACCAGGTTCATGTCGACCGAGGTCAGCGGCGGACGCGTCGCTTCGGCGACGATCTCCCAATTGTCGAAGCCGATGACGCCGACATCGCCTGGAACGTCGAGGCCGCGCTCGCGCAAGGCATCGATGACACCGCGCGCGATCTGGTCGTTGCCGCAAAAAACGGCGTCAGGCCGTTCGCTCTTGCCGTCGAACAATTGCGCCACCGCTTCATGCCCCCAGGCTTCCGACCAGGCGCCGAGCAGCGGCGCGGTGACCGGCAGGCCGTTTTCGGCGAGCACGTCGCGATAGGCCTGGGCGCGGGCGTGCACCACGGCAAAGCTCGCCGGCCCGCTGACATGGGCGATGCGCCTGCGGCCAAGCCGGCAGAAATGTTCGACCGCCAGCCGCGCGCCGCCGGCATCGTCCGAGACGAAGGCGACGGCGTCGGGATCGGGCTGGGTGAAGGCATAGATCACCGGGATGCGCAGATTGGCGAGATCGACGGGCAGATGGCGGTCGATGCGCTTGCCGGTGGCGATGATGCCGTCGACGCGCTTGTCGAGCATGGCCTCGACATGCAACTGGCCCAGCCGCGGATCCTCCTCGACATTGCACAGGAACACCGAGACGCCATTGTCGACCAGCGCGTCCGAAATGCCCGACATCAGCGGCAGCGAGAAGCGGCCATAAGTATCGTTGGTGAGCAGGCCGACGGTGAAGGAGCGGCGCCTGAGCAGGCTCTGCGCCAGGCTGTTGGGCCGGAAGCCCAGGCTCCGCGCCGTCTCGCGGATGCGCTCGCGCGTCTCGGCGGTCATGCGCCCCTGGTCGTTGAGCGCCTTCGAGGCCGTGGCGACGCTGACGCCGGCCCGCGCCGCCACGTCACGCAAGGTGACGGGCTTGGGGAAAACCGGAACAGGCTGATCGTCCGATGCCATCGAGAATCCTGAGTTGGGAAAAGGTTTTCTCTTACAGGCCGGAACAAGGCCCGGCCAATGGCCGAGCCCGATCGGAACGGTTTGGAAAAACCTTTTCTCAAGTCGAGGCTAAGCCAGATCGGGAGATCGTTCAAGGGGAAAGTTGACGTCCGTGATCGCTTCGCCGCAAGAGTCTGCCGAAGAGCGACGCCAGGCGACATTTTGCAAAGTACCGACAGAACGGCCGTTGGGCCTTAACGTTTCCGCAAGCATTTCCCCGTTAGTTCGGTTGCCATGGCCTCGTGGCGGAGCGGCTACGCTGGAGACGGCAAATCTCTGAAGCCTCGGTTCGATCCCGAGGCGAGGCCTCCAAAAATCCTACAGCCGAGAATCTGTGCCCGACCTTCTGGCACACTGCGCATGGATCTGCCGCAGATCTGGGCCATCGTCGATGTCTTGACTGGCCAGCCAGGCGTGATCAGGCAAGAGATGATGGTCGGCATGAGCCCGCGCGAGGCCGAGGACATGGTCGTGCAGATGAATGTCGGCGACATCAGGAGAGGGCGGAGCGCAAGGGTTGAACGTTCCGGGGCGGGCCAAGGCCCGCAACACCAAAACAAGAAGGATTCCCGTGAGAGCGAGCCTGAGGCAAAAGATACTGGAGGTCTGCGACCGCAAGATTTCCGAGAAAGGGCCCGCCGTCGGCCTGTCGTTCTACGCGTTTTTCGCCAACAGGAATGACAACCCCGAACTGCTGATGGAAGCAGCGGAATGGTGGATCAGGACCCACCGCCTCGACCATTTCGAAAAAGCCGCGAAGATACGGACGATGATCGAGGACATGGACCTCGGCTGATCAGCCGAAGTCGTCGGATGTCAGCACATACATGCTCTTGCGCGTACGGCCGTAGGCCTTCGACGCAACATCGCGGATGACGCTGCTCTCGGTGTCGAACGTTGCGAGGTAGCCCGCTTCATCGGCGCTGGTTCGCGGCTGGATCTTGCTCATCGCATCGACGGCCACCGAGAAGGAAATCTGGAACATGCCGTCATGGCCGACGAAGCGGATGCGCTTGCCGGCTTCGTCATAGCTGCGGCTGCGGTTGGGGAAGGTCAGGCTCATGTTTTTGCCTCCGTTGCGGCGGCCTTCTTGGTCGCCCGCTTCTTCTTCGGCGTCGGGTTCAGGGCTTCGGCGACGCGATCCGCCTCTTCCTTGGCCAGGCGCAATGTCCTGAGCTTTGCGGTCTTGATCTCCCTGGCCCGCGCCTCGGACATGTACTCGGCGGTTGCCTTGTTGCGCTCCGCCGTCTTCTTCTGCTTGTCGACGAAGCGGGCTTCAGCTTTTTCCATGATCGTCTGATTGCCGTCGGCCATCGCATAAATCTCCTTGGGGCTGGAATCGAGAAAATGAACTTGTCCGATAAATAGGCATCCGACCGGCAAAATTCAATTTTTTGAATTATTTGACCGCCTCCGGATATCACGAAACGGCAGGCCGAAATAATACTTTTCAATATTTAATCGCCCTGCGAATAATTTTTGGCACTCCTATCTATCGAGTGCCAAAGCGCCTATAGGAAGGGCGCGGCCGCCTAAGCCGGCCCCAGAAAGAAGTTTTCATGAAGTTTCGGCCACTCCACGACCGCGTCGTTATCCGGCGCGCCGAAGGCGATACCAAATCCAAGGGCGGCATCATCATTCCCGACAATGCCAAGGAAAAGCCGCAGGAAGGCGAAATCATCGCCGTCGGCCCCGGCGCACGCGACGAAAACGGCGCGCTTGTGCCGCTTGACGTCAAGGCCGGCGATCTGATCCTGTTCGGCAAATGGTCGGGCACCGAGGTCAAGATCGACGGCGAGGACCTTCTGATCATGAAGGAAGCCGACATTATGGGCGTCATCGAGAAGAGCGTCGAAGCCAAGAAGGCCGCCTGACTGGCGCGCCGCGCCTTCCGCGCGGGGTTCGTCCACTCCAAATTCGAACGGGATTGAAAAAATGTCTGCCAAGGAAATCAAATTCGCCACCGACGCGCGTGACCGCATGCTGCGCGGCGTCGAGATCCTCACCAATGCGGTGAAGGTCACGCTCGGCCCCAAGGGCCGCAACGTCATCATCGACAAGGCCTATGGCGCGCCGCGCATCACCAAGGACGGCGTCACCGTCGCCAAGGAAATCGAGCTTGCCGACAAGTTCGAGAACATGGGCGCGCAGATGGTGCGCGAAGTGGCCTCGAAGACCAACGACCTCGCCGGTGACGGCACCACCACCGCCACCTTGCTCGCCGCCTCGATCCTGCGCGAAGGCGCCAAGCTGGTTGCCGCCGGCATGAACCCGATGGACTTGAAGCGCGGCATAGACCAGGCGGTCGCCGCCGTTGTCGTCGAGATCAAGGCCAAGGCCAAGAAGGTCAAGTCGTCGGCCGAGATCGCGCAGGTCGGCACCATCGCCGCCAATGGCGATGCAACCGTCGGCGAGATGATCGCCAAGGCGATGGACAAGGTCGGCAATGACGGCGTCATCACCGTCGAGGAAGCCAAGACCGCCGAAACCGAACTCGATGTCGTCGAGGGCATGCAGTTCGACCGCGGCTATCTCAGCCCGTATTTCGTCACCAATGCCGACAAGATGCGTGTCGAGCTGGAAGAGCCCTATGTGCTCATCCACGAGAAGAAGCTCGGCAATCTGCAGGCGATGCTGCCGATCCTCGAAGCGGTGGTGCAGAGCGGCAGGCCGCTGCTGATCATCTCCGAGGACGTCGAGGGCGAGGCGCTGGCCACGCTGGTCGTCAACAAATTGCGCGGCGGCCTCAAGGTCGCGGCCGTCAAGGCCCCGGGCTTCGGCGATCGCCGCAAGGCGATGCTGGAAGACATTGCGGTGCTGACCGCAGGCCAGATGATTTCCGAGGATCTCGGCATCAAGCTCGACAACGTCACCGTCGAGATGCTCGGCCGCGCCAAGCGCGTGCTGATCGACAAGGACACCACCACGATTGTCGACGGCGCCGGCACCAAGGCCACCATCCAGGCGCGCGTCGCCCAGATCAAGGGCCAGATCGAGGAGACGACCTCCGACTACGACAAGGAAAAGCTGCAGGAGCGGCTGGCCAAGCTGTCGGGCGGCGTTGCCGTCATCCGCGTCGGCGGCGTCACCGAGTCGGAAGTCAAGGAAAAGAAGGACCGCATCGACGACGCGCTGAACGCGACGCGCGCGGCGGTCGAGGAAGGCATCGTGCCCGGCGGCGGCGTCGCCCTGCTGCGTGCAAGGTCGGCACTATCGGGCCTCAACGGCGCCAATGCCGATGTCACCGCCGGCATCTCGATCGTGCTGCGGGCGCTTGAAGCGCCGATCCGCCAGATCGCCGAGAATTCCGGCGTCGAGGGCTCCATCGTCGTCGGCAAGCTCGCCGACAGCAAGGATCACAATCAGGGCTTTGACGCCCAGAACGAGACCTATGTCGACATGATCAAGGCCGGCATCGTCGACCCGGCGAAAGTCGTCCGCACCGCGCTGCAGGACGCCGGCTCGATCGCAGCGCTTCTGATCACCGCCGAAGCGATGATCACCGACATCCCGGCCAAGGATGCGGCACCGGCGGGTGGCGGCGGCGGCATGGGCGGCTACTAAGGATGCAGCCGGCCTTGGAGGGTGGTTCATAGAAGTCACCTTTCAGCCTGACCTGAATCCGCGCCGGCTCCAGGAGCCGGATCTTGCCGCCGGGGGATTTTCTCCCGGCGCGCAGGGCTTCTAGCCCAGGAGATCGATCCATGATCGTGTTCGTGCGGAAGCCACAGACGGTCGTCACGACCGAAACCACCGAGGACAACCGCTTCGACCGCATCCGCAGGATTGCCGCCGACAAGCACAAGAAATCGGATTCCGACACGGCCGCACCACAAAAGGGCGAGCCCAAGCGCCCGATGTAAAGCCGCGCCCGATGCTACTGGCCGTTCAATCTCAGCACCACATCGCGCGTCAATGGCGCGAGCTCGATGCCGTTGGCCGAGCGTGGCCCAGCCAGGCACCTTCCTGTCGGCGCTATCGGCGTGTTCGGTATTGTCATTATATTAGCTTGAGCGCATATTTGCCCGGCAGCGTGCCCTTGGCCGCCAACGCGTCCCAGGGCGCCTGCGATTGTTCCGAAAAATAAATCACTCCGTGCCGCTCGAATTATGGAGCAGCACGAGACAATGACATTTGGAGGAAATACCCATGAAAGTGACTATCTTGGCAAACTATGCGCCTCATGCCGCCAAAGGGTTGATGGAAGGCTCGGACAGGCAGGCTGCGGTCAAGGCGCTTTTTGAAAGCGTTGGCGGCAAGGTGAGCAGCGTGATGTTCACGCGCGGCATCTATGACGTCGTTGTCAATGGCGAGGTGCCGGACCAGTCAGCGGGGATTGGCATGTCCCTTGCGGTGCGAGCGAGCGGCTCGCTGACCGAGATGGTTGTACTGGAAGAACTCGACATGAAGGCGGTGCTCGCGGCCGCCAAGAAGGCAGCCGGCGCGTACAAACCCGCCGGCTGATGGACTTGCCTTCTTGATCACGGCAGCACGGTTCGATGCCGTGCTGCCGAGTGTCGGACAGGGCATCTTCTTGCGACTTTCGCGGCGACTGGAATTCAAGCTAGTATCGTCGCGTGGTCGTTTGGTGCAGAGAGCTTGCGGAAACGCAACCGCGATTCTGAATTGGGAGACAAGCCATGTTCGCGGCCAAGGCCATCGACACCTCGGACAAGGCCGCTTTCTATCGCGACCTCGCCGCTCAGTTGAAAGCGCTGCTCGAAGGCGAGAGCGACTCGATCGCCAATGCCGCCAACACCGCGGCGCTGATCTTCCAGATGGTGCCGGACCTCAACTGGGCCGGCTTCTATTTCCTGGCCTCGGACGAGGAGCTGGTGCTGGGACCCTTCCAGGGCAAGCCGGCCTGCGTGCGCATCGCGGTCGGCAAGGGCGTGTGCGGTACGGCGGTCCAACTCGGCACCTCGATGCTGATCAAGGACGTGCATGATTTCCCGGGCCATATCGCCTGCGACGCCGATTCGCGCTCGGAACTGGTGGTGCTGCTCGAGGACGATGAAGGCGTGTTCGGCGTGCTCGATCTCGACAGCCCGCTGCCCGGCCGCTTCGACAAGGAAGACCAGGCCGGCATCGAGACGCTGGCGGCGATCTATGCGGCCGCGAGTTCGTTCGAGGACTGAGCGCCCGTTCTGTTCCGAGCCGGCTGTCTAGGCGCGATCGCCCAGGCGGAAGAACATCGCCAGCTTCAGGCTCGTCGCGATCCGTTCGGCCCGGTCGACGAACACCGCGGCGATTTCCGGGCCAAAGAGTTCGGCGGCCGTCCGGCTGAACATGGCCAGCCAGATGTCGAAATCGGCCTCGGTCACGTCCCCGAGCTTCAGGTGCGCCGGCACCGGGCGGCCATGATAGTCACCCGTCTTGAGGATGACCGAGCACCAGAAGTCGGTCATCTTCTCGAGATGCGGTTCCCAGTCGCCGGGAATCTCGCGTGCGAAGATCGGTCCGAGACGTTCGTTCTTGCGCAGTCGCGCATAGAATTCGCGAACGAGCCGGCCGATCGCAGCCCGATCGACGCCTGCATGATGCAACGGCTTCTCCGGGGCCGGACGCGCATGATCCGCCAGCGACGATTTCAATGTCATTGCAGAAGCCCTGTTGTTGTCGTGATCAGGAAATGCCCAGCCACCGGATGGCGGCTTGCACGAGATTGAGCCGGTCGCGCACAAGGCGGAATCCCAGATTGTCGGGCGGCGTGCCGACGGCGCAACCGCCGCTTTTCCCGTCCCTGATGAAGTTCGACATATAGGTGCGATGGAAACCTTCCACGACATGAACGCCGCAATAGTCGATCGAGCTTGCAACGCCGGCGCCGTCGGCGGCTTCCGTCGTATGGACGTAACAGGTGGACGTCCACTCCCAGACATTGCCGGCAATGTCGGCCACCCCCTTGGAATTGGGTCCAAATCCGCCCCTGGTTCTCGGCTCGGGGTCGGATTTTCGTCCCAGCGAAGCCTCGGTGCGATATTGGACGAGCCAGCGCTGCGCCGGATTGTTGGGGTCGGTCTCGCCAGCCTCGATGTCACCGCGAAAGCGTTCGCCCGCCGCATAGGCCCATTCCATGTCCGTCGGCAGGCGCCATGCCGATCCGGTCTCGGCCGAGAGCCAGTCGGCATAGGCCTCGGCATCGATATGGCTGACGCCAGTAACCGGAACATTGCCGCTGCCGCGGCCATCGGCCGGCTTGCAGGCGCCGGCCATGACGCAGCGCCGGTAGTCCGAAGCGCTTACCTGGTATTTCATGATCTCGAAAGGCTCCGCCACCGTTGCCCGGACCACGGGAGCACTGACCGGGTGGTTCTGCCTGAGGAATTCGCCTGGCAGCGGATGGGCGAACGATCCGGGCGCGAGGGTGATGAGTTCGGAGCGTATCAGGAGTTCCTGATCCGGTGCCGGGCGCCAGCCGACCGCGCCCGTCGCGCCCAGCGTGAACAGGGCGCAAGCCAGACCTCCGAGAGCCAGGATGGGATTGAGGGGCATTGCAGTTTTCCCGCGTTCGCGGCCCTGCAGGAATGGCGCAAGGCCGCGTCTACCTTAGGACCCGAGGCGGCAATCAGGACGTAATCGCCCTTGGCGCTTCGACCTGCATCATCAGGTCGTCGTCCCAGCTTCCGTCGACCGTGAAATGCGCGGTCGCGCCGAGTTCCACCGCCTCGATCAGATTGTGGTTGACGTAGGCGTAGACGCCCGGCTGCAGGAATGTGTAGAGGGCTGCGCCGGCCGAACCCCCGCGAATGAACCAGGTTTCGAGGTCCTTTGCCGGCGGGTTCGCGAACTTGCCCTGTTCCCACACATGGTCGCCATGTCCACCAATCAGATGCGGACGCGTGTCGCGATTGGCCTGCGAATGGACGATCAGGACAGTCTCGCCGACCTTGGCCTTCATGGCGTTTTCGCCGGTCAGCGATCCCGCCTTGCCGTTGAACACGACATGGGTGGGGATCAAGCCACGCATGACTTTCACCGTGTCATCGTAATTGTCGCCGGCCGAGTCATACTTCTTGAATTTACCCTGCTCGTCGCGGGGAATGTAGAAGTCACTTTCGCCGATGTAATAGATATGGTCATAGCGGACCGACTTGCCCTTGTCGTCCTTGAGCCCGTCACGCGGCAGGATCATGATCGCTCCGTTCATGCCCGAAACGACATGCCAGGGGATCATCGGACCGCCGGGCGCGCAGTGGTAGACGAAGGTCCCCGAGCGCGTCGCCTTGAAGCGCAGCGTCGTCTGCTCGCCGGGATTGACCAGGGTCAGCGCACCGCCGCCGAGCCCGCCGGTGGCGGCATGGAAGTCGATGTTGTGGGCAAGCGTGTTGGTGTCGGGGTTGATCAGCGTGAGCTCGACATAGTCACCCTCATGCACGACCATCAGGGGCCCCGGAATCGAGCCATTGTAGGTCATGGCGTTGAGCTGGGTGCCGTCGGCGTCTATCACCATCGGCTTCTCTTCGATGGTCATCGTGAATTCGACGACCTTGGGACCGCCTTTGGCCACCTGGTCGTGGGCATGGACGAAAGGCGGCGCGACCAATGTCACCTTTTCCCGCGGCAAGCCGGCGACTTCCTTGGCGCTGGCCATGGCCGGCATCGAGCCGACCGTCGCGACGGCCGCAGCCGCAAGAACAGACCCCAACAGTGCTTCGCGTCTCGTAAGCATTTCCCGCTCCTTTTCTGAACCGTTCGATGCCTGGAGAATAAGCCTTTCCACCAGGACTTCTTTGCGCTGGCGCAAATTTGAAATTTAGTTTGCCTTGATCTGGTTCATCTGGGAGGCAACGACGGCTGTTCGGAGACCGGCAATCGCGGGCGAATGGAGATACCCGCCGGGCGCCAAAACGCCGTGGGAGTGACGGTGCCGAAGCCGCCGCCACTCCCACAAGACTTTGCAATTCCAATGTCGAGCGCGGACGAACCTGTCTGTCCGCCCGGCCGTCGGCCTCGATCAGTTCGCCTTCGCCACCTGAGCAAACAGCGTGGGGAACACGGTCTTGGCCTTGCCGACCTGCTTGACGGCCTGCGCCGCGTCGAGATTCACGGGCTTGCCGACCACGATCAGCGCCACCATGCCCATCCCGTAATGCGGGCTGCATTTGACGCCGTAGACGCCTTCCTGCGTCATGGTGACAGTGGTGGTTTCACCCATCTTGCTTTTGATTTCCTGGGCGCCGTCGGGAAGCATTCCCTTGATGGTTTCGACATTATGGGTCTTGTCGCCGGGCACGAACTTGACCGTATCGCCAGGGGCCGCCTTGATGAAATCGGGCTGGAAGACCATGGATCCCTTGTCTCCCTTGGTCAGCAACTGGACGACGTGCTCTTCGGCGTTTGCGACGCCGGCGAGGGCGAGCAGGGCGGCGGCCGCGGCAATCAGGTGGAATTTCATGGTAAAGTCCTTTCTTCGGTGCATCACGGCTCAAACCGTTGCAGCCTTCTAGCCGACAGCACGGACAGGCGATTTGCGCTGGCGCAAACTGGCGGACGAAATATAGACTGGCTGCCGGCGTCATCTGGAACCGTGTGCAGCGAGGGTTTGGGGTTGCCGCTTGACCGATCGATCATCGCGAGGCTTTCGCTGTTCGAGGGCCTGGGGCCCGCGGAGCTGGACAGCATTCTGAGGGATGCCCGGTCCGTGCGGTTTGCCAAGGAAGCCGCGATTTTCGAGCAGGAGGCCGAGGCGCGTTCATTCTACGTGCTGTTGGCGGGACATATTCGCGTGGTGCGGACCACGCCCGACGGGCGCCAGGTGATCGCCCGCTACATCAGTGAGGGCGAAATATTCGGCGTTGCCGCCGCACTCGGCCGGCTGACCTATCCGGCAACCGCGATCGCCGCGGTCGACTGCGTGGTTCTGGTCTGGCCGAATGCCGTGTGGCCGGACCTGTCATCCCGGTTTCCCGTTCTTACCGCGGGAACATTCAAGACGGTCGGCGCGAGGCTGCAGGACACGCAGGCGCGCGTGATGGAACTGGCCACCGAACAGGTCGAGCAACGCGTTGCCAGTGCGCTGCTGCGGCTGGTGAAGCAGACGGGGCGCAAGACCGAGGCCGGCATCGAGATCGACTTCCCGATCTCTCGCCAGGACATCGCCGAGATGACGGGGACGACCTTGCATACGGTGAGCCGGCTGCTGAGCGCCTGGGAGGAACGCGGGATCATCGTCAGCGGCCGCCAGCGTGTCACCATCACCGACGCGCATCGCCTGGTGATGCTGGCGGAGCATCGGGACGGCTGACCGGCCCGCCGGCGACGGCGCGTTCAAGACCTTTCAGGAAATCGGCTTCGTCAATTCGATGATCCCGGCAGGCCTCGGCAATCGAATGGAAGGGAGCGATGTGGCAGCCCACGCAGTGCATCCCGTGCCGGATCAGCACGGCAACGCTTGTTGGCCATCGTCTCATGAGGTCGTCCATGGACATGTTCGGATCGATCCGCATGGGCGTCTCCTTCGTGGTTCTCCCCATACTTCGACCGTAGCAGAGCCGGTTGGTCGGTCGTTGTGCTGGCGCAAGGAAAGAGCGCGTCGGAAACTGGAGTGAGATGCGGCCAGGCAACCCAGCCGACGTCCCTGCGGCCGCCAGCATCCGAATTCTCGCGGGAGGCTTGGCGAGCTAGGCGAACTTCACCAGCATCAGGCTGAAGCCGCCGATGAACAGGAAGGCGCAGAAGGCGAGCGCCAGCGGGCGCAGGCCGCGCGACCGCAGCTGCGAAATGTCGGCCTGCAGACCCATGGCGGCCAGCCCCATGGTCAGCATGATGGTGGTGGCGAGCGCCATGGCCGACTTCACTTCGGCGGGCACGGTGACCAGGCTGTTCAACGCCACGACGGCGACGAAGGCGGCGACGAACCACGGCATGGGCGGCCGTGCCGCCGATTGGTCGCGGCTGCCGCGCCGTGCCATCAGGCCGAGTGCGATGACCATCGGCGCCAGCATGGCAACGCGCGTCAGCTTGGCCACGGTGGCGATCTCGCCGGACTGGGTGCCGTTCTGGAAGCCGGCGCCGATGACCTGCGCCACCTCATGGATGGAGGCGCCGGCCCACAGGCCGAAAGCGTGCTGGTCGAGGCCGAGCGCCGGCGCGAGCAGCGGGAAGCCGAGCATGGCGACGGTGCCGAACAGCGTGATCGAGGCGACGGCATAGGTGACGTCCTCGTCGCGCGCATCGGTGACGATGTTGGTGGCGACGATGGCCGAGGCGCCGCAGATCGAGGTGCCGGCGGCAATCAGCTGCGCCAGCTTGGCGTCGACGCCGATCAGCCGGCCGAGCGTGACGGTGAAGAGGAAGGTGGCGCCAAGCGTCGCCGCGACAATGCCGACACCGCCGGCGCCGATGGAGACGACCTGGCCGAGCGTCAGCTGGAAGCCGAGCAGGACGATGGCGAAGCGCAGCAGGCGCTTTTGCGAGAAGGCAATGCCGGCCTTGGCGTGCGCCGGCGTGCCGAGCACGTTGGAATAGACCATGCCGGCAACGACGGCCAGGATCATCGGGCTGAACAAAGCGAAGCCGGAGACATTGTGCGCCGAGAAGGCGACGGCCGTGATCATCGCCACCAGCACGATGCCGGGGATAATGCCGTTCCACACCGAATCGAGCCGCTTGCGGCCTGCGGCGAGGTCGGCGGAAATCATGCTTTTCGAAATATCGTTCGCGATGTGGGTGGCGGATGACAATGCAATTCTCCAGACATGTATGCCGGAGGAATGCCATTCCTCAAACGATCTTTCCAACGAATTGTTATGGTCAGAATGATCGATTTTTGCGAACGATCGGCAATCGCTGACCAACGTTGGCGCTGCCTCTCATCCGCCTGCCGGCCGTTCGTCTTTTGAAAAGCCAAGCAATTGGCTTTTCGTCCGCTGCGCGGATCAGTCCTCAACTCCCTGTGGAATGGGGAGAGGGGAGCTGGCCTCATCAAAGCTGTGCTTCGATGGCCGCCTTGTCGATCACCGACCAGACGTTCCTGATCCGATCGCTCAGAAATTCATAGAAAACGTTCTCGCTGAACGAGACCTTGCGGCCGTTGATGGGCAGGCCGAAGAAGGTTCCCTTTGGCGTGCAGTTGAACTGCAGGCGGCTGGCTATGAACGGTGGTTGGGCGATCAGCAGCTGGACATCGAAATAGAGATCAGGAATTTCCCGGAAATCCCGCTCCAGCATGGCGCGGTAACCCGACAGGCCGACGCGCTCACTGTTGTAGTGCACCTCGTCATGGACGAAGCGATGCAGCCGCGCCCAATCCTGATTGTTGAGGCAGTCGATATAGCCTCGATAGAGGTCGGTTTCTGTCACCGCGACGGCTCCGGGGTTTCTTCGATCGCGTTCCGGCAGGAAAATAGAACGACCGCGGGCGCAGTCCAGACGTTCTAGCCGCGATAGCGCAGCGCATCGACCAGCAGCGAGAAGGCAGGCGTCGCCTGGCGACGGCTGGGGTAGTAGAGATGGTAGCCAGGGAAGGGCGGGCACCAGTCTGCCAGCACCCGCACCAGCCGGCCGTCGGCCAGATGCGCGCGTACCTGATCCTCCGGCAGGTAGGCAAGGCCAAGGCCGGCCAGCACCGCATTCATGCGCAACCCCGCCGTGTTGAAGATCAGCTGGCCTTCGACGCGCACCTTCAGTTCGCGCCCGGCCTTTTCGAATTCCCAGGCATAGAGCCCGCCATAGGTCGGCAGGCGCAGGTTGATGCAGTTGTGGGTGGTGAGCTCCTGCGGCGTGCGCGGCCTCGGCTGCCGGGCGAAATAAGCAGGCGATCCAACCGCGGCCATGCGCATGTCGGGGCCGATGCGCACCGCGATCATGTCGTGCGCCACCTGTTCGCCAAGCCGCACGCCGGCGTCATAGCGCTCGGCGACGATGTCGGTCAGGCCGTAGTCGACGATGATCTCGACCTTGATGTCGGGATAGTCCGGCATAAGCCGCGCGATCGCCGGCCACAGCACCGCCTCGGCGGCATGCTCGCCGGCAGTGATGCGGATGGTGCCGGCGGGCTTTTCACGCAGGGCGCTGAGCGCGGCGAGCTCGGCCTCGATCTCGTCGAGCCTTGGCCCGACGGAGCGCACCAGGCGCTCGCCGGCCTCGGTGGGCGCCACGCTGCGCGTGGTGCGGGTCAGCAACCGCACGCCCAGCCGCTCCTCCAGCGCGCGCACCGTGTGGCTGAGCGCCGATTGTGAGACGCCGAGCTGTGCCGCCGCCCGCGTGAAGCTTTTTTCGCGCGCGACGGCGAGGAAAGCGGCCAGCTCGTTCAGATTGTCTCGCGGCATTGATGAGTTTTCCTCATAAGTACATGCCGGGTATAGCATCTAATCCAGGCCAATCGCAGGCGCTAAATAGACGCCATCACAATTGGCTGCCCGAACTCGGCGGCCTTGAAGGCCTGGGGCAGCGTGCTGCCTGGCGTCGAGAAGGAGAAACCATGGACATCAAGCGAAGCGGCTCGCAGCCTTCCGCAAATGGTCCAGCCGACTATTTCACCGGCACGGTGCGCATCGACGCACCGTTCAAGGGCAGCGAGCCGGCCCGCGTCGGCGGCGCCACCGTGACTTTCGAACCCGGCGCGCGCACCGCGTGGCACACCCATCCGCTCGGCCAGACGCTGATCGTCATGTCGGGCGCCGGCCTGGTCCAACGTGAGGGCGGCCCGATCGAGCCTATTCGCCCCGGCGACATCGTCTGGTTCGCGGCCGGCGAGAAGCACTGGCATGGCGCGGCACCGACAACAGCGATGACCCACATTGCCATCGCCGAGGCCCTCGAAGGCAAGGTCGTCGACTGGATGGAGCATGTTACCGACGAACAATACGGGGTCTGAGCAAGCATCAGCTTCGCTTGGACCGATGCCGCAACGAAGGAAACCACCATGACCGATAAACCAGTGCCGCACAGGAATCCGTTCTCCGATATCGCGCCCGCGCTCGGCAGATACACCGACGAGGTGCTGTTCGGAGATGTCTGGATACGGCCCGGCCTTTCGCCGCACGACCGCAGCCTCGTCACCGTCGCCAGCCTGATCTCGAACTACCGGATCAACGAAATGCCTTTCCACATGAAGCGGGCACTCGACAATGGCGTCACCCGCGACGAACTCATCGAAACCATCACGCATCTCGCCTTTTACGCCGGATGGCCGGTTGCAAGCACGGCGATCGGCGTCGCCCGCAAGGTTTTCGAACAGGCGGATGCCGAGAAAAAGGAATAGGAAATGCCTTGGTCGAAGGATGAACTCGAGAGGATCGCGGCAACCGACGATCTGCATATTTCGCCTTTGCGCGATGACGGCGTGACCCTGGGCACGCCGACCTGGATCTGGTCGGTCGTCGTCGACGGCGCGCTTTATGTGCGCGGCTACAACGGCCAGCAGTCGCGCTGGTATCAGGCCGCGATCAGGCAGAAGGCCGGACGCATCACGGCTGCCGGCCTGACCCGGGACGTTACCTTCGAAGCAGTCGAGGGAACCGTCAACGCCCGCATTGATGACGCCTACCGCGCGAAATACGCAGCCAGCCCTTATCTCGCACCGATGATCGCGGCGCGCGCCCGCGCCGCCACGGTGCGGATCACACCGAAGGAGAATTGAAGATGCAAAAGCGCACACTTGGAACAAGCGGCCTCGAAGTCTCGGCCATCGGGCTCGGCTGCATGGGGATCAGCCAGTCCTACGGGGCGCCGATGGAGACGCCGGATGCCGTTCGCCTGATCCGCTCCGCGTTCGAGCGCGGCATCACCTTCTTCGACACGGCGGAGGTCTATGGGCCGTTCAAGAACGAGGAGGTCGTCGGCGAGGCGCTGCAGCCGATCCGCGACCAGGTGGTGATCGCCACCAAATTCGGCATCGACATCGCCGGCACGGCCGGACATGAGGGCATGGACAGCCGGCCGCAGCATATTCGCGAGGTCGTCGAAGCCTCGCTCAAGCGGCTGAGGACAGATCGCATCGACCTGCTCTACCAGCACCGCGTCGATCCGGTCGTGCCGATCGAGGATGTGGCGGGCGCGGTGAAGGACTTGATCGGCCAAGGCAAGGTCAAGCATTTCGGCCTCTCCGAAGCCGGCGTGCGCACCATCCGCCGCGCCTATGCGGTGCAGCCGGTCGCCGCCCTGCAAAGCGAATATTCGCTGTGGTGGCGCGAACCCGAGGAGGCGATCCTGCCGGTGCTCGAAGAACTGGGCATCGGCTTCGTGCCCTTCAGCCCGCTGGGCAAGGGTTTCCTGACCGGCGCCATCAATGCCGATACCAGGTTCGACAGCAGCGACTTCCGCAACACCGTGCCGCGTTTCGCGGAAGAGGCGCGCAAGGCGAACCAGGCGCTGGTCGATGCGATCGTCGCCATCGCGGCGCAAAAGAAGGCGACCCCGGCGCAGGTCGCGCTCGCCTGGCTGCTGGCGCAAAAACCCTGGATCGTTCCGATCCCCGGCACGACGAAGCTCAACCGCCTCGAGGAGAACATCGGATCGGCCTCGGTCGCGCTGACGGCGCAGGATCTTGCCGACATCGAAAACGCGGTCTCGGCAATTGCCGTGCAGGGCGAGCGCTATTCGCCGCAACAGGCGGCCAGGATCGACCGCTGAAGCGTGCGCGCGCTCTGTGACCGTGTAGCCATCCGGCGGACTCCTTCAGGACGGTCGAGTTCGCCATGAGTTGGCCCGATGAGGCCGACATCAACGAGATCCTGTTCAGGCCGACGGCGCAAGAGCACTAAGTTCGAAAGTCTGGGCTAATCCCCAAGCCTTGACGCCCCGCGCCTCATGTTCCAGCTTGGCGTCATGTTCGCTCTCGCGCCCACAAACACCCAGCGACGCTGCCGCTCATTGCCGAGCGGCATGCTGAGCGCGCGACGACAAAGGCCGGCAGGATAGATCCGGTTCGTTCGTTTCCAGCCCCGCCGCGACATCGCCGGCGGGGTTTTGCATATCTGGAGCACTGTGATGACAAATTCTTCCATCCGGTTTCGGCCGGCCGAAACCGCTGACGCCGCGACCATCAGGGACATTGTGCGCGCGGCCTATGGCAAATGGGTGCCGGTGATCGGCCGCGAGCCGCTGCCGATGCGCGCCGATTACGGGAAGGCCGTTGCCGAGCATCCGTTCGAGCTTGCCGTCGACGGCGGCCGCATCGTCGGCATGATCGAAACCATGCTGGCCGACGATCATCTGTGGATCGAGAATGTCTGCGTCGCGCCGCCGGCGCAGGGCAGGGGGATCGGCCGGCTGCTGCTGGAGCGGGCCGAGCGGAAGGCGCTCGAAGCAGGCCGCCAGGAGCTGCGCCTGCTGACCAATGGCGCCTTCGAGGCCAATGTGTTGTTGTACAAAAAGCATGGCTATACGATCGAGCGGGAGGAGCCGTTCATGGGCGGCATGACGATCTATATGAGCAAGAAATTGACGCGATAGCGGACAAATCGGAGGCATGGATACGACGATGGCTGCCAAGGTCAAATTGAGGCAACTTCCCGGGCCGTACGCGATCTCGCGGCTCGCTGCGGGCGACGGCATTCCCGGCTGGGCGGACGGGCCGGGCTTCGTCAGCATCACCCGGACCGACGACGAGCTTTCGATCACGTGCCTGCAGGATCGCGTTCCTGGCACGGTCAAGCACGATGGCGACTGGGTCGCCTTCAAATTGCAGGGGCCTTTTGCTTTCGACGAAACCGGCATCGTGCTGTCGGTCATCCGGCCGCTGTCGGAAAACGAGCTGGGCATCTTCCTGGTGTCCACCTTCGACGGCGATCATCTGCTGGTGAAGGCCGGGGATCAGGATGCGGCGCGACGGCATCTGGTCGAGGCAGGTCACACTCTGCTGTAATCCATCCTTGGCCATTGAAAACGGCTGGGTTCTCTGGCCAACGCCTCTGGCTCAATCGCTGGCGCGCTGGCTCAACCATTTCGGGGGTTGTGTTTGACAGCGGCGTTTGTGCATCGTTATTTCTGATCGGATATGACGGCCGGAACGGCCTTGCGGCACCCCAAGGAGAAAACCATGTCACACAATCTGCAGTTCTATATCGACGGTGCGTGGGTCGATCCTGTCGTGCCCAACACGCTCGATGTCATCGATCCGTCGAACGAGGATGTTTTCGCGCGGATCTCGCTGGGTTCCAAGGCCGATGTAGACAAGGCGGTGGCCGCCGCCAGGCGCGCCTTCAATACGTTCGGCTTCACCTCGGTCGAAGAACGCCTCGACATGCTGAACCGCGTCATCGAGGTCTACAAGAAGCGCTCCAGGGACCTGGCGCTCGCCGTGTCGCGCGAAATGGGCGCGCCGCGCCAGATGGCGCTCGACAGCCAGGTTGGCGTCGGGCTGGCGCATCTGGAGAAGATGGCGGAGACGCTGAAGACCTTCCAGTTTCGTCACGTCAAGGGTTCCTCGCTCATCGTCAAGGAACCGATCGGCGTCGTCGGCCTGATCACGCCGTGGAACTGGCCGCTGAACCAGATCACCTGCAAGGTCGGCCCGGCACTTGCCGCCGGCTGCACCATGGTGCTGAAGCCGTCGGAAATCGCGCCGCTCGACGCCATCATCTTCGCCGAGATCATCGATGAGGCCGGCGTGCCGAAGGGCGTGTTCAATCTCGTCAATGGCGACGGCCCCGGCGTCGGCCAGGCGCTGTCCAGCCATCCCGACGTCGACATGATGTCGTTCACCGGCTCGACGCGGGCCGGCATATTGGTGGCCAAGGCCGCCGCCGACACGGTCAAGCGCGTGCACCAGGAACTGGGCGGCAAGTCGGCCAACATCCTGTTCCCGGATGTCGACCTCGCCCGCGCCGTCACCAAGGGTGTCGCCGGCTGCTTCGGCAATAGCGGCCAGTCCTGCAATGCGCCGACCCGCATGTTCGTGCCGCGCGAGCGCCATGACGAGGCCGCCGGTTATGCCAAGGCGGCGGCGGAAAAATTCGTGGTCGGCCCGGCCGACGGCGCCAACACCAAGCTTGGCCCGGTGGTCAGCCAGATGCAGTTCGACAAGATCCAGGACCTGATCCAGGCCGGCATCGACGAGGGGGCGACGCTGGTCGCCGGCGGCCCCGGCCGCCCGGCCGAACTCAACCGCGGCTACTATGTCAGGCCGACGGTGTTCGCCGACGTCACCCACGACATGCGCATCGCGCGCGAGGAAATCTTCGGGCCGGTGCTGGCGATCCTGCCCTACGACACGGTCGAACAGGCGGTCGAGCAGGCCAACGACACCGTCTACGGCCTTGCCTCCTACATCCAGGCCAAGGACATCCAGAAGGCCCGCGACGTGGCGGCACGCATGCGCTCCGGCAATGTCTACATCAACTACCCGGCCTGGGACGCCGGCCTGCCCTTCGGCGGCTACAAGCAATCAGGCAACGGCCGCGAATACGCCGAATACGGGCTCGAGGATTTCCTCGAGATCAAGGGCATCGCCGGGTATGAGGCGGCGGAGTAGGCAGGGCCTTAGCATCGACCTTCCAGGACTTGGGTTCCTCGCCCCCGCAAAGCGGGGGAGAGGTGGCCGCGAAGCGGTCGGAAAGGGGGCTGCGGCGCTGGAAGTTTCTGCTCAATCACCTAGGGCCGCGCCATCCCCCGCTCCGTCTCGGCTTCGCCGATCCACCTCTCCCCCACTTCGTGGGGGCGAGGAACCCAAGTCTGTTAAGGTCTCATCCTTGCCAATTGGCAAATACATGCTATATCTCTGCCAATAGCAGGGTGAGCAACATGCAGCTTCAGTCCATCGTCACGACGCCGGCCGCGGTCGGGTCAGCCATTTCGGAAGAAGAGGCCGGCGCGCTGGCGCGCACCACGGTCAATCTGTTCAAGGCGTGGAACCTCACTGACCTCGAGGCCTGCATCCTGCTCGGCGGCATGTCGGCGCGCACCTGGGCACGTTGGAAGACTGGGGCACGCTGGAAGGAAGGCGGCATCGGCAGGATCGACCGCGACCTGCGCACGCGCATGGCGCATCTGATGGGCATCCACAAGGGGCTGCGCTATCTCTTCACCGAACCGGCGCGCGGCTATGCCTGGATCCGCAAGCCCAATGCCACGTTCGGCGGCCAGTCGGCGCTCGACCTGATGCTGCGCGGCGAAATCTCCGATCTCGCCGCCATGCGCGAATGGCTCGATGCGGAGCGTGGTGCATGGTGAGTGGGCTCGCGGTCCGGCGCCGCGTCCACTGGCCCCAGACGTTTCGCATCATCCGCTCCATCCATCCGCCGATCGACCTGTTCGAGGACATTGCCGATCCGCGCGACTGGGAGGCGCTGGCCGCCGTCGAGGAGAAGACCAACCCGCGCATCCGGCTGGAGATCGGCGATCTCGGCAAGGTCGCGGCGGCAAGACGGGTGTCCGGTCCCGGCGCCAGCTTCGTCATGGCGCCCTTCGTGCATTGTTCGACGCTGCGGCCCGGCCGTTTCTCGGATGGCAGCTACGGCCTCTATTATGCCGGCGACAGCGAGGATGTGGCGCTGGCCGAAACCATCCACCACCATCAGAATTTCATGCGCGCCACCAATGAGGATCCGGGCTGGACGGCGGACTTTCGCGTGCTGATCGGCAGCGTCGACCGCGACCTCGATGACGTCAACGCCGTGCCCGGCGTGCTCGACCCCGACGACTACACCGCCTCGCAGGCGGAGGGGCGGGCGCTGCGGGCGCAAGGCAGCGATGGACTTGTCTGGAACAGCGTGCGCATGCCGGACGGCCAATGCATCGGCATCTTCTGGCCCGACGTCATTCCCGTGCCGGTGCAGGGCCGGCACTACTCCTACCACTGGGACGGCAGCCATGTGGATTTCGTGCGCCAGCACGATACGGGCAAGGTGCTGTCGGTCACCTGACGGGATGGCGGCGCATTCGCCGCGGAGACTGGCGCCCGGCGGCGCTATTTGCGGCTTCGTGCCGTGTCCAGAGACCAACTTGCTCCGATGGCCTTCGAAAATGGCATGGATTTCCTGCCATATCGGCTCTACTCGATCTATATATCGGGTGAGATCGATACGAGGTGAAGATGGACCGCGACATCATATTGAGGGCACTGGCGCATCCGTTTCGACGCGATGTGCTGGCGTGGCTGAAGGAGCCTGAACAGCACTTCGCCGCGCAGGCGCATCCGCTCGAGATGGGTGTCTGCGCCAGCCAGTTCGACCATCGCGGCCTGGCGCAGTCCAGCGTCTCGGCGCATCTGGCGACGCTGGCATCGGCCGACCTCGTGACAACGCGTCGGGTCGGCCAATGGGTGTTCTACAAGCGCAACGAAGAAACCATCGCCGCCTTTCAGGCCGCCTTGTCCGATCTCTGACGATCCTCCCCCCGAATGCATGAAAGGCATTTCTCATGACTACCCTGTTTGATCCCTTGCGGGCCGGCGACCTGACGCTGGCGAACCGCATCGTCATGGCGCCGCTGACGCGCAATCGCTCGCCCAATGCGGTGCCCGGCGACCTCTCGGTGACCTATTACAGCCAGCGCGCCACGGCTGGTCTTATCGTCACCGAAGCCACCGCCATCAGCCATCAGGGCCAGGGCTATGCCAACGTGCCCGGCCTCTATGGCGCGGACCAGCTGGCCGGCTGGAAGCGTGTCACCGACGCCGTCCATAGAGGCGGCGGCAAGATCGTAGTGCAGCTCTGGCATGTCGGGCGCATCTCGCACAACACATTGCAGCCCGGCAGCGGCAAGCCGGTGGCGCCGTCGGCGATCCGCGCAAACTCCAAGACGTTCCTGGTCAAGCCGGATGGCAGCGGCGAGTTCGCCGAGACCTCCGAGCCGCGCGCGCTCGATGCGGCCGAACTCCCCGGCATCGTCGATGATTTCCGCCGCGCCGCCAAGGCGGCGATCGAGGTGGCGGGTTTCGACGGCGTCGAGATCCATGGCGCCAACGGATATCTCATCGACCAGTTCCTGCGTTCGGGCACCAACCATCGCGGCGATGCGTATGGCGGGTCGATCGAGAACCGGACGCGCTTCCTGTTCGAGGTGGTCGACGCGGTCACGGGCGCAGTCGGCGCCGGCAGGACCGGGATCAGGCTGTCGCCGGTGACACCCGCCAACGACACTTCGGATGCCGATCCGCAGCCGCTGTTCAACCATGTGGTGGCGGGCCTGGGCAGCCGTGGCCTTGCCTATATCCACATCGTCGAAGGCGCGACCGGCGGCGCGCGCGACTTCAGCCAGGGCGACCAGCCGTTCGATTACGAAGAACTCAAGGCCGCCTATCACAAGGCCGGCGGCACCGGTGCCTGGCTGGTGAACAATGGCTACGACAAGGAACTGGCCGAAAAGGCCGTCGGGGACGGCTATGCCGACCTGGTCGCGTTCGGCAAGCTGTTCATCGCCAATCCCGACCTGGTCAGCCGGCTGAAGCGCAATGCCGAACTGAACGTCCCCGACAAGGCGACGTTCTACGGCGGCGACGCCAGGGGCTATACGGATTACCCGACGGCGGCCTGAGCCGCCCATCCCAGACGGTTTGCCCTTTCGCCCGCAGCGGAAGGGCAGCCGCTCGCCCGGTACGATGGCCCTAACGGCTTACAGATCGGTTGCACCGCAAAGCCGACGGTCGCCGCCCTCAATGCCTGAGAATCTTGCTCAGGAAGGCGCGGCTGCGGTCGGTCTTGGGGTGTGAGAAGAACTCGTCGGGCGTGCCGCTTTCGACGATGGCGCCAGCATCCATGAACACGACGCGCTGGGCGACCTTGCGGGCAAAGCCCATCTCGTGCGTCACCACCATCATGGTCATGCCTTCCTCGGCGACCGCCACCATGACGTCGAGCACTTCCGAAATCATTTCCGGGTCGAGGGCGGAAGTCGGTTCGTCGAACAGCATGATCTTGGGCCGCATGCCGAGGCAACGCGCGATCGCCACGCGCTGCTGCTGGCCGCCGGAGAGCTGTGCCGGATAGGCGTTGACCTTGTCGGCCAAGCCGACCTTGGCCAGCAGTTCGCGCCCGGCCTGTTCGGCCTCGGCGCGCGGGATCTTGCGGACATGGATGGGGGCCAGCGTGACGTTTTCGAGCGCGGTCTTGTGCGGGTAGAGGTTGAAGGACTGGAAGACGAAACCGATCTCGGTGCGCAGCTGCGTCATGTTGGTGGCGGGGTCGCCGACGCGTTGGCCGTCGACGATGAGGTGGCCGTCCTTGATTGTCTCCAGCCCGTTGATGCAGCGGATCAGCGTGCTCTTGCCCGAACCGCTCGGGCCGCAGACGACGACCACTTCGCGCGGCTCGACGCTGAGCGTGATATCCCTGAGCACGTTGAGCGCGCCGAACCATTTGTTGACGCCGCGAAAGTCGATCATGCCGGTCTTGGTCAGGCCTGGTTGGGTCATGCCCGCTTCGGTCATATTGCTTGGCCCTTTGGGGTTCGATGTCACAGCTGCACCTCGCCATGCGCCGCACCCATGCGGCGTTCTAGCCGGCGGGCCAGCATGATCAGCGGATAGCAGACGATGAAATAGCCGACGCCGACGAGGAAGAAGACCAGCAGACCGTTGGGCACACGCTGCACCACCAGCCAGCCGACGCGGGTGAGGTCGGTCAGGCCGATGGCCGAGACAACGGAAGAATCCTTGATCAAGAGCACATATTGCCCGACCAGCGGCGGCAGCACGATGCGCATCGCCTGCGGCAGCACCACCTGGCGCATGCGCTGCCAGCGCGACAGGCCGGACGCCAGCGCCGCCTCGACCTGACCTGATGGAACCGAGCGGATGCCTGCGGCGACGATCTCGCAGATGAAGCAGGCGGCGAGATTGGTCAGCGCGATGACGCCGGCGGTGAAGGCGTCGAGCTCGATACCGAACTCCGGCAGGATGAAGAAGATCAGGAAGATCTGCACCAGGAACGGCGTGCCGCGGATGAGGTCGACCCAGGCGCCGATGACGCTGGAGAGTAGCCGGCTGCCGCCGGTGCGCAAGATGCCGAGACCGAAGCCGAGCAAGGTGCCGAGCACCAGGCTGATCAGCGACAGCACCACGGTCATGCCGAGGCCGCGCAGGGCCAGCGGATAAGAGCCGGCGAGGCTGACGAATTGCTGCCACATCATGTCCGCGCCCCCGCCGTGCCGAGCCAGCGGCCGGAGAGACCGGCCAGTGCCTTCAGGCCGTAGTAGAGCAGCAAATAGAAGGCGGCGATGGTGAGAAAGCCTTCCGCCGGCATGAAACGATCGGAGGCGAGCAACTGCCCGGCACGCGTCAGCTCGGCGACCGAGATCAGCGACAGAAGCGCGGAATCCTTGACCAGCACGATCGCCTGGCCGAGCAGCGGCGGGATCGTCACCTTGAAGGCTTGCGGCAGGACGACCAGGCGCATGCGCTGCGTGTAGGTCATGCCGGAGGCGACGCTGGCCTCGACTTGGCCGCGCGGGATCGACAGGATGCCGGCGCGAATGATTTCAGCGATATAGGCGCCGCTGTTCAATGACAAAGCGAGGATGCCGACGACGAGTTCCGGCAGCACGAAGCCGAGCCGGGGCAGGCCGAAATAGAGGAAATAGAGCTGCGCCAGCAAGGGCGTGGCGCGCACCGCGTCGATATAGGCCTTGGCCGGCGCGCGAAACAACCAGCCGCGCTGCAAATTCATGGCGCACAGCGCGATGCCGACGAGGAGCGCGCCGACAAAGGAGATCGCCGACAGCCAGACAGTCGTGACCAGGCCCTGTCCGAACAGCGGCAGGTATTCGACGATGGTGCGGAAACTGAAATTTTCGAGCATGAGCGCGGCGGTGTGAGTAGGCAGTAGGCAGTAGGCAGTAGGCAGTAGAAAAGTGCGCCGAATGGCTACTCACTACTCACTACTGCCTACTCACTACTCACCCAATTTAGTGGTCTTTCTTCCAGGCGTCGGAATTGACCCAGTAGTCGAGGTTCTTCTGCAGGCGGCCGTCGATGGTGACCTGGTTGAGGAACAGGTTCATCCAGACCAGCAGGTCCGGCTCGTCATAGCGGGTGGCGAAGGCAAGCGGCTCCTTCGACAAGAGGTCCGGCATGATGGTGAAGGTGCCGGCCGGGTAGGCGGTCGACTGGCCCTTGACCGCCGAGACGTCGTTGACGCCGCAATCGGCCTGACCGTTGTTGACCGCGTCGAGCAGCAGCGGACCACCGCCCTTGTAGCTCTTGATGTCGGCATCGGGGAAGGCGGCCTTGGCTTCCTTCTCGCCGGTGGCGCCGAGCAGCACGGCGATCTTGGTGCCCTTGGCTTTGCAGTCCTCGGTGGTCTTGAATTTGCTGTCGGCCTTGGTGAAGACGGTGCTGCCCGTGTACATGTAAGGCGTGGTGAAGGCGACCTTCATGCCGCGCGCCAGCGTCGGCGTCATGTCGGCGACCAGGAGATCGGCCTTGCCGGACAAGAGCGCCGGGATCAGGCCGTCCCAGTCGAAGTCGAGGAAGGTGATCTTCACACCCATTTCCTTGGCCATCAGTTCGGCGAGTTCGACCGAACTGCCGGTGCGTTCGCCATTGGCGCCGACCAGCGAGAAGGGCGGTCCTTGCGTCTGCACGGCGACGCGCAATTCGCCGCGCTTGGTGATCTCGTCCAGCGTTCCGGCGCTGGCGGCAGCGGTCAGGCCCGCGAGCGCAAGTCCGGCGATGAAAAGTCTTCCGGCGATGAAAAGTCTGGCAATCTTCATCCTGGCATTCCTCCCTGTTGTTGTTTGCCCGCGGATTTCCCTTGGGCTCTTTTTTGAGCGGCGACGCCGTTTGCCGGCGGGCCGTTCGAAAATCCTCAGTCCCAGGCCACCGTCTCGGCAACCTTGATGCCGCGGTTGGCCAATTCGTCGAAGAAGGCTTCGTCGGGCACGTCGAGCAGCGGGTTCAAAAGGCCTGGCGTGGTGATCTCGCGCCGCGCCAGCATCTGCGCCACGATGCTGGCGGGGTAGCCGACGCCGAGGCTCATGCCGAACAGGCCCGACGCCAGGTCGCGCTCGATGATCAAATCGGATGTCACGGTCTTGGCGCGGCCACCTTGGAGGCCGGAAAAGACATTGCGCATCACGCAAAGGTCCTTCTCGCGGGGGCCATATTGCAGTTGCGGGCCGAGCAGCCGGCCGAGGAATTCGCGCGGGCTGCTGGAGGTGCCGGGCACCTTGTCCTCGGAGAGGAAGCCGAGTTCCTTCAGCGGCGCCCAGAAGGCCGACCATCCCGGCCAGCGCAACGTGTAGCGGCCGGAGCGGCGCAGCCCTTTGGCCGCGGGAAGCATCTCGACATAATGCAGCGCATCGCCATTGGGGAAGGCTTCCAGCCGGCCGAGGCCGGCGACCTCGATCTCGTGGATGAAAGCACTGTCGTGCTGGCGGGCTGCGGGCACGGCGACGCGCTTGCCGTCCTCGATCATCACGCTGTCGCGGTTCTGGCTGACCAGGACCATGTCGAAGTTCCAGCTCACCTTGTAGCAAAGCGGCTTGGCCATCGCCTTCGGCTCGGGAATGCCGCCGCAATAGGAATCGATTGATGCGATCGCGTCGAACTGTTTTGCGGCGCGGGCGTAAAGCACGAGGTCGATGCCGGGATCGAGCCCGCATTCGGTCATGATCGATACACCGGCCCGTTCGGCTTCCGGCGCCAGGTCGGCGATGGTCTTGGCATAATTGGTGGTGACCAGGGGCGTGCGGGTCGCGATGGCGGCTTGCACCGCCTCGCGCATCAGCGGCTGCGGCAGCAAATCGATGACGCCGTCGGCGTCCGCCAGCACATCGGCAAGCGCCGGTCCGATTGCACCCTTGGGCATGACGAAACGCACGCGGGAAAGGTCGGTCAGATCAGCCAGCCGGGCCGCGCCATCCGGCGCGGTATCGACGCAGATCACCTCCTCGACACCACTGGCGACGAGATCGGCGATGGCCGCGCGGCCTTGCAGGCCGAGGCCGCCGAGAACCGCTATCCTCATGCCGGCTCCTTGCGGTCGTCCGACCAGCAGCCTTCGGGCAGGCTGACCCATTTGTTGCAGGACGCCATGACGACGAAGGTTTCGCTGCGCACGACCTCGCCCGGCTCGCCGGCGCCCGGGATCAGTTCGCTGGTGACGCGATAGAGATCGGCGACGTCACCGGCCACCGTCACGTCGACGATGATGTCGAAGCGTCCGGTGACCACCGAAGCCGAGTTGACGAATGGCAGTTCGGAAATGCGCTGCGCCAGTTCGCGGGCCCGGCCGCGCCCCTGGGCATTGATGCCGACAATAGCCGAGATCAGTTCCGGCCGCTCGGTGAGGTTCAGCAGGCCGACGATCTTGAGCAAATTGCGGTCGAGCAAATTGCGCAGCCGCGACCGCACCGTCGGCACCGAAATCGCCAAGATCTCGGCAAGGCGGTTGATGCCCGGCTGGGCGTCCTGCGACAGCTGTTTGACCAGCCGCCGATCGGTCAGATCGAGATGTTCCCGCAAAGTGCCCGTCTTTCACAAATGAGATAAATAGATGCGCTTTTCTTTCTTATGTGAAAAGACCCTAGGGGAAATTTCTAATAACAGCAAGGCCCGTATCATTTATGGGCTATGATCATCTCCTGCCCATGCGGGGAGGCGGGATCAAGCGCCGCGGCCAGAAGCGTTGCCTGCGGCGTCAGTTCGTCGAAGCTGCGGGCGCACAAATTGAGCTGGCGGGTCGCCCAGTCGTCGGTCAGCCGCAGGCTGCGCAGCGTGCGAGCCGAATGTCGGGCGGTGCTTTCCGGCACGATGGCGATGCCGGCACCTTGCGCGACCAGCCGGCAGACATTGTCGAGCCCGGGCACGCGGATGCGGATATGCAGATGGCCGCCCAGCCGGGCGGCCTGGCGGGTGACGTGCTCCTGCAGGGCGTGGCCGAGGCCGAGGCCAACGAAGGATTCGCCCAGCATGTCGGCGAGGCTGGCGCTGTGCAGGCCGGCGAGCCCCGGCCAGTTCCGCGCGGCGATCACCACCAGCCGGTCGATGAAGAACGGTTTCTGTTCGAGATGCGCAAGGCCGGCCCAGGTCGCGGCGATGCCGAGATCGGCCGCACCGCTCGCCACCGCCTCGGCGATCTCGTGGCTGGGGCGCTCCTCCAAATCGATGTCGATGCCGGGATGGGCCGCCAGGAAGGCCGGCAAGGTGTCGCGTAAAAGTTCGGCCGTGGCGGCGGTGTTGGCCATCAGCCGCACGCGGGCGCGCAGGCCGCCGGCATAGGCGCCGAGGTCGCCGGTCATCGCCTCGATCTGGTTCTGCACGGCCCGCGCATGGTGCAGCAGCGCCTGGCCGGCGGCAGTCGGCACCACGCCGCGGCGGCGGCGCTCCAGAAGCGGCGCGCCGAGCCGCTCCTCCATGCCCTTGATGCGGGCGCTCGCCGAGGCCAGCGCCAGCCCGGCAAGCTCGGCGCCGTGGGTGATGCTGCCGCGCTCGGCCACCAGCAGGAACAGCCGGAGATCGGTGAGATCGAAGCGCATCTTTTTGCTCCTGCGAGGTACGCGGCGTTGGCTTCAGCCTTCGGCCTGGACGAAGGCTGGCAGCGCAACTTCCACATTGTGCGCGGGCCGGATGTCGGTCAAATCTTTTGCGATGGAGGTTTGCGATGGGCGAAAAAGCGACAGGCCGGCTTGGTATTCTTGAAGGCATGGCGATGGCGCTTGCGATCGCCGTGGCCTCGCTTGCCATGGCGCAGGCGCAGCCTGGCCTGCGCGGATGCGCGACGGCGGTTCCCGCCCGCCATGATGCCGTGCCGGCAAAACCGGATGCCGATGCGGCTGACATGCTGCTGCATGATTGATCCCGTGGGCATGCTGAGCGCCGGCATCATCGCCTGGATCGGCGCCGTTTTCCTCGCCGCCGGTTTCGTCAAGGGGGTCGTCGGCATGGGCCTGCCGACCGTGGCGATGGGCCTGCTGGCGGTGACGATGCCGCCGGCCGAGGCCGCCGCTTTGCTGTTGATCCCGTCGCTGGTCACCAATCTCTGGCAGCTGTTCACCGGCCCCGCCTTCGGCGGCCTGTGCAGGCGGCTGTGGACGATGATGGCCGGCATCATGCTGGGCACCGTCGCCGGGGCAGGGGTGCTCACCGGCGCGCATGCGGGCGCGGCCTCGGCCGGGCTCGGCGCGGCGTTGGTGCTTTACGCCATTCTCGGCCTCCTCAGGCTTGGCTTCACCACGCCGGTGCGCCACGAGGCCTTGATGTCCCCGCTGGTCGGCGTGGCGACCGGGCTGGTCACCGGCGCCACCGGCGTCTTCGTCATTCCGGCGGTGCCCTATCTGCAGTTGCTGCGGCTGGAAAAGGAAGATCTCATCCAGGCGCTCGGCCTGTCCTTCACCGTCTCGACGGCGGCGCTTGCCCTCGGTCTGTTCAGGACAGGGGCTTTCGCGTCGCCGACAGCGCAACTGACGGGGTCGATCCTGGCGCTGCTGCCGGCGCTGGGCGGCATGTTCATCGGCCAGGCGCTGCGCCAGAAGATGAGCGTCGAGACTTTTCGAAAGGTGTTCTTTGTCGGGCTGCTGGCGCTGGGGGTGTATCTCGCGCTGGAGGCGCTGATGTGAGGTGGACTCACTCGGCAATCGACCTGATAACCCGCGCCGGGTTGCCGCCGACGAGCGTGTTCGCGGGAACGTCCCTGGTCACCACCGAGCCCGCCGCGACGACGGAATTTTCGCCGATGGTCACGCCGCCGATGACCGTCGCGCCGGCGGCGATCCAGACATTGCGCTCGATGACGATCGGCCTTGCTGTCGTGAAGGCACGGCGCCGCGACGGTTCGAGCGGATGGCCTGACGTGATGAGGCTGACATTCGGCCCGATCAGCACATCGTCGGCAATGTCGAGCCCGCCAAGATCATAAAACGTGCAGTTCTGATTGATGAAGACATTGCGGCCAACGCGGGTGTCGGCCCCGCCGGTCGCGTAGAAGGGCGGGATCAGCAGGAAGCTGTCGTCGACCTTCCTGCCGATCAGTTCGCTGAACAGGGCGCGGACCTCGTCCGCGTCGTTGAACGTCAACCGGTTGAGACGGGCGGTGATCGCCATCGCCCGTTTGACGTCCGCCAGCATGGCCGCCGATTGCGGCGTTCTCCCGGGGATTACCCTGGTGTGATCCTCATGCGCCATTCGTTGTTTCCCTCCGGCACGGCTAAACGAATAGCTGACGCATGCCGGATTCTGCCTCTAAGGGCCAGGCTTAGCGAACCACCAGCACCGCCGCAGGCGTTCAGAACGCAGCTATCGCCTTGGCGATAACGGCGAAAGGCAGGATCAGGGACAACGGCGCGTCGTCGAGACGGACCGCACCGTAACCCTCATACCAGCGTGCCGCCTGATCCCCTTTGGCATCGATCAGCAAGGCAACGCCGCCGACTTCCTCCGCGACTGCCATACAGCGCTTTCCGGCAGCGAGCAGCAAACCGCCGCCGAGGCCGCGGCCTTGTATCGAACGATCCACTGCGAGCCGACCTAGACGGTAGACCGGCACCTCATAGCGGCCAAGGCCGCGTCTGGCGATGGCCGGCGTCCGGACAAAGTCGATCGAAGCCGGGCTGAGAGAATAGAACCCTAGGATGCGCGAAGGATCTTGCGCCGTCACGGCAACGAAAGTTTTCGCGCCACCGCTTTCATGGTTTTGACGGGCGAAGCGCTGCAAATAGGTGTCGAGGTCCGTGTCGCCGCAGTCGAAGGCGGCACGGTCATGCTGTTTTCCGATCGGCGTTTCCTGCCAGGTAGTGGAGTTCACGCGAGGGTCTGACCGGCCTTGGCGGCGCGGATAAGACGGTTGGTCGGGGAGGGTGGGTTCTCAAGCAGGTCGAGGATACGCAGACTGTCCCGTCCTGATAGCGCAAGATGTTCCGCGCGCTCGATCGTGGCTTGGGCGTCACGCAGTGCCGAACGCGTGACGAACTCGGTCAGGCCGACATTCGACAAGGCCGCCGCACGAGCGATCACAGCTTTCGCTTCGGGCGCAATCCGAAAATCGATTCGACCGTTGTCACTGACGTTGCGCGGCATAGGTATCCCCTTTGCTCATGATAATACGGTACGGATTGAATCCGTACAATATAAATCCTGCCGCGTTGATCTCAAGGGCATGAGCGCCGGCCGATCTATTACCGAACGACCAGAACCGGAATCGCGGTGTAGGACAGCACTTCCGCAGTCTGGCTGCCCAGAAGCAGCTTGCCCAGGCCGCGGCGGCCATGCGAGGCCATCACGATCAGGTCGCAGCCCTGCGCCTGCGACAGTTCCAGGATCGCCTCGGCGGGCCGTTTGTCCTCGACATGCACAAGCTTGGCGGACACGCCCGCTGCATCGGCCGAGGCCTTGCACTTGGCCAGAACCTCCTTGCCATATTTACGCGCCTCTTCCTGGTAGACGACCAGTTCGTCGCCCGCCGCGTAGCCGGCCATCGCGCCGCCCCAGGCCAAGATGGGGAACGGTTCCGAGACGGTGACGAAGGTGACGGCGGCGCCGATGCCTTTTGCCAATGTGAGGCCATGGGCAACGCCCTTGTCGGCCAGTTCCGACCCGTCGGTGGCGATGAGCAGATGTTTGTACATGATGATCTGACCTGTTGTGCAAGGGTTGGCGCCCTTGGGGGCGGGAGCCTTGGTGGCTCCCTGCTGATATAGTTGCGCCGCCGGGCTGCTCACAGGGCCAGCGTCATGTGGATCAGGGCCAGACGAGGGGCGTGCCGCGGCGATCTTCCGGTATCCCTGTTGGCTTTGGCTCGGTTGCGCCCCGACCGCCTGGCGCGATGGTCGCCGGGTCTTTCGCTCCCTTGCGCCGACCGCTACAGCTTTGGCCCGACATCAACGAAGGGCCGAGCGTATGAGCAGCGCGTATCCGCAAATCCATCTGGTCCGGCACGGCGAGACGGCGTGGAGCCTTTCGGGGCAGCATACCGGCCGCACCGACATGCCGCTGACGGTGGCGGGCGAGGCCGCCGCGCGGGGCGTGGCGCAGCGGCTCGCGGGCCTGTCGTTCTCGGCGGTGTGGTCGAGCCCCTCGCAGCGCGCCTACAACACCAGCGTGCTGGCCGGCTTCGGCGGTCAGAGCGTCAGAAACGATGATCTGCAGGAGTGGGACTACGGCGCCTATGAGGGGCGCACCACCAAGGACATCCTGACCGAGCGGCCGGGCTGGAACGTGTTTCGCGACGGTTGCCCGCAAGGCGAGACGGCCGCCGATGTCGGCGCCCGTGCCGACAGGATCATCAGACAGCTTCGCGAAGCTGGCGGCTCGATCCTGATCTTTTCCAGCGCGCATTTCCTGCGCGTGCTCGCCGCCCGCTGGCTCGGCCTGCCGCCGGAAGGCGGCGCGCTGTTCGTGCTCGATACGGCAAGCATCAGCGTGCTCGGCTACGAGCATGATCTCGGCGAGCCGGTCGTGCGCAAATGGAACCTGAAGTAGCGGGCATCGCTGCGGCCCACTTGCGGGAACGCGCATCGCTTCGTCATCCACGGGCGAAGCAAGGAGCGAAGCGACGCGGCGCAGATCCGAGGATCCATGCCGCGACTTCTAGGCGCCGCTACGGTGCAGAATACTGCTCCGCTGCACTCTACGTCGAAGGTCCCGGCATGGATCCTAGGGTCTCCGCGACGGAGCTGCGCTCCTGCTTCGCCCTAGGATTGTTTGAGAAGGATCAGGTAGTCTGGCGGCCGGGACTGCGGCCCATCACAGCCGGCAGTCCCGGCGGCAGGCGACCGTCCCTGGGATCGGGCGAGCACCCGACGTCATCATGGTCCCTGCCGTCTTTGTCCGCCATCGCTTGGAGAGTTGATTGGCCGCTGGCTCGCGCCACGCCCGCAAACAATCCGAAGCCCTTTAAGGATACCACCAGCATGGCCTT